>CAYXKV010000040.1:0-1792 GCA_964464975.1 uncultured Candidatus Saccharibacteria bacterium | reverse complement strand
GTTGGGAATGCAGATTACCTGGCGATGATTTTATCAAACCATTTATGGAATATGGATTCGTGCAGGAATTCTTCCTCTATAAATTCAAGCAAAATATCGCGAACGTCGTTTAGGTCCACTTCCTCGCTTATGGGTATGACGATAAGAGGGAGATAAGGGTTTGTGGAATGCAGAAGTATTCTTGCGCCGTGAATGTGATCGTCCTCAATCCAAAAGGAGCGGACTGAAAGCCACGGATATAGCCTCCTGCCGAAAGCGATGCCTTTGGTGGTTATTTTCACCGGAGCGGACTTGGTTTCCTGATATGAAAGGGTGCCTACGACTATGCTTGCAATGATTAAGAAAATTGCAAATAAAAAATTCTTGAAATAAAAGGCAAGCACCACACTGCCAAGCACGATTATCCCCAGCGCCCAGTACCAATCTACATTTTTACGGTCGAAGTGGTGCTCGGGCGATTGCCATTCAATAATGGTTTCCATTGATCCAATTTTACCATAATCAAAATGTACTATTTTGTAATTGTGTATTTCTCACTTCACCAAACTTCCAGGGGGGGCGTCATCCGATACTCTAAGAAGAGAGAAATAATTTTCTCCGGATATAGCCATGATCATAGCCTTGCTCTCAAGGCTCATTATTTCTCTCGGTTCCAAATTGGTGACGAATGCGCATTTAGTACCTACAAGATTTTCAGGCAAAATATACTTTGCTATACCCGAAATCACCTGCCGCGGTTCTTGTTCCCCTAAATCCACCGAGAGTTTCAAAAGTTTTTCCGACCCAGCGACCGTCTCTGCTGTCAGGATTTTGCCTGCTCTAATTTCTATTCTTTTGAAATCATCAATAGTCGCTAAATTTTTTATATTCTCATCCATGTTGTTTTGTTATATAATAAGCAGAGATTTATTTTCTAATTAAACAAAATGAAAGAGATAAAAACAAGCTATTTTGTTCTGATGCTTATCGCAGCCGTGGTCGTCGGAGCAACTGGCGGCGCCGTTTATATGAATCACAAGAGTACTGATCGCGGATACGGTCTTTTAAACCCAGAGCAAACTGGAATTTCGACCGTTACTCCGCCTACAGGAAGCGGCAAGTCTCTGTTCAAAAATGAGTCGATAAAAACAAATCCGACTCCTTCACCAGCTCTCACGCCTACGCCATCTCCTACTCCGACTCCCGCCCCTACACCGTCAATAATGTCTTCAGGAGAGCTTTGGGATAAAAAAGATGCATATATAAACAAAACTGTTTATGTGAAAGACAGAGCCAATTTCAGGGCCGATTGTTTGAGTGTTGAACCTCCGGATTCAAGCACTTGCGCTACCAAAGTCTACATAGGCCCTACTCCTCCGGAGACAGGTTCCTTTCTGCTTTACAAAGATGGCAAAAATATTGTTTGTCAGGGCATGCCAAGCTCATGCGGGGGCTACGTTAAGGACCAAGTCTACACTATCAAAGGTACTATCGTTCGATGCGGCTATGCCGATACCCAGTATTGCATCGAGGTCAAGTAGTTACTTTTTAGACAATATTAATTATTCATTGTCAATGGCGGAGGGGGTGAGATTCGAACTCACGGCCCCGTTGCCGAGGCGACAGTTTTCAAGACTGTTCCGTTAGACCACTCCGGCACCCCTCCTAAAATCATCTGCATATTACCAAAAAAAAGAGAAAATAAAAGCATAAAAATTCAAAGGGATGCACAATACTGCGCACCCCTTCGGGCATTTGGTGGCAGATTATCTTTTGAATTTAAATATTTCTGTTAGTGTTTTGATATGAAAAA
>CAYXKV010000039.1:0-1800 GCA_964464975.1 uncultured Candidatus Saccharibacteria bacterium | reverse complement strand
TGGACTGATGAAAATGTTTCATATTTAGACAGTTTTCCCATTGTAAAATTGTATCATTTTTGTTCCTCTTTTTTGCTTGACATATGGTATAAAATTGCATATAATTTGTTTTATAAAGATTTAATTTTTATGTTTAACGAATGAAACTGAAAAACAAGTTTGAGGAGGCAAAATGAAAGGTGAACGAAAATATAACGATTACAAAAGTCCGCTGAGGAAGTTAATCAAATTCTTTGAGAGTAGTCGGAATAAATGGAAGACCAAATGTCGTGAAGTGAAAACGATGATTAAAAGACTCAAGAACAGGATTCGGTTTTTAGAAAGGAGTAAGGAACATTGGAAGACAAGAGCGAAGGAAGTAGAGAAGGAACTTGTTCGGTTAAGAGAGAAAGAAAGAGAATTAGAAGAAGAGTTAGAAAGACTTAAAAAAAAAGCAGTTGAAGAGAGAGGGAATTTAGAAGGCTCTGAGAGTTTAAGTGTCATTCCGGTTTATCACAAGTATTCTATTGGTTGCATTATGCTATTTGTGTCGTTGGTGTTATCAGCTGCAGCAAGTTTTCGGTGTGTGGAGCATACCATTGAGATAATAGTGTCGTTTTTTGGATTACCCTTTTCAGTTCCTTCGTGGTTTACTGGTCGGATTTGGTTGCTTCGGTTAGGATATTATAAACTCACAAGGAAGAAAGAGCAAGCAGGCGATTGGGTGTGGATTGTTGATCATACTGTTCAATTTGGGGTTGAGAAGTGTTTGGTTATTCTTGGGATTCGTCTTTCAGGTTTGCCCCCTCCTGGCACTCCTGTTAGCCATGAAGATGTTGAACCTCTTGCTTTATTTCCTGTGAAGAATTCCAATGGTGAGATTGTCTATCAACAATTAGAAGAAACTATTAAGGAAACAGGAATACCCAGAGAAATTATAGGGGATCAAGGTTCTGATTTGAAATCAGGGATTGAGAAATTTTGTAAAGAACATCAGAAGACTTGCTATATTTACGATATCAAACACAAGACTGCTAATGTTTTAAGGAATGAACTTCAAGATGATGAAAGATGGCAGGAGTTTACTCGGTTGACTGCTCAGACAAGACAGAAGGTTCAGCAGACTTCCTTATCTGCTCTGGCTCCTCCAAACCAAAAAACGAAGGCACGATACATGAATATAGACATCCTGGTTCAATGGGGAGAAAAGATACTCATTTTTCTTGAGAAAGAAGAGACTACCGTAGATAAAATGTTTGATCAAAAACAAGTCAAAGAGAAACTGGGATGGGTTACTCAATTTCGCAATGATATTAGCGAATGGAAGGAGTTGTTTGAAATCGTAGCAATAACAGAAAGTTTTGTGAGAAAAGAGGGACTATATTATAATTGTCATCTTAGATTAGATGAGATTTTACCTTTGCAGGTTCACACAGAGCGAGCCAAAAAGGTTCGAGAAGAATTATTAGCTTTTGTATCACAAGAATCGTCAAAAGCAAAACCGAGTGAACGACTGCTTGGAAGTAGTGAAGTGATTGAATCTGTTTTTGGCAAATTGAAACAATTAGAACAGAACCAATCAAAGAGTGGTTTTACCGGAATGTTGTTGAGTGTTGCGGCAGTGGTTTCTAAAACTACGGTGGATGTTGTTCAAAAGGCTATGGAAACAGTTCGTACCAAACAGGTTCTTGTGTGGTGTAAAGAGACCCTTGGAAAATCTCTTCAATCTAAGAGGAAAGAAGTTTTTGAAACTTACAACAAAATGGAACAAAAATGGGATCAACTCGATGTGGTAGTATAAGTCATATTTTCATCAGCCCA
>CAYXKV010000038.1:0-2875 GCA_964464975.1 uncultured Candidatus Saccharibacteria bacterium | reverse complement strand
TAATTAACGATTAATTATACAGAATCGGTGTCAAAAATTTAGGGTCCGGGCCAGCACAAAAGTGTACATAATACATATCATTCCATGTTCAGTTTGCGCAATATAATACGAGAGAGGTGCTAACGCATTAAATTTAGCCTCCCTTGTATTTCAATAATTTCGACTTTAGTTCAGGAATATTTTTTGTTATCGTATCCCAAACAACATCCAGTTTTAAATTTATATAATCATGGATAGCTACATCTCTAAATCCGGCAATTTCTTTCCACTGCAAATCAATTTTTGATTTTATGTCTTCTGAAATTTTTTTTGAATTCTCGCCTATTAAAGTTAGGTGCAAAATAACTGCACTTTGAGATTTTTGGTCTTTAGTAAATTTTTCTTTATTAAATCCCTCCAAAAAGGACTCAATTTTTCTGATTGAATCCAAAATCAGCTCGATATAAACATTATCGTCCTTCTTCATATATTTTTTTTACATCTGGTCTTATATATGGCTCCAAGTGTTTGTTTACATTACCCTCAGTTACCAGATCCACCTTTCTACCCAGAGTATCTTCAAGTTTGTGTATAAACCCTATATATTCAATCAGACCCATAGGTCCAGGCCCGAATTCTACCAACAAATCCACATCGCTATCTGGACGATCATCTCCACGAGATACCGAACCAAAAACAGACGCTTTTTTGACTCCATAAGCGCGCAAAATCGGCGATATTTTTTCTTTTATTTCATCAATACTCATAACTTGATTATATAAATAAATGGAGCAATATCAAATTACAAAATTTTTAGCTACCTAAAAAGATCACCGAAAGTTTTGATGTCGCTTTTGACGCTGCCGTAGGCTCTGATCGCCCCTTCGATGTAGGGGCCGATGTAGTAGTAGATGCCCACTGCCGCGCCGATTATCACCACCCAATAGACGATGCGAACGATGCGGCCGATAAACATGGAGCGCCGTATGGCGTGGAGCATTTTGTTGTTCTCCTGAGCAAGCTCAAGAGTCTTTTTTAAGATTTCCCTCTCTTCGGGTTCCATTTACTTATTATATCACACCCCACCCGTCTATTTGCACTTCACTAAATCCCCAGCAAATAGGCTATTGTAGGCTGGTCGAAGCCAACGATTACATTGTTGTCTATGGTTATAACAGGCACTCCGAGCTGGCCGCTTTTTTCAACCATCTCTCGCCTTTTGTCCATGTCAGCAAGCACATCGTATTCGGAGTAGGCGATGTTATGTTCTTTGAAATAATCCTTTGCCATGTGGCAGAAGTGACAGGTCGGGGTTGTGTATATTGCAACTTGCTTCATGAATTTTCAATTAAAATAAGGCAAGTCATTTTATCACAAAGACTTCCGCTGGCGCAAATATGCCTAAAACTCCACTTTGACCGGCTCCTTCGCCGCTTCGCTGCCCTCGAGATCGAAGAATTCCATCTTGCTGAAATTAAAAATTTTGGCTACAAAGTTTGAAGGGAAGGTATCGGTCGCGATATTGAGATCGCGGACGTTGGTGTTATAAAATCTCCTCGCGGCTTGGATTTTGTTTTCGGTGTCGGAGAGTTCCCTCTGAAGCTCTAGAAAATTCTGGTTGGCCTTGAGGTCTGGATATGCTTCGGCCACGGCAAAAAGCGATTTCAGGGCTCCGGTAAGCATGTTTTCGGCTTCACCCTTGTCATGAAGAGTTTGGGCGCCTAAAGCCATAGCTCTGGCTTTGGTGACATTTTCGAAAGCGCTTGACTCATGCTTAGCATAGCCTTTGACCGTGTTTACTAGATTTGGGATAAGGTCGTAGCGGCGCTTCATCTGCACTTCGATGTCGCTCCAGGCTTCCTTGGCGTGAGTCATAAGCCTCACAAACCTGTTATAGGCCAAAATAAACCAGCCCACGAGAACCAAAACCGCGATTAAAATGATGGTCGAAAAGTCCATATTTATTGATTAAGAATAATTTGTCCGATTATATCACAGACGCTTCACTTCTGCTTAAAAAGACTCCTGGTCAAAAGCACATAAAAGATCGCTAGCAAGGAATAGTTTATGGCCATGAAAACTGGATGAGCCCACGACACCCCGTAAGAAAACGTATAGTCCGAGAGAGGAAAAAGGAAAGGTGTTTCGTAAAAATTTTTGTGGGTCGGTATGTCGATCAGGGTGTGGAGGCCAAATGCCAGAATAGGCAGATATAGCGGATTTTTGCCGAGGTACTTCCTGATTACGGCGACCAAAGCGATGAGAATGGCGAATATGACGATGCTGTGAGTATATTTGTAAGATTCGGCCGCAAATCTCATAACCCAGATATCACGCCCTATAAGTTCCATAAAGCCTGTGCCAAAAACCCAAGAATATATAAATACGGGAGCAAACGAGAGGAGGTCGGGCAAGACTCCAAACAATACTGCCACCCAAAGATCTCTCTTCCTCTGCTTCAATTTTTTATAAAAAATCAGATTGGTCCACGCCGCGTGGGCAAAAACATCCATGTGAAAATATTAACATAAATTTAAACCCCCGCCGTGCACAGCGGTGGGTGTCAGCTCTTGCGAGCCCGAGGTTTCCCTCTTCCACCCGCCCTTTCGGGGGACGGGTCCCGTACATACATATCGTCTTGATGTCGGGGGCGGATGTCTCTTGAGGAGAGTTCGCACCCCGATGTGATGCCCTGCGAGCAGGAGCGCCGGAAGAGCCGGCGGACTCTTTGCGTCGAGGATATCGGATCCCCGGCGAAAACGGAAAAACGCAGGGCCTTATGAAGCGGCCGAACCTGAGGAGATCCTTGACGAAAGATCGGCCGCTCTACTTGCGCGCATGCTGGCAGATTATCTTTTGAATTTAAATATTTCTGTTAGTGTTTTGATATGAAAAA
>CAYXKV010000037.1:0-3145 GCA_964464975.1 uncultured Candidatus Saccharibacteria bacterium | reverse complement strand
TTAATTAACGATTAATTATACAGAATCGGTGTCAAAAATTTAGGGTCCGGGCCACGGAAAAGTGTATATTATTAGATAGCGATTTTGTCAAATCGGCTTGAAATCCAAAGTTTTGCGGTCGAGGTCGGCAGAGGCGAGGCGGACGCGGACAGGGTCGCCGAGAGAATACTTTTTCTTCGTTCGCTCACCAATGACGCAGTAATTTTTTTCATCCAGCACGTAGTAATCGTCACTCAAATCACGCAACCTTATCATTCCTTCCGATTTGGTATTCGGGTCCTCGACATAAATACCCCATTCAGTTACCCCCGAAATAACGCATTCAAAAATGGATCCGATCTTGCTCTGCATATATTCAACCTGCTTGTATTTGATGCTGTCCCGCTCGGCTTCAGCGATGATAACCTCCTTCTCGCTTGCCTCATGCGCAATTTTTTCAAATTTTGCAAATTCGTTTTTTGATATGGGACGATTGTTCAAGTAGGAATCCAGAATTCTGTGGATCATCAGATCGGGGTATCTGCGGATAGGAGAGGTGAAATGGGTGTAATACTCAAAAGCCAAACCGAAGTGGCCGATATTTTGCGTAGAATAAACAGCCTTTGACATACTGCGTATAGCCGCGGTCTTGACCAGTGATTCGGCAGAATGACCCTCTATCTGCTTTAGAAGAGTGTTTAGATCCTTCACATCAACGGAGCCTTTTTTCACAGGCAAATCGTGCCCCAAAGCTCTTACGAAAATGGAAAGCTCTTCAAGTTTTTCCATGTTTGGCAAGTCATGTATGCGGTAGATAGAGACTCCGCCTCTCCTCTCGATTTTTTGACTTATGAATTTGGCAACTTCGCGGTTCGCAAGAAGCATCCACTCCTCGATCATTTTCATAGTGTCCAACCTAGGCTTTTTATAAATTCGTAATGGCTTACCGGAATTATCCAGCTCGAACTTAACTTCATCTGTTTCAAATTCTATGGCTCCGTTCTTTCTGTTTTCTTCCCTATAAATATTGGCAAGGCGATTTAATTCTTTTAATTCTTTACTAAAATTTTTATCTCCAAGCTCTAAGCCCTCAGCTTCAAGCTCTTTTTGCGCCTCTTCATAACTGAATCTCCTGCATGATTTTATAATAGTCTTGCCAAACCAGCGCCTAATTACTTTTCCGCTTGCTTTTTCAATTTCAAAAACGGCAGAAAAGGCGAAGCGATCCTCGTCGGGCTTAAGGGAACAGAGATCATTGCTTAAAACTTCAGGAAGCATCGGAACCGTGCGATCAACGAGATATGTCGAAAAGCCCCGTTTTCTGGCTTCTCGGTCGAGAGCTCCACCGGGCCGTATAAAATGTGAGACATCAGCGATATGCACACCCACCTCGATTGTATTGTTATCAATTTCTCGGTAGGAAAGAGCGTCGTCAAAATCCTTAGCGTCGGCAGGGTCTATTGTAAAAGTCAAAATTCCGCGAAAGTCAACCCTTGAGACTAGAGGAATCATCGATTTTTTTGCAATTTCTTCCGCTTCCTTTTCAACCTCTTTCGGAAAATCATAAAAGATTCCTTTATCGAGAAGAATGCTACGCATTTCCGCCTCATGTTCACCCTTTTCGCCTATGATTTCCAAAACTTTTGCCTTCGGACTAAGGCCGCTTGCGCTCCACTCAATTCTTGCCAAGGCCTTGGTACCGGTTTTTATTTGAGCTCCGACGGGCAAAGTGCGAATTTCCGCGTCTCTATAAAAACGAATATCATCCGGTACAAAATAAAAGCCTCCTTCTCGTTTTTCGATCACCCCGACAAAGTCTGTTTTATGTCTTTTGATAATTTTAAGGACGCGCCCCTTTTCTCGGCTTTCGCCATCTTTGCCCCTTTCTCTTCCGATTACCTCTACTTCTACTTCGTCTCTATCGAGCGCGCAGTTTAAGTTCTCTTCGAATACAATTATGTCTCTTTCTCTCTCCGGCACTATAATAAATCCAAGCGGTTTGGGGGTGATTTTTATTGTCCCTCTTAAAACTTTCGCCTTTCTCTTGTGCATTTGGCTGTGTTTTTTCATACACGCATACTAACACATAAGTAGCAGTTGTGTTATAATTAACTTTGATTACAAGTAATTAATAATCATGTTTTCAATAAAAGAATCCATAAAATACGGCTGGTACACATTCAGGGGAAACGCCGAGATAAGCCTTTTAACAACACTTCTGCTGCTTGCCGCGGGATCGCTTGTGGGAAATGACGGTTTTTTTATCGGGGGGCTCTTTTCCTTTGCAGCGGTGGTTTTTGTGATCATTGTAAGAATCGGCTATAGTAAAATTTTCCTGAAAATTTACGATAAGGAGCAGACGAAGTTTACAGACATATTTCAAGAATATAGAACTTTTTGGAGATACCTTGGAGTTTCGATTATTTTCCCGTTATTGGTACTCGCGGGATTATTGCTTTTAGTGATTCCGGGACTATTTTGGGCAGTAAGATTTTCTTTTTCGCCACTTATCGTAATTGACACGAGATCAGAGCCTATTGTTTCAATGAAGGAAAGCTACGCTATCACCAAAGGCAATTTTTGGAGGCTTTTGCTTTTCTGGGTGGTCGTATGTCTGGTAAATATTTTTGGTATGATTTTGTTTGGGATCGGACTTTTGGTATCCATACCTCTGACCACCCTTGCTTCAGTTTGGGTCTATAGGAACCTTAGTAAAAACCGAACCCCCGTTGCCGAGAAGGTTGAAACTACTCCCGTGTTGCATGGTTCCACACCGTAGCGCTTGACGTATATTTTAAAAAGCTTATAATTGCAAAGCCCCTAAGTTTGAGGGGTTTTGTATAGGTCTTTGAAATAAAATTGAAATGAGAACCTTGTGCATTTAGAGCTTAGGCTCATGCACAAGTGCAAGTCCAAACAAACAATGATTAGAGCTAGGATATTAGGCAAATATTTTTTGTCTTGTTCCGTTGAAAAATTCGAGGAATTTTTCAACCCTGAGTGAGTCCCGAGTTTATCGAGGGGCGAATCGAAGGGTAAAGACCGAGCGGTTTCAGGGAAATAATCCCTCGACTGCGCTCGGGATAAAAATAAATCTTCGATTTATTTTTAGAGTTTGATCCTGGCTCAGGATGAACGCTGGCGGCGTGGATAAGGCATGCAAGTC
>CAYXKV010000036.1:0-4403 GCA_964464975.1 uncultured Candidatus Saccharibacteria bacterium | reverse complement strand
CTTTCAAGAAAAATTCCTCAACAAAATATTTTTAAATTCAGGGGTGTGGGTGCCGGTTAGACCTCCCTCCTTTCTGAACACTATTCTAGCACAGATTGCTATCGTGATTTTGGTTGTGTGGACATAATGATATTTCAAAGGGCGGGAACGAGTCCCGCCCTAGCCCCAGAGCCTCCTTTCATAGACATTGACTCACTATAGTTTACATTAGGTTGCTCCAAACGAAACTAAACTGTGGGGATATCCTTCGATTCAACCTTGTACCTTTTGGCTACCCCGAAGATGTAGATGAGGTCGAGGATGCCTAAGGTGCTCGTTATGAAAAGAATAATAAACCACCATTTCTGGGAGAGGCGAGCCGAGTACCATAAAGCAAAGCCTTTTATAGGCATGGTGAGCAAAGCCAGAGTGATGAGCCAAGGATTGCCCATAAGATATTGTTCAAGTTGCATAATTTGCCGTTAAGATTAATGGATCAACTATACCATAAAAATAAAGCTTGCGGTATAAGCAGGCTCAAACTAATATATAAAATATGAAATACCTGAGTATAGACTATGGAGAGAAAAAGACCGGGATTGCCATTTCAGACGACGAAGGCAGGTTCGCAGTTCCTTATGAGGTGGCTAAAACAAATGACACTTTACTTTCGAAAATATCCGCAATAATCAAGAAGGAGGGAATAACAAAAGTGGTAATGGGGGAATCCAACGATTTTAAGGGCAGAGAAAACAAGATAATGAAAGATATCAGGAAGTTTGCTGATTTATTGGGGAATAATACGTCAGTTGAAATAGTGATGGAGCCGGAATTTCTTTCTTCCGTTCAAGCAGAGAGAAACATAAGTTCCAGAAGGCCGGACCATTATCACGGCAATCGCAGATTTGCCCGTAAAGACAACAGGAATGACAAGATGTTGGATGCCCGCGCGGCAGCGATAATACTTCAGTCGTTTTTAGACAAAAATATAGACAAACAATAGCCTAGCTGTGATATAATTTGCGCATGCAATTTCGTTTTTTGTCTAAGCATTTTCCTCCACCAAAGTTTTTGAAGCCCGAGTATGCCGGAATTTCTTTTTCAGACTCGAATATCAAGGCGATTTATTTTGATAAGGGAAAATCAAAACCGAACATTAAAAACTTGAATGTCTCTTTGGAGGCAGGAGCAATCGTCGGTGGCAATATACTGAATCCGGAAAGTGTGATTAAAAGCCTCTCGAATCTTGAAGATGGCTTCGGAGGAATGCAAGTTTTTTTCACCGTACCTGATGAACTGGTTTATATTTATTCGGTGAAAATACCTGTAGCTTCGGGCAAAGACGTATCCGAAAGCGTCGCCTTTACGATAGAGGAAAATGTACCCGTCTCCCTTTCAGATGCAGTGTTTGATTTTCTGCCTTTCGAGGTAATGGAGGAAGGAGAAGCATACCTGGCCACTTTTATTGTTGCGGTATCGGTAAAGAGAGAGGTAGAAAAATATGTCCAGGTTCTTAAAGAAAGCGGGTTTGAGCCTCTCGGCTGCATACACGAATCACAAGCTGCGGCGAACACGCTCATAAATAAAAAATCTACAGGCTCAACCTGTATCGTCAATGCGACCAAAAACAGGCTCGGTCTCTATCTTGCCATACATTCAGCGGTTGTATTTTCAAACATCGTACCTGTTTCTGCAGACGGCTACAAAAAGCAATTTCTGGGCGAATACGAAAAGTTTTTAGAATACAGCATCAAGCATGATATCGGCGGCAACAAACCAGCAGAGCAAGTACTCGTATGCGGTGAATTTGAGTATGCCAAGAAGGCGGTCGAGACCATAGTTGAAACCTCAAGCTTTACCAAGAATGCAAAACTCGGGAACGTTTGGACTAACGTGCTGTCGATAGAAAAGAACGCTCCGAGCATAAGCTTTGAAGATTCGCTCGGCCTCGCCGAACCGATTGGCGCAGTTTTGTCGGAGATAATTTGAAAAAGCATGAATTTACTTCCAAAAGAAGAAAAAGATTTGATAAAAGGCACATTTAAGTCTCGATCTATCGGGGCCGCCCTATACGTTGTTTCCTTTGTATTGATATCAGGGATAGTGATGCTGATGCCGGTCTATTTCGTTTCCACCGGATATATGCAGGAGGACAGCGTTCGGGGTGGCTCTGGCTCAAAGATCATAGATAGCGGTGAAGTAGAAGAGTTATTAAAGATTCCGGAAGAAATCAATGCCAAGGCTTCGTTTGTTCAGTCTTTTGTTTCCATGCCGTCTTCGGTAGAAACTATAAACAAAATCTTTTCCTTCCTGCCGGAAGGGGTATTTCTAAAATCGGTAAATTTCGACCGAAACCAAACATTCAAAGGCAAAACGGGAACAGTGGTTTTGGTATCAGGGAACGCTCTGACCAGAGACTCTTTGCTTAAATTCAGCAACTCTCTCAAAGAATCCAAGGAATTTTCACAGGTAGAAATACCAGTTTCAAGCTTTGCTAAGGACAAGAATCTTTCATTTAGCATAACGGTGCTCATCGAAAAATGATATGAAAGTCGAGAAAAAACAAAACAAATCTTTGAAATTTAGTGCCGTATTCGCGTCACTCTGCCTTTTGGCTTATATTCTTGGACTTCTGTTCATGTGGGTCAGAATTAAAAACATTGAGGAATCGTATCGAAATGTGGAGACGGATCTCTCAAAGGAACAAAAGGCTTTATCTATCAGATCAAGTGTTGAGAAAAGTTCTGAGAGTATTGATAAGATACGAGGATTTTTTGTATCCAAAAATGACAATTTGAAGTTCATTGAGGAAATTGAGAAAGTAGCCAGAAATTCGGGCATAGAATTTGAGATTGTCTCGATTGACCCCAAGCCAAACCAGGAAGGCTCCTTCAAAGAAGATCTTGAAGTTAAGATGAAGGCCACTGGCAGTTGGGGCAATCTCGGAGCGTTATTGGCAAAAATTGAGAAAATGCCATTTTTGGTTCTTGTTACTAAGTCCGATTTTATCCTAGATGAGCCGGGAATCTGGACCGCTAACCTCCATTTTGAAATTTACAAAGAAAAATGAATTTGAATCTTAAACTAACAACTAAAAAGTCTCCCTCCTTAGATTCGCTTCGACCGAAGCTCTTTGATGCCGAGAAGACGTGGCTCACTATACTTTTTATATCCGCGATTTTGTTTGTGGTCGCTGGATATGTAGGCTATAAGCTCTTCATTATCCAATATTACGAAGACTACAAGAAGGAAACCAATGAAAACTTTGAAAACATCATCAACACCAAGCGTCTCGAAAGTGCGGTAGAAAACAGGGTAAATTTCATTAATTCCACCACCACTGTTTCCGAAGACCCTTCAGCGTAATTTATTCCCAAATTGGGAAATACTCATGTTTTGTGTTATATTCTTACGATCTTGCGCGATTAGCTCAGTTGGCTAGAGCATCCCGTTTACACCGGGAAGGCCGTAGGTTCGAGCCCTACATCGCGCACAAAACAGGACTTCGGTTGGTTTCAGAAAAAGAAAAAGTGGTGGAGCCGTTTTGCCGAACGGCAAAACGGGCAAGAGTGGCCTCTGCGAATTCGTATTCGGGCTTCCAATTCCAGAAGGGGGATTTTTCGGAAATGAGGCGGTTCGTTCCAATTTTTTGAACAAACTCTGATATCTCTCCGAGAGATTCCGTAGAAGCAATTTTTTCCGCTTGGGATAAGGTTTTTATGTAATCTCTGGCTGGTTCGATCCAGCCAACAATCTGCTTCCGCAGAAGCGACTCCTTTTCATTTTTGAGAGATATTTTTTGCTCGACAAACTCCTCCTTTTTCTTGCGATAAGTGTCTTCGTCAATTAGGTTGTCTAAATAACCGGAGACCAGTTTGTCGAGCTTTTCATCTATCAAAAATATTTTCTTTGAGATTGCTTCTGCGGAAACATTAGCTGATTTTGTTTCTTTCTTTTCTTCAATATCGAGCATGGTGTGTAATTCACGCGTCCAATCGGCAGGTAGTACGATTGCTTGCGATTTTTCTATGATTTTCCGTTTCAAATCATTTTCTTGCACATACTTCTCACTACAAGCACCATGCTTCCTTGTGCAACGATAGTACCGATATGTTCCACCATTACCGTGTGTCCATTGTGCTGTAATCATAGAACCACAGGAACAATGAAAAAGTCCGACAAAAGGAAAATCATGTTTTGATTTGGTTTTGCGAGGTCGGCTTCTTTCTCGCAAAACTTCCGCAACTTTGCTAAACAATCGCTTTGTAATGATAGGTTGGAACTTTCCTTCGTACACTTCGCCGTTCCATTTCATTATTCCCATATACAATTCGTTTCTCAAAAATGATTCGATGCCGTAATTAGACTTCTCCTTGTTAGATAATAATTAAGTGTTACCGAAATCATAGTATATCGCTTCTGGT
>CAYXKV010000035.1:0-5195 GCA_964464975.1 uncultured Candidatus Saccharibacteria bacterium | reverse complement strand
GGTGTCCACAATACGTTCATTGAAAACTCCTCTCGGACATCAATCTTGGGGGAAGTTGAATCTGATTATTTTATACACCAATATTGCTAAGCATGCAAGCATTCAGTCAATAAATTGTGGATTCAATTACCAATTACCGCCGGAGGAACACTTCCCCCGGCGGCTGAACGATGCTGGCGATTTACTTCCTGATGAATCTGAACTCATCAAAGTACTCCTCCACAAAAATCTCATCGTGGTCCGATATGGGGTTTTCGAACATCACGACGAAATTCGGACGCATTCCAACTGGCAGAATCACATCAAGTTTTCCGTATACTGCTCTCTTAATGCGATCACGACTCTCACGGGTATCACCGTCATTATTGCAGTAGACGACGAAAGGCCGTCGGTCTTCCCTTTGTACCTCTGCAAGATACAAGCGCAACAGCTTTCCGTCGTTAAGCACACGGATTTTGTTGAGCGTGTTCTGCAGTTTGAAGGGCATAACTACAACTTGCGGGTTTGGTTTCCTCGCAGAAGGCGGCTTCTTTGCCTTCACCTCCCTAAGGTTTTTCCTGCCGGGTTTCCAGCTTTGGGTGGTCGAACCTAGCATCGAGTCTCCTCTCGAAAAAAGTTACACCTAAAAAACATAATAAGCCTTTTTTATAGAAAAGTCAAAAGATCCTAATGTGGATTAGTTTTTGAAATTTACGAAGGTGATGGATGATGGAATTTCAAAAATCGAAAGGTCTGGCTCATTCCACGGATCGCACCGGTAGGGAATCTCGTCCTTGGTGCCGACGATCTGGGCTTGATTCACAGGTGAGGCGCCCGTAGTGGCGCTCTTGGCTACCGGTGAGATATAGCCCTTGCTTGCAAGTGAGGTCCAAGCGTAAGATTTGCCCTCGCGCACGATGAAATAACTCATGAACTCGTCCTGAAGGAACTCCGCTTTGATTGTAAATTCAGCATAAATATTTGCGCCGTCAGTTTTGACGGTGCCAGCCACCCTGTTTGCTCCCTGTACTTTCTCAAATGTGCAGACGTACGGCTTCTTGAGGGCCATGATGTTTTCGATAGAATAGCTTCCAACCACCGAGCCGTCCTCATTTACTTGGGCAGGTTCAGCTTCTCTCTCGTAGTTAAGAGCAAGGATAAGAGCCGTGGCTAAAATGACCCCTGCAACTCCGAACATAATCTGTTTGTTCCTGAAATCCATATTTCTATTATATCACGTCTTTTTAGGTTCTGCCCGACTTCTTTTACTAGCCCATTCGGCGATTGACGCCCCTTTAATCTCGGTTTTTCCCGCACGTCTCACAAATCTTACAGATTTTTTTGGCACAAAGGGTAGATGGGGCGTCTTATCGAGAGCCTCGGCGATATGGTCAAGGTCGTTTTCGGCTACGATCCACTCGTGCCCAAATTTCTTGAAAACATCGAAAGGTTTGGAATATGATTCCAGAGTCTTTTCCCCGTTGTTTAAAAAGTATTCATGAAAATAAGAAGCGGCGATTTCCCTTGGATTCAAATATATTGGGTCGCGCCATCTCAATACCGAGTGATTGGTTTTGCTAACTCCACCCCATAAGCCTCCCTGCCTGAAAAGGCAGACAGTATGATCGCTGTCCTCTCCCTTTTTTCTGAATTTTTCTTTTACTTTGAGGTCGAGAATGAAAGACTCAAAACCGTGGTACTTGAGGCACAAATGCGCAAATAGCGCTCCCTCAAGGCAGTGGCACCTGTTTGTGCGGAGCATCTTTCTCGGCGAAAAGTATGTCTCGCGACTCTCTTCGAAGTTGAAAGGTACCTCGTCCAAAAAATCCTGAACTTTTTGGGGAGTATCGAGCCTACGTAGCAAGGCTTTCTCTTTCGTGTTCAGGATCTCCAAAATTTTCTTTTTTAGAGCGTTGGCCATCACTCAAATTTTACAGGTATCTCGATCGAGTCGTCGTATTCGGGTAGGCCGGATGGGTTGTCCTTACGCAAGATAATCTTCCCTGAAGTGACTCCCCCCGGCACCGAGAAGGAGACCTCTGCCTCAAACGGCACGAACTCTTCCGTCATCCATTCATCCTTGGCCTCTGCGTACCCTTGGAAAATCACATTGCCTCTATCGTCAACGATCTCAACTGGGAAGGTGGCTTCAAAATACCAATTTCCTCTCGCTCTGCCGTAAATAGTGAATGGTGGCCTCAGCGGGACATCAATGAGCGAGCTGTCCACTTGTATTATGTCATTTTTGGTGTTTACAAAAGCTGTACTTCTGTTTTCGCTGAGCACAACGAAAATATAGTAAACAAGGATGGCTAGAAAGACGAATATTATGATCCATATTGCTCTTTTTACATTTTTCATATTAATTACTCATTGCTTTTATTAAAATCGAGACACACCGAGTTTATACAATATCTTTTGCCTCCCATGTTCTGAGGTCCGTCATCAAACACGTGCCCCAGGTGCGCCCCGCACTTTTTGCAAAGGACCTCGACCCTTTCCATCCCAAGGCTTTTGTCTTCGCGGAGGTCGATATTTTGGAGGTTCTTGGGCTCTGAAAAGCTTGGCCATCCGGTGCTCGAGTCAAATTTTGTGTCGGAAGAAAAAAGCTCGCTTCCGCAGATAGCGCATTTATAAGTTCCCTTTTCGTGGTTATCCAAGTATTTGCCGGTGAAGGGGGCTTCTATTCCTTTCTCCCTTGCGACATTGTAAAGCTCCGGGCTAAGTTCTTCGTCTTTTTTCATTTTATTGCTTTTTGATTTTTTAGAAGATTGCTAAACCTCTCCTGGAGCTTCGCTAGCTTTGGAGATATCACCACCTCGCAATACGGAGCATTTTTGTTCCTAAAATAGTAATCTCTGTGGTAATCTTCGGCCTCATAAAAGCTTTCAAGCGGCTTTACTTCCGTCACGATCTTATGGTCCGCCTCATCAATTTTTTTTATGAAATCAAGGGCTTTCTGCTTTTGCCCGCCGTTTGCATACAAAATTATCGATCTGTATTGAGTGCCTATGTCATCGCCTTGACGGTTCAATGTCGTCGGATCATGGGTGGCGAAGAACACAGTGAGCAAGTCTTCGTACAAAATTACGGAAGGGTCAAATTCGATTTTGACAACTTCGGCGTGCCCCGTGAGGCCGGAGCATACCTCGTCATACGTAGGATTGTTGCCGAATCCTCCTGCGTATCCCGGCGTCACAGAAATTACTCCGTTGAGCATTTTATAAACTGCCTCGGTGCACCAAAAACATCCTCCGCCAAACACCGCTGTCTCTGTTTGGCCATTTTCCATTTACTTATTTTATCACATTCTTCCGAGAATTAGCTTCTTTAATTTGCTTCAATATGCACATCAAAAGGCGGACTACTTCCGCCCTGCGATCTTGTTTGCTCACCGCGCGAATGTAATAAGCTGCGGGTCGAGGCCCACTATGATGCAGCGCCTCTCGAAAAGATACTGCATCTCCTCCACTTCGTCTCTCCTTCTTGGAGTGTGCGCGTTGGCGAGAAGCCCTTTTGCCGCCAATAGCTTGGTGGCGCAGGATCGGCAGGAAATCTTCCTGCCTTTTTTGTCAACACAAGGCCCGGGATTCCCTGTGGCAATTGGACATTCACTCTTATTCTTATTCGAACACATCTAAAAACTCCTCTCAACTAGATCTGGGAACCGAGGGATCTCCTCCGACGGTTCCTCTGATTGTAGATTACCACTTCAAAATGGAAATGTCCAGCAAACAAAATTGTGGATAAATATGATAAAATCAGGTTTCCCTGATTATAAATAACCCAAATACTATGAGTGAAGGCAAAATTGAATTTTTTGGCGGCGGGATATCGCTTGTAAGAGAAAGGCTAATGGAAATGCGAGGCAAGCTGCAGCCTCAAGGGGCGAGTGAAAAGATCAAAAAACATCTAGACTGGGTTATTGAGAACCTTGGCGAGATTCACAAAGAGGGATATGAGGTTATTGTCGACGAGAGCAATTCGATGTCCGAAATCGGTGTCACCGGCTATATTCATCTTAAGCTTTCACCGATAGAGCACCCTGAAATCGAAGTATCGTTTATCGAGGAGCTTTTTGACAATTCAAAACTGGATAAATTCATAGACAAATACCCAGATAAAGATGCTTATGAGGAGTCTTACGAAAAAGCAAAAAAAGAAATCACAGATATATTAGAGAATAAATCTCATAGAGAAACTCCAGCGCAACGCAAAACAACAGAACCTACCGATAAACATACAGAACTCAAAAAAGCCGCTTAACTCGACTTAGCTTTAGCGAAGTAGTTTACCCGCCTTTATATTTTTGCCTTCTGATTTTCGATATTGCCACCTGTTTCCGAGCGCGGAAAGTCGAAGGTGTTCGATACGCCACCCTCCCTTTTCTTCCTCCCAGTTTTGCGTAGTTGCGCATAATTAAATTTATCGTCTTCTGCAAATAGCCTTTTTCATTTTTTATTATACAGTGTGTTGCAATTTATAAACAAGAGCCCGCTACCTGGCGGGCTCGATTCTTTTTAGGTAAGACGTCACTTCTCTGTAGGCCGAGATGATCCCGTGTCCAAAGACCGATGGTGCGATATCTCCCCTTTGCGCATAAAGAGACAAACGGTCGATCTCTTCGATCATGCGCCTGATCCTCTCTGGGTTTTCTTGCCATTCCTCATCCCCGATTTTAAAAGAGCTTCCGCAGACTTCAATCAGGGGGAAATTTTTCGAAAATGTGGCAAGTACTCTGCGGACATGCGGAGGCAAGGCCATGGCGATCACCGATCTAGGTGTTATTCCGGCATCAAAGCAAGCCTTCATGCCGAAAATGACATTTTGGAGCGTATTTTTTGACTCGTCTTCAACGATTAGGGCGTTTTTGTAAATACCCTCCTTCTCCAAAAGTGATACCAGATACGAAGCCTCCGAGTCGAAACCGTTGGGCAGCTTGGCGTACTCGCCGGATCCTCCGGTCACGACCATTTTCTTGTATTTCGGCTGTTTTTTCTTGTACACTCGCTCTGCATGTATTGCTAGCCTTTGAGCAAGCTCCTCATTGGGGTTGCCAAAAAGAAACAATACGTCTGCAGTCGGGAAATCTTCCAACTTGACTCCGCAGTTGAGGAAGTTAAGTATCAACTTCACATTTTCCACTACATGTTTGGGTACCATGTGTAGTGGACCCCTTTCTTTAGACACTAATTCCGTGTCTGCATTTTAGCATT
>CAYXKV010000034.1:0-5451 GCA_964464975.1 uncultured Candidatus Saccharibacteria bacterium | reverse complement strand
TTTCAAGAAAAATTCCTCAACAAAATATTTTTAAATTCAGGGGTGTGGGTGCCTGCTTTCATCCAGTCTCACTATAGCACGCTTACTATTTTGTATCAACTTTTGGGATGGAGAGCAAGCCTAAAATGAGGAAGGCGACGAGGAAGTAAAAAGAGGAAGAATAACTTAAAAATTGGAAGATTATGATGGCGAAAAGCGGGGCTACGGCAAAGGAGATAGGCCTCATCATGCGAAAGAGGCTGATAACGGCGCTGTCTTCCTCTTTAACGTGCTTGAAAAAATAGCTCTCACTCTCGATCTCTACAATGCTTGCTCCGACTCTGGTGGCAAAAAGCACCGCCGCCCACAGCAAAAGCGAGGCAGAACCTATCGACGGTATGAGGGCGGTTGATAGAAGCATTATGACAAGCCCTATGGTCAAAAGCTCTTTCTCGCCGAGTTTCCTGTCGCTTACGGCGCCGGCAGGGAATTGTAAAAGGGCGAAAGGCAGAAGCATGAAAGTAAAGACTATGCCGATATCCTTCCAACTCAAACCGATCTCCTGATTCAGAAGAAGAGGCATATAGATGACCATCCAAGCATAGAAAAACTGCAAAACGAATTGCACTATGACAATCCTCCTCTGATCGCCGTCGACTTTGAGCGAGCGCAGAGCCTCACGTATATTGGAGCTTCTGGGGCTCGCACTCCTTATATTCACAAGAAATTTTTTGACAATAAGTACCAGAACAATCAGGGCGATGCCGGAGAGGAAATACACGCGGGAGAAACTCTCTCCTTTTATCAAAAGAGCAAGGAGCATAGGAGCAGCCACCCAAGCGATATTTTGAACGGTGAAAAGTACGCCCCTGGTCCTGCCGGTGGTGCCCTCTGCTTTGGTCTCGTGCTCCATGTTTAGATCAAGACACAGATAGAGTATCGGCTCGATTGCATGGTGCAGGATAAAAAGTAGCATAACGAGAATTCCCAAGGTTGCACTGCCCATACCGAATATGGCAATAATCTGAAGCAAAGCAAATGAAATGAATACCGGAGTACTGCCGTACTTTTTCAACACTCCGGGGGCAAGATACAGAAGCACGATGCTTAAGATAGAGCCAGCTATGTAGAGCAGGTTCAGAACTTCATTTTCTGCAAATCTACTTAGAAGGGAAGAATTGATATAGGCCACGAGCGAATAATGGACCGCAAGGACAAAACCGCTCAAATATACATACGGTTTTCTGTTTGAAAAGACCTCCTTCACTTTTATATGCCTAATACCACAGGAATGACTATAGGCTTCTTGGCCGTCATCTGGAAGAGAAAACGGGACACGGCGTCAGAAATATTGTCTTTGACAATGTCAAAGTTTATCGGATTTAGGCCGCGGCTCGATTCCTCGACCGTCTTTTTAATAATAAGGCGGGTCTGCTGAAGAAGTTCTTGGGATTCCCTAAGATATACGAAACCGCGAGAAATTATGTCGGGAGATTTGCGCAATTTGCCGGTCTTAAGATTTATGACCGCCACTATGACGAACATGCCGTCGTCTGAGAGCATCTTTCGGTCGCGCATGACCACCTCCTGGACGTCGCCTATGGCAAACCCGTCCACCATAACTAGGTCGTTCGGGGCTCTCTCTTTGAGGGTGCGGATTTTCTTCCCCTCATCGAAGATTTCAACTATAGAACCGTTGTCCGGAATGATAATATTCTCTCGCGGGACATTCAAAGATTGGGCAAGTTCGGCATGCTGGCATAGCATGTAGTGGTTGCCATGCACAGGCATGAAAAACTTGTAATTAATTTTTTGATGTATCCATCGGAGCTCGTCGCGATTGCCGTGGCCCGAAGCGTGGATGTCGGAGTCGAGGTAGGTGATAACTTTGGCCTCAGACCGGTATAGGTTGTCTTTGAGCTTTACTATGGATTTGTAATTTGTCGGAATGATTGAAGAAGATAGCAGTATGGTATCGGTCCTCTTAAGGTGCACGTGCTTATGGCTTTTGTTGGCTATTCTCATCAGGGCAGCAAACTCCTCTCCTTGAGCTCCGGTCACTAGCATTACGATCCTGTCCGGCGGATAACTCTCGATGTCCTCAATGGGAATAATGTTTTTGATCTCGGCGAGCTTGAGGGTCTTGATGATCTCGAGGTTTGATTTCATGCTCCTGCCTTCGACGGCAACTTTTTTGTTGTATTTTTCGGCGGTTTTTATGATCGAGATTATACGCTCTACTTGGGAGGCGAAAGTGCCTATGATAAGTCTGCCTTTGGTCTCCTTTATAAACCGCTCAATATTTTCGGCAACGACGTTTTCTGATAAGGAGAATCCCGGCTTCTCGATCGAGGTCGAGTCCATAGTGAGAAGCAAAACATCCATATCCTTAAACCTTTTGTACTGCTCTTCCTCTTCTTCGGTCGGCACACCTTTGACGTTGTCGACGCGGACATCTTCTATAAATACGATATTGCCGTACTCGGTTTTGATAACAAGTCCCATGGAATCTGGGATAGTATGGGAGATAGGGAAGGTGGATACCTTTATCTTGCCGCAGGTGATAGTCTCATCGCCTTCGATTATTTTCATATCCAGAGGCTCTAAGTGGGGGAATTCCTCCTGTCTTTTTTGTATCATTATGGCTCCGAACTGCCTTGAATAAACAGGCGGATATCCTATGCGGTCAATGACGTAAGGAATGGCTCCGATATGGTCAAGGTGACCATGAGTGATGAACATCCCTCTAATTTTGTTCTGACGTTCCTCGAGGTATCTGGTGTTGGGTAGAATGTAGTCGATGCCAGGAGAGTCCTCGTCCTTAAACTGGAAACCGGCATCGACGACAATGATGTCGTCGCCGATTTCGATCGCGGTCATGTTTCTACCCACTTCTTCTACACCTCCCAGAGGAATTATTCTTATGGTGCCTGATTCTAGGGGAGGAATGTTTGATTTAAGAAACGTCGAAGACCTTGATCTCGTTGCTCGAGCGGAAACCGGCACAGGCCCTCTTTTGGGGCGAGCGCCCCGAACGGAGAAACTCTTGCCGACGTAAGGCCTTCTTTTGGTATGTCTCGATGTGCCGGACACCCTTTTTTCTTCGTGTTGTATCGATGGGGCGTGGAAACTTCTTATTCTCGACCTTCTTGAGGCTCCAGAGTGGGAGCCTTGTCTGCTTTGGTTGTCTTGAGTCATTTTAGAAAATTAATAATTTTTTGCGAAAATCTTCCAAACGCGATCGGTTTCTATGTACCAATCCTTTACCGAGAGAAATCTTTCGTTTTGGGAAGAAATGTCTTTTAAAGTTATATTTTTAATACTTGGCGAGAATATGTATGAAAAGTCAGGTGTAAAAAGGAACACCGCAGGCCTGTCCTTGCTTATCTCTGCCTTGAAAAGGGCCAATTTTTCAGATAAATCCTCTTGCGATAAGCCTTTCTGCATATCTTCCAAAAGCTTATCAGCCGTGATGTTTGCATAGAGCGATATGTTGAGTCCCGGATCGTTCCTCTGCGAGGAATGCCAGAAAGGATACAGATCGCTCTCTTTGCTCACTATTTCACCGAATAGCAGAGCATCATACTTGCGCGGTCTGATCACATTTTGGTTGAGATCGCCAGATTCAAACACTTTGACCTCGACTGAGGCTCCAAGCTTGTTCCAAGATTCCTTCAATATTTCCGCTGTCCTCTTGAGTTCTCCGGTGTCGGAAGTAGCGACGGAGAAGGCAAGGACGGTAGTATCTTTTTTGGTTTTCTTCTCCAGCACGCCAAGCTCGTTTGGTTTCCACCCCGCTTTCAAAAGTATATCTCTTGCTTTCTCCAGATCAGTCTCAAAATCGCTCCACTCGAAGGCATCTTTCGGTGTGGGTCCTCTGATGCCTTTACCGAAGCCCCCGAGCACCTCATCTACTATTTTCTGCCTTGGGGCGGCCAGATCAAGGGCTTCGCGCACTTCAGGGTTTAAGAAAACCGGCGCCAAATTCTGGTTAAAAAATACTCCAAAAACTCTCGGCAAGGACACTGGAGTGGCCACAAAAGCGGGGGCCTTGGCAGAATCGAAAAACTTCCTGCTCATGGCCACACTGTTTTCCACGGACTTGCTATTCAAAGCCTTGGCAAGCTCAAGGTCATTCTGAAAAAATTTGAAAGTAATGGTCTTGATCTTGGGTCGCCCCAATGCATAGCCTCGCCACGCTTCCAAAGTGATCGAAGTAGGGATACCGCCTGAGTTTCTGGAGATTTTTGACACCTTGTAGGGGCCCGATCCGATGGGGTCAATATTGAACTGGCTGAAAGGAAACTCCTCCGAACTGACACTGCCCCAGATATGCTTAGGCAAAATCCCTAAAGTCAAAGACTCTTTAAATTGGGAATAGGGTTTCCTCAGGGTAAACCTGATCTCCCGTTCGCTTATCTTCCCCACCTGCACCCCTTCCCAGACGGTTCTTTTAGGGCTTTTGATCACCGAGTCCAGAGTTTTTTCAATGGTAAAGATTACATCATCCGCAGAAAGTGGCTTACCGTCGTGAAAGACTAGATTATTTTTGAGCACAATATCATAGACAAGGCCATCTTCAGAAACAGCAATTGATTCCGCGAGGTCCGGCACAAAATCCCCCTCAACCGTCGCTTTAAGCAGGCCAGAATATATGAGCAGAGAAAGATCTTTATCGGTGTCTGAGATTGCAATCACCGGATTTATAAACCTCGGACTGCCGACGGACCCTTCTGTGAAGCTGCCTCCGAAGCTTGGGATTTCAACCATAAAGTAGTTATTTACCCTTACAAGCATTACAAGCCCGGTAATAACAAAAGTAGCCGAGAGTATGAAGAAAACCATTTTTTCCGAAGGCTTCATACTTCTAACATTCTCTCCGATTCTATCGACAGGCTTCAAACTGCGATGTCTCACGAACAGGGCATCAAAAAAAGATACAATTTTATTTTTCATCTGTTTTCCGCGCCTCAAGCATGCGCTCTATAGTGGAGTCTTAATTAAAATTAATGAAGGTTTAGTATAGCAGATTTACAAGTGCTGTGACCACAAACAAAACCGCTACAACCATGGTACCTCTGAAAATGTAAAGCTCCGGACCTCGTCTGGTCCTCTGCGGAGCATCCATGCCTCCTCCCCCGAAGGCGCTGCTAAGAGACCCTTCAGAGTGCTGGATAAGCACTAGAAAGCCCAAAAGCACGCTAAGAAATATCTGAATATATGAAAGCATTTGTTGCACACAATCATACCATATTGGTTTTTTGGCGCAACTTTTAAGCCGCAAATTCTTCATTGGAGACTCCTTGTTAGATAATAATTAAGTGTTACCGAAATCATAGTATATCGCTTCTGGTAAATTTTGCATTTTTGAATAATTCTTTTCTTTTTTTCATAATGGCGTCGTGCAAAATCTTGGGGTTGGCCCGGACCCTAAATTTTTGACACCGATTCTGTATAATTAATCGTTAATTA
>CAYXKV010000033.1:0-5985 GCA_964464975.1 uncultured Candidatus Saccharibacteria bacterium | reverse complement strand
CTAAAATGCAGACACGGAATTAGTGTCTAAAGAAAGGGGTCCACTACAAGTTGATCCTTGGACAGGTGAAGAATTCAAAGGGCGACACGAACCGATGATAAGTTCGGAAGAATACGAAATAATACAAAGAATAAAAAGTGGTTTTTCTAATCATGCGACAAGACCAAGATCAAAGTTCCATCCGGATTTTCCGTTGAGGGGAATGGCATTATGTACCTGCTTGCAAAAATTAACTGGTAGTTGGAAAACGGGAGGAAGTGGTAAAAAATATTCAAACTATTGGTGTAAACACAAAGAATGCAATTTTTATGGGGAAAGTATAGATAGTACTGATCTGCATGATAAATTTGTTGCTTTATTGGACCGAGTAAAACCAAAGCCGGAATTTTTAAGGTTATTTGAAGCGATTACAATTAAGACTTGGAAAGAACAACAACTTACAGCTAAAAATGAGAAGGAAAATTATGATGCTAAAATCAGAGCGTTGGAGACCAAAAGAGAAAAATTGATTCAGATGAGGATGAATAATGAAATCAGTAAGGAGGAATTCATGCGAATGAAAGAGGGAATGGACAATCAGATCACAGGCTTCCAAATTTCTAAAAATGAGGCTTACACGAACGAGATGGAGATGGAAACCATTATCTCGTCGGCGATGGATTTTCTTGCTGATCCGGCTCAAAATTGGAAAGATGCTGGTCCCGAAAACAAAGACAAAATCCAAAAACTCGTGCTACCACAAGGAATTACATACGACAAAAGCACCGGAAAGTTTGGCACGCCAATTTTGTCGCCTATATTCAAGCTTTCAGAGGATTTTGATCCTCAAAAATCCAATCTGGTTGCGGGACCTGGACTCGCACCAGGATCTTCAGGTTATGCAGCTGTGAATTACAGCTTCGGACTATACCATCTCCATATTCATAGAACTTAGGAGCTCACCGTCTAGTCTCTACACATTTATCCTTCGACTACCTTGGAACAAGTCCCAAGTATCGTGGAATTTAGCTCGGGGTTGCGTTTATTATAACGGTTTCTCCGAATTTGGCGAGTGCGCACCTACAGATTTATCGGCAGGGGGCCCATCTTGAGCCTGACGAATTACTTTACTCTATCCCGCAGTATTTAACATGATATACGATATTTTTTTTAAAGCAACATGTTGATATCTCAAACATTAAATCTAAGAATTGCAGTAAAATAACCTTATGCATAGTATAAATATTAAAGATAGTGCAAAAAAATTACGTAAAAGTGGATTGTCAATTAGAAATATTGCGAAAAAACTTGGGGTAAGTTTTTCCACAGTAAGCTTCTGGTGCAGGGATATTAGGCTCAGCAGCTCTGTTATTAAAAGAATGGATTTTTTGAAAAACAGAATTCAATAAAAGGACTTTTGAGGTATTCTGAACAAAGGAGAGAGCAAAGGATAAGAAATCATATAAGTCAAAGGAAGCAAGGCGCCATAACAGTTGGAAAAATTTCTAAAAGAGACATTTTCGTTCTGGGTCTGGGGTTATATTGGGGAGAGGGGTATAAAGGGAGCAATGGGGAAATGGGTTTTACAAATAGCAACCCAGAAATGATACTTTTCTACCTGAGATGGCTTTATTTACTCAATATCCATAAGGAAGATTTGATTTTTAGATTATCGATTAATAAAATATTTAAAAAACAAGAAAAAGAAATGATAAATTTTTGGGTAAAGTATCTGCGAATCTATCAGAGTCAATTTAGCAAAACCACTTTAATCAAATCAAAACTGAGAAAATTAGATTATGGAAATATTGCAAAATACAAAGGAACACTGCGAGTTAAAGTCAGAAAAGGATTGGCTTTAAAAAATAAGATACTAGGCGCAATAGAGTGTATAGCAAAAAACAGCAAAATATGATAAAAAATAATTAAGTCGGCGTAGCTCAGTTGGTTAGAGCGTGGGACTCATAAGCCCAAGGTCGGTGGTTCGATCCCACCCGCCGACACCTTTCGATAAGCTCAAGGTAAACCCATTAAATTAATTTAATAAAATGAAAAAATTACAAAAAGCAACGTTGAGAATATTTCTTTTGTGCATGGTTATAACTGCCGTGCTTATGCTTACTGCAGTTTGGACAACGATGGCCGAGCCTGACAAAGGCGGGCCTCACCCTATTATGCAGTATGTTTTTACCTTCTTTATTATCGGGCTTGCTTCCTTTCTTGTTTGGTTTACTTCCATGGTTTTGGAAATCCGCGATAACTTAAAAAAATAGCGTTTTTCAATAAAATTTGCTAAATTTCATTACGTCCACGTATTGCGGGCGTGGTGTAGCCCGGTTAACACATCCCCCTGTCACGGGGAAGATCGAGGGTTCAAATCCCTTCGCCCGCGCAGTATTGGAGGGAAATGCAAAATTTCATTTCTGTCTTTTAGGTTATCAAGCTTCATTTTTGCCTCGCAAGCGAATACACCTGCTTAATAAGCTCCCTATGCCGGTCAGCCCTCCAAGCAGGCAGAAAGCGTTGTGCCGTTCACCTCCGTGACTGCGGCACGGCGCTTTTCTACTCTTTTAGTTGTAAACTATTTTGATTTTTTATAAACTTTCTTGTAGGAGTTAGTATGCTTTTTGAAGCGAAGATTTATAGTGTAAACCCGGGAGGCGTAGCTTACGTCTGCACCAAGGACCACAATGGCAAAACTTTTAGCTTTGTCTTCGGCCAGATCGAAAAACACGTTTTCGGCCAGATCGAGAAATACGGAGGCGAAAGCGCAAAAGAGTTAAGATTAAGAAAGGGGAGCAGGGTGCGAATCGAGCTCACCCAAGACGGGCAAAAGATTTCTCGGGTGATAATCCCGAGACGCAAAAAGCGCAGCCGGTAGGCTGCGTTTCTGCTTCCACAGTTATTTATACTATGTATGCAAAACAGCTTTATAATTAGAATATTAGTGATTGGGAGCATTAACAAGGGAATAATTTATATATAACAATATGACTAACAATAAAAAAATCGAGTGGGCTTTGAGAATAGGCGTTGCCGGAGAATTCTTAGGCCACGGAGTCCTTGCGCTTGAGGGCAAAGCCCAGTGGATCGACTGGATAGGGGAGCTCTTGAAGGTGAGCCCCGATACGGCAGGTACTCTCCTTATGCTTATCGGGGTCATGGATATATTGGTAGCGGCGACAGTCCTCTTCAGGCCGATGAATCTGGTCCTATTGTGGGCGGTATTTTGGGGATTTTGGACGGCGCTTTTGCGCCCCATCATGGGCGAGCCCGTCTGGGACTTTATAGAAAGATTCGCGAACTGGGTCGCGCCCCTCGCTCTCTATTGGGTCAGGAAAAGCAGATAATGTTTCTAGTGGTCGTGAGATTCCATGGCTTCCGCTTTGGTGGCATGAATTGTGCCATCCTCGTGCTCCGGCGGGGTATATAGGGAGTAGAGCTTCATCTTTTCATCACCAGTATTTATTATATTGTGTTTGGTGCCGGAGGGTATGACTACTGCGAAATCGTCTTCAATATCATATTCCCTGCCGTCAAGCACCGCCTTGCCTTTGCCTTTCTCGATTCTGATAAACTGGTCGCCGTCGTGGACTTCTTCTCCAATATCCTCTCCGGGAAGGAGAGACATCACTACAAGTTGGCTTTTATCGGTAGTCGAAAGAACTTTCCTGAAATTATCGTTGTCCTTGGTGTCTTTCTCAATATTGCTTAGGTATGACATGGTCTTTTATAAATTATAATAATGTAATGCTTCAGACTTTATATTATATTACAAATATGATAAATTGGAACACATGAAAAACATCATCATTTGGACCACGGTCGTGGTCATAGCCATAGTCTCTCTTTTGATCTGGGGAAGAGAGAAAACCCCAAGCATCGAACCGCCATTTGAAGTCGGAGTACTTCACCCGCTTGATAAATTCAAAGGGAGCCCAAATGCAAAAGTTCTGGTAGTTGAATACAGCGATTTCCAATGTCCGGCCTGCAAAGCGTATTACCCGCTGGTCAGGCAGATGGTGCAGGAGTTTGGGAGTGAAATCACCTTTGTTTACCGCAATTTTCCGCTTACCAGCATCCACTTCAACGCCGAATTTGCAGCTCGGGCTGCCGAATCGGCCGGAAAGCAGAACAAATTTTGGGAGATGCACGACCTTTTGTTTGAAAAACAGAGCGAATGGTCAAACACTTCAAACGTGATTGAACTCTTCGAGTCGTATGCTCGACTTTTGAGCTTGGATATCGATCAGTTCAGGACTGATTTCGCATCTCGGGAGATAAAGGAGTATGTGCGTATTCAAAGAAGACATGCTACAAGTATCGGGGTAGATGGTACTCCAAGCTTTTTCATAAACGGTAAGCAGATTCAAAACCCTACAACCGTTGACGAGTTTAGAAAGACCATTCGCGAAGCCATAAATTCTTCGCAGCAATAAAATTCTCCGATTCAATATCAACAGATTTGTTTGTAGCTTGCACTTGTTGGTGTAAAATAATTGCATGAGTTACTCTGAAATTTATTTTGCAGTGGCTTCGGTCTCGACTATAGCGGTGGCCGGACTTCTGGTGCTCATGCTTCTTTATGTACTCTCCATCCTCTCTGATGTCAAAAGGCTTTCTAAAATCGCAAGAAGGGAAGCAGAAGCGATCGCCCGCAATTTTGAACGAGGCATGAATTTCCTAGGAAGCGAGCTTTCTCAAGAGGCGGCTGGTTTTATAAGGACGATTTTCTCTCTGCTCATGTCGTATTTTGGCAAGCCCGCTTCGCGCCCAAAAAGGAAGGTCAAGTCTATCTAATCTAATATGAAAATGGCCATTAAATATTCAGTCTATGTGGTGGGTAGCTTTTTGGTTTTTTACTTTCTAGTTGCGTACCTCAAATCTCCAGAGGTACCCCTTCCTCAAAACCAGAGCACCGCGGGGCAATTTGAATGGACTGTGGGTGTGAACGTATATTTTGTTGACAGGGAAAAAGCTAAAACTTCAAGTTGCGAGGCAGACGTAGCCATAAAGAGACAGGTACCGAACGCAGAAAGTTTAGGGCTTGGTTCGCTTGAAGCCCTTATCAACGGACTCCTGCCCGATGAAGAAAAGCTTTATTATTCGGCCATCAATAAAAATACCCTAATTCAAAAGTTTGAAATCAAAAACAAGGTGGCTTATGTTGATTTCAACTCGGACCTCAATAAAGGAGTTGCCGGATCATGCACAGTCATCGCCATTCGTTCGCAGATCGAGAGGACTCTTACAGATCTGCCTGATATTGATTCCGTGGTTATTTCCGTAAACGGCCAAACCGAAGGAATCTTGGAGCCGTAAAAATAAAAATATCATGGAAGGGTTAAGCAAAAACAAGTCACCGTCTAAAGAACCAGACCCCTATCTTGAATCGCTTTGGGATGAGTATGATTTCTCTGGGAAACCGCCTTTTGCTGGAAGTGTCGCCGAACAAAGACTGAGAGAAGCTTGCGAGAAATACGCAAACCTCATGGATTCTCAAACCAACATATTCCCTGGTAGCGGAAAAGATTCTTATGGTATTAAAAAAATTTCGTCATCCGAAAGTGATCGTAGAGTGCTCCATAATCAAATTGCAATTATGACTATGGGTACACAAAGAACGGGAATGGATTCTAAACTTGCAGAAAAAATATCAGATTTTGCATACGAATATATAAAAGGGTACAAGATTGGAGAGGCCTATAAATACAAGAACGCTGGCAACGGTGATTACTAAACCGTGCCAGCGCGTTCGATCATTTGGTTTGTCGAGGTGCAGAAGACCCTGCCCCCGAATTTTAGAGTGTTAAAAAAAGTCCCATCTCCGTTTGGCTGATTTTCGACGAGCCATTCCCCGCCGCCATTGAGGAGAATTTCAAACTCGTCAATGGTCAACGGATACTGATCTCGATTTTCCCAGCTACTAAGATGGGCTTCAAAAATCTCGCGGCAGATTATCTTTTGAATTTAAATATTTCTGTTAGTGTTTTGATATGAAAAAAT
>CAYXKV010000032.1:0-6129 GCA_964464975.1 uncultured Candidatus Saccharibacteria bacterium | reverse complement strand
TTCAAGAAAAATTCCTCAACAAAATATTTTTAAATTCAGGGGTGTGGGTGCCAATCAGCTGTTGTGGCTATTGAAAAATAATACAAATACGTATACTAGGAGACATGAAAGATTTACCGAAAGTACCGTTTGGAATGTGGTCAGTCGTCGGACTTTTGTTTATAGCCTTTGTTATAAACGGCATATCATTCAAGCCTCCTCAAAGCAAAACTTCAATTGCAGGAGCATATAGCGCTATCTCGCAAGGGTATAGTAGCGGGCACAGCGGGATAGACATCACTGCCGATAATGGGGCTCCGGTAGAATCACTCTCCGATGGAAAGGTGATAAAGATTGCAGACGAGGATAAGTACTGTCCGGGCAAGGGATACGGCAAGCTTGTGATGATCGAAGACTCGAAAGGTGACCATACTTTTCTTTATGCACACCTCGGTAGACAGCTTGTTGATTATGGAGACGAAGTGAAAAATGGGGATACTATAGGCACTGTGGGCATGACGGGCAGGACGACAGGCCCACATCTCCATCTTACAGTTTTTAAAACCGAGACTCTAAAAACGGAAAACCATGCCTGCGGCGGGCGCCTAACCGGCGAAACTATAAATCCCGCTAGGTTTTTAAAAATTGAATAAAATTTACAGCTTCGAGATCTCCTTTAGATCTCTGTCGGGCAGGTAGAGGATTAGAAGACCGATATAGATTCCCAAAACCGCCGTATAGGTATGACTTCCGCCGAAAAGATACTTATCGATCCCGTCCAGCACATACCAGACTCCACGCCACATCAACACTAGTCCCAGAACTATCGATATGTTTTTCACAAAATACCCCAGATCTTTACCTTGTGCGCTTTTTCTGAACATAAGGTACATTTAACCACGGATTGTGTTTTTGGCAAAGCTTTTTTTGTGGTAAATTTGATACTGATGAAAGATAAGCTCAAAAAAGCGTTTGCATGGATTTTCCTTTTGGGGGGACTCGGTATTCTCGCTTATCTTTTTTATCTCAATTATTTCGGTGCTTGCAAGGATCCGCTCAAGTATTCGCTTGGTCGCTTTGACACTGAATTCGGGGTCTCCAAGGCTGAATTTCTGAAGCGTGTAGGAGAGGGTGAGGAGGTTTGGGAGAAGGTCACCAACAAAAATCTTTTTCAATATGAAGAGGGGGCTAAGTTTAAGATAAATCTCATATTTGACGAACGGCAGAGAGAAACCATACAGAAACAGAGGGTAGAATCAGGACTCGATGCCGCGGAGAAAAACTTTAGGGCCATAGACTCGCGCTTCAGTTCTTATAAAAATACTTATGAAGCCAGAATTTCTGAGTACGAGGCCGATGTAGCCGCATTCAAGAAGCGCCAAGCCTCTTATGAATCGCAGGTGGACTTCTGGAATTCGCGAGGCGGCGCCCCGCAAAAGGAATACGAGGCTCTTTCTGCCGAAGCCCGATATCTAAAATCTGAAATGGAGCGCCTCAACGCTGAAGTGCCACTGATCAATCGGATGGCCGGGGAGCTCAATGCACTACTTGAGGAGCGCAACCAGATAGCTTCCGAATACAACAAAGTAGCCTCGGCCTATAACAAAAAGTATGGCCACGGACTCGAGTTTGATCAGGCCGAATACACAGGCGACGCTATCAATATTTACCAGTTCGGCAACCGCAAGGATCTGGTGCTTGCCATGGCTCACGAGTTCGGTCACGCTCTTGGGATGGACCACGGCGAGGATGAATCTTCGATCATGTACTATATCACCGGCGGCAATGAAGACATCACTTTCACTCCGAGTGAAGAAGATATCGCCATGCTTAAGAAGGCCTGTCCCGGAGTTTCAATCGGGAAGTCAGCCGAGGGCGCGGGCTCCAAATAATATGCAAAAACGGGAGAGGCTCGTTGAATTCGTATGGGTAGCCATCGTGGTGGCGCTTTTTATTTTTTCCATAAAAATGCTTAGAAGCGGGGAACTTGAGGCACTCATTATCTCTCTTGGGTTTTGGGCGCCGTTTATGGCGGTAGCTCTTAAGATGAGCACCTTAATAATTGCGCCGCTTGGCGGCACTCCGCTTTATGTCATCTCCGGTGCGGCGTTCGGAAACGTGGAAGGTTTCATTTTGATGTTCGGGGGAGACATCCTCGGATCATCAGTCTGCTTTTATATAAGCCGCAAATACGGCACCAGATTTCTAAGAGTCCTTGCCGGATCCCGAAATACCGAAAAGATAGTGCAAGCTGTAAACGTCATTTCAAGCACCAAGTCGTTTGTCAAAGCTCGTGTGGGCTTTGTTACTATGCCGGAGCTTCTCTCATACGCGGCGGGCTTGAGCCGGATAAATTTCTGGAAATTTTCTATCATAAACGCGCTTTTTTATGCTCCTGTCGACATAGTGCTCGTGTTTTTAGGCACGCAAATTGCCAAGTTTACCGCAAGCCACGCCATCTTCTACTTCGGGGCGGTCTTCGTCGTATCTGCTTTAGGATTTCTTTTTCTCTACAAAGATTTCCAAAAATCAGAATCTTTGTAGAAATTTAAACCAAAATAAATGAGCCGTTGGCCAGGATTGAACTGGCGACCCCGTCCTTACCATGGACGTGCTCTACCAACTGAGCTACAACGGCTTTTCCTAACTTAATATATTATAAAAAATACATTTCTTCAAACAAAGTTCAAAAACAAGAAAAAAATTGTGGTAAAATAGGTTGTCCCAAGCCCCTTTAGTTCAGCGGTAGAACAACGGTATCGTAAACCGTAGACACCAGTTCAAGTCTGGTAGGGGGCTCCACAACTCGACTTTTCCAACGTGGTGCTTGCACCGCGGAGCTCTGTAACCAGAGCGGAGTAGTGCACCCTGTTGGGATCGGACCAACGGCCTTTCGCGTGTGAAGCGAACGCTCTACCACTGAGCTAAGGGTGCTTGAAGAAAACTATAAACCATAAAACATAGTTTTTCCAGAAATTTGCAAACATTAAAGTTTGTAATAATTGCAAAAAAAGATATAATAACTTTGTGATAATTTTTGACAAGGTATCAAAAAAATACAACAGCTGTGCCGCGCTTGAGAACGTTTCTTTCGTAATTGACCCCAACGAATTCGTTTCAATCGTTGGTCCCTCCGGCGCTGGCAAGACCACCCTTTTGAAGATGCTTTTGGCAGAGGACAGGCCGACTGAGGGCAGAGTGCTTCTGCACGATACCGATATCCATACCTTACGAGGCAATGATATTAATTTCTTAAGACGCAAAATTGGCGCAGTTTTTCAGGATTTCAGGCTTCTGCCGAACAAAAATGTTTTTGAAAACATTGCTTTTGCCATGGAAGCTGCCGGCAGGCCGGACGAAGAGATTGAATCAGACGTTCCTCACGTGCTCGAACTCGTCGATTTGGGCAACAAAATATGGAATTTCCCTCATGAGCTGTCGGGAGGTGAGAAGCAAAGAGTGGCAATTGCCCGAGCGATAGTGAACCAACCCGATATCATAATTGCCGATGAGCCTACCGGCAACTTAGATCCGTCAAACACCTATGATATCGTACAGATTTTTAAAAAAATCAACGACCTCGGCACTACCGTTATCCTTACTACCCACAACAGGGGGGTCATAGACTCGATTGGCAGGAGGGTGATCACCATGCAGGATGGCAAGGTAGTCCGTGATGATCCAACCGGGAAATACATATTGTAGATAGAGCTAAAAATACTAATTAACTTAATTATTCTAATGGATAAGGTAGAATTCGGCACAAAGCTTAAAAGAGTTATCAAATCCGGTTTTTTCAATTTTTGGAGAAGCGGGTACGTTTCTTTTGCATCGATCATTGTCATGGTGGTGACGCTATCGGTTATCGGCTCAGTGATTTTCGCCGAGGCGGTTCTCAATACGACCATGCAGGCACTTAGGGATAGGGTGGATATAAATGTTTATTTTGTAACTACAGTTTCAGAGGAGGACATCCTATCACTCAAAACCAAAATAGAAGCTATGCCAGAAGTCCAAAGAGTGGATTATATAAGCAGAGAGGCGGCACTTGAAAATTTCAAGAAAAAACATGAAAACGACCAGATCACCCTTCAGGCTCTCGAAGAGCTTGGTGAAAATCCTCTCGGAGCCGCTCTCAATATCAAGGCAAAGGATCCTTCTCAGTATGAGACGATGGCCAATTTCCTTAATGAGGAAAACATATTGTCGGGAGATGGCGGGAAGATTATAGATAAGATAAATTACTTTGAAAACCGAGTTGCTATCGAGAGGCTTTCTAAACTCATAGATTCGATCGAGCGTCTTGGCTTAGTTTTCTCTTTGGCGCTGGTGTTCGTCTCCCTCGTCATCACTCTCAATACCATTCGTCTAGCCATATACATTTCGCGAGAGGAAATCAGCGTCATGCAGCTTGTGGGTGCTTCCAAAAATTACATCCGTGGGCCGTTTGTTGTCACCGGAGTGATAGCCGGATTCATCTCGGGAGTCTTTTCGATAGTCGCATTCCTACCCCTTACTTATTATCTCGGTGGTCTTACTGAAAACTTCTTTATAGGTCTAAACATCTTTGACTATTACCTCGCAAATATTTTTGAGATCGGCTTTATTATTTTGGGATCCGGTATCGGCATCGGAGCCGCAGCAAGCTTCCTTGCGGTGCGCAAGTATCTAAAGCTCTAAAATCGCTTTCCACAGCACTCGTTTCTCCGCGAAACTTTTTTGGTGTATAAGACTTAAGGAAAGGAGAAAGTATGACCTGCACAATAAGCGAGTACGCCACTTTTTCAATTAGTGACCTAACTCCTGAGGAGACGGGCTCTCTCGAAGATGAATTAAGGGGCATACTTAGGAATTCAATGAAGCAGACGATTGATGACCGGGAAAAAGGAAGCCTTTTTTCTCGGTCCCGGGTGGGATCGCGGGGCAGGTAAAATCGTTCCTAGAAGGCAAGGGCTGTGAGTTCAAGAGCCCAGAATAAGGATCTTCACAGGTTTGCTTTAGCCAACATTCATTTTGTGGTATCTTATGTCAAGAACCAATCCATTCGGGGCTCATAGCCCCTATCCGGGACGGCGCTTTTCTCCTCCGACGCCGTCCCTTTTTTATGATTAATTTAGGTTGCGGTATCGACGAATACTATCTGTCACTTTAAAATCTATTATTTTTAGGTTATATTGATGTAGCAAATTGCGAAGTCTTCTAGCAACTCGTCCTGCGCTCATGAATAACGTTAGTCGGGGCAGGTAGTGAGACAGTAAGTAAATTGCGAGGTCATCTAGCGGTAGGATACCTGACTCTGAATCAGGTCACCTTGGTTCGAATCCAAGCCTCGCAGCAATTTTTGACGATACGAACTCTGAATTTGGAGACGAGAGAGTTCGCTCGCCCAGCCCCGCCTTTGGCGAGGCTGGTCTCGCTTTAGCGGCGACTCCCGCCTTCGCCGAGGTTTCGGCGGGCAGGTCGTCGCCGCGTGAGGCCAAATTGAAGCGGATTTTAATGCTTTCGGGGGAATAGAAAATGTTTGAAAGAAATCTTCTAGCTAAAAGATTTCTTTCAATTCCTTTTGTAGTTTTGAGACCAGAGAGCAAAAATTTTAGAGTGTCCGAAATGCTTTCGGAGGAAAATTTAGAGCATGGAGCTGATAGTTCGTGCCCATCTCGGTGTCCAGCTCCAAGCTCGTGATTTAAGCGAAAAACGAGGTTATCAGTATAGCTTTTGTCTATGGAAATTCGCTCTAAATTTTCCAGACAAAAATTTTCCAATCTCTCGGCGGATACCTGCTTTACCGAGCAGCTTTGCCAATCAAATTTTGTAGTTGAAGTACAACGATAATAGTAATAGCGATTAAGTTCATTATTACTATACTTGTTGGTAAAACAAGAGGTCATGTTTGAACCGCACTCCTCGCACTTTATCAATCCGCCGAACAGAAAATTTTTGTACACTCTAAAATTTTTCTGTTTTTCCTTATGAATTTTTTGAGCAAGGGCAAAAATTTCTTCCGAAATTATCGCTTCGTGGATACCATCGTAAATCTGATTATTGTGTTTTATCTTTCCAATATAAACTGGATTTCGTAGAAGATAGGCAATGATTGTGTAGTGGACCCCTTTCTTTAGACACTAATTCCGTGTCTGCATTTTAGCATTT
>CAYXKV010000031.1:0-6433 GCA_964464975.1 uncultured Candidatus Saccharibacteria bacterium | reverse complement strand
CAGAAGCAATTTTGACATAGTATTTGCTTTGAATACAAAAAGAATTTTTGCTATACTCAAGATGTACTCAACTCGCGCAAGTCATCTTTTTTGATGGCCGTCTCGGACAATTCAAGGTGACTTGAGTTGAGTACAACCGGGGCGGCCTTTAAAGTTTCTAACATTTTTTATTATGAACAATGTATCATCGCAAAAATTCTTTTTGTATGCTCGCAAGTCCACTGATGTCGAGGACAAGCAGGTTCTTTCGATTGAAGCGCAACTCACCGAATTGCGGGAATACGCCGTTCGGGAAGGTTTGGAAATTTCCGCCGAAATCGTAGAAAAACAATCTGCTAAAATTCCAGGTCGTCCGTTGTTTAACAAGATGATGAAAGAAATCGAAACTTTCGGCGGAAACATTCTCGCATGGAACCCCGATCGTCTCGCCCGCAATTCGGTGGACGGCGGCCGTATCATTTATCTCCTCGACACAGGAAAACTTGCGAGCATTAAATTTCCAACTTTTTGGTGCGACAATTCATCGCAAGGTAAGTTCATGCTCAATATGGCTTTCGGTCAAAGCAAATACTATGTAGATTCTCTTTCCGAAAATACGAAACGCGGACTTCGCCAAAAAGTTAGAATGGGAATATTTCCAAGCCAAGCGCCTTTGGGATATCTCAACGATTCACGAACAAAGACGATTGTGGTGGAAAAGAAAAAATCTCGCATTATCCGCTTGGCTTTTGAAAAATACATCCGTGGAGATATGCGACTGGAAGATGTATCAAATTTTTTGGCGAAGTCCGGCATTACAACCCGAACCGGAAAGAGAATCTCCAAAACCAAAGCGTCTTTTATCCTCTCCAATCCATTTTACATTGGATTGTTCAAGTATGGTGGTGAAATTCACGAAGGAAAGCACGAGCCAATCATTTCAAAGAAACTTTTTGATGAAGCACAGGAAATGTTGAAACTTCGCGGACAACCTGAACGAAAGCCACAAAACGAACCTCAACCATATTGCGGTCTCATTTCCTGTGCTTCATGCGGAATGATGATAACTGCTGAAAACAAAACGAAGCGACAGAAAAACGGCAATGTGCATAATTATGTTTACTATCGTTGCACGAAAAAATCTAAAACTATCAAATGCCCCGAAATGTCGCTTCGTTCCGAAGAATTAGACAAGCAGTTATCATCCTTAATACAAAAAGTTTCTTTGCCCAAAGACTGGGCAGAGGAGTTAAACCGTATGGCGTTAGATGAACACAAAAACTCTGCCCGGTCTTTGACTGCTTGTGTGAAGGAGAAAGAAGCAAGAATATCCGAAATCTCACAAAAACTAGAGCGACTTCTTAATGGGTATCTCGACCAGATTATTGACGAGCAAGATTATCGCTCACAAAAAGCAAAACTCCTTTCCGAAAAGAAGTCGCTTCAAGAAGAAATGACCTCTCTTTCACACAAGCAAAATGATTGGCTCGCACCTTTCCAAAACTGGCTAAAAGACGCTCAATCCTTGGACAAAATTGCTTCCGATAACAACCTTTTTGCTAAAAAGGTTGTTGCCAAAGAAATCTTTGGCTCGCACCTCCTCCTCGCCGAAAGAAAAGTGCGCGCCGCCGAAGGCGGCGCTCCAAATTCGTTTGGAAAATCAGGCGAAACAGCGTGGGCGGCGCTTTGCGCCGCCCAGTCCGCCGTTGGTTCAAAACCGACAAGTTTTATACTGGTGCGCCGGGAGGGATTCGAACCCCCGTAGGCCTGAGGCCGACAGATTTACAGTCTGTTGCGATTGACCACTCCGCCACCGACGCTCTTGCTTTGCAAGTTTAACAAAATATTTTTTTATTTTCCAGTTTTAGTCCGTTCAGATTTTGTAAACCCAAAAGCCTGTGTTATCATATTTTCAGAGGAGGATTCATTGAAAGAAATCAAGGATTTTATCCCGCCAATCTCGGGAACTGTTCTTTTCCTACTCATTGCAGGGCTTTTTCTTGCTGCGGTGGGCGATCTGCTCAAACCGCGAAAGGAGGATCCCGAGGACTAACCAGAGCCCCTGCACGGGGCTCTTAGCTTTTATGTTGGTATCTATTTCTTTCCACATAATTTTTACAATAATATATCATATATGATATATTTTATTTCGTGAAAAATGCCGATAACCAGAAAGCTATAGGAATTTTCATAAGGAAACTTAGAGAAAAGAGAGGTCTTACACAGGAAGAGCTCGCTCTAAGGCTTCTGACATCGCAGAGCGCTGTAGCTAGGATCGAAAATGGCGGTCAGAATCTGACAGCAGGAGAGCTTCTTCGCATAGGGGATGCTCTAGAGCACAAGATAGTCTCTCTTACAGATAGTATTGATTTCAAAATAACAGGCGGCAGGAAATTTAAGGGCTCAATCATAACCAACCCTTCCAAGAACGGCGCCATGGGACTTTTGTGTGCTTCACTTTTGAATAAGGGCACTACTGTCCTACACGGCATTCCTAGAATCGAGGAAGTCAACAGAATGCTGGAAATTTTCGCCGCTATCGGTGTGAAGGTTAAATGGACCGGTAAGCAAAGCCTCGAGATCAATCCGCCCAAAGGGTTTGACAAACGCGGCCTCCTGCATAAATCAGTAGCAAACGTTAGGTCAAGTCTAATGCTTATACCGGCTATGGCACACAATTTGAAGCGTTTTGAACTCCTGCATACTGGAGGCTGCAAAATGGGGGAAAGGACAATCGGAGCCCACAGATATGCTTTTGAAGATCTCGGGGTTTCCACCAAAACTCTTTCTGATCGATATAAGATCAGTGCCGGCAAGCTAAAAAGCGAGAAGGTCGTGCTTTATGAGTCAAGTGATACGGCGGCTGAAAACGCGATTATGATGGCCTCTCTTATCCCCGGTGTTACTGAAATAAAGTTTGCCCCGCCTAATTATCAAGTGCAGGAAGTTTGCTATTTTCTCCAAAATCTCGGAGTTAAGATTGAAGGCGTAGGCACAACAAATTTGAAAGTATATGGAGTATCCGAAATAAACAAAAAGGCTGAATATTACAATAGCGAAGATCCGATAGAGTCTATGATGTTTCTCTCAGCCGCAGTCACTACCGGATCTCGGCTTACAGTTGAGAGGTGTCCTATAGATTTCCTAGAGCTTGAACTTATGAAGCTAAAAAAGATGGGGCTAAAATATAAAATTTCAAAAAAATATCTTTCTCACAATGGGAAGACTAGCCTTGCCGATATCACAGTGTTTCCGTCAAGGCTAAAGGCCTTGCGTGACAAGATACACGCCCAGCCATATCCAGGCATCAATTCAGACAATCTTCCATTCTTTGCCCCCATTGCCACACAGGCCGAGGGCACCACTCTTATCCACGATTGGATGTGGGAGAACAGGGCCATATACTTCACCGAACTCAATCGGCTTGGGGCCTCGGTAAATCTTGCAGATCCACATAGGGTGTTTATTATTGGCCAGACCAAGCTTAAGCCTTCGCAGATAGTTTGCCCACCTGCCTTGCGGCCAGCTATGATAATTCTTATTGCCATGCTTGCAGCTCCCGGGGTTTCGATTCTCCGAAACGTATATTCAATAAACAGAGGCTATGAGGATATTGCCGAGTGTTTGAACAGCATCGGAGCTTCAATAGAGAAAATCACAGGTATCTAGTTGTTTGTATATCGTATATGTGATAATTTTTTGGTAGGAGGTGTTCTATGCTTTCTGCGGGAGATAAAGTCAAATTCCGGCACCCATCAAGTGCCAAAAACCCTGAGACTAAAAGAGTCCTTAAAGGATTCCGATCTGTCTATGGGGATGATAGTCTAACGGTGCTACGGCCTCTTTCAGAAGAGCATATAGTGCTGAAAGACAGTCATGGTAAAATGGTACCCACAAGTGTCGGTGGGTATCTGCACGCCTCTCTGGTGGAGCCGTGCAAGTGACTATATCATCTGTCTAGAGATCGCCTACGGTAAATGTTCACCGTGGCGATCTCACTTCTTTCATGTAATACTTAAGATGAAATATTGCTTTCTAAACGGCAAAATATTACCTCTAGAAGAGGCCAAGATCTCTATTTGGGATATCGGCCTCCTAAGAGGCTATGGCATCTATGACGGCATTGCGGCATTTGGGGGCAAGCCTTTCAGGTTTGCGGATCACTGGAATAGGTTTTTGTCAGGTGCGGGGGTGCTTAACCTGAATGTGCCGATTACTGAAGAAGGGGCGGAGAAGGCAATCAGCGAACTGCTGGAGAAAAACGGACTTTTCAAAAGGGCTAACATAAGGATGATTTTGACCGGAGGCAATACCGTAGCGGGTATCGAATACAATTTCGATGAGCCCACTTTTTATATTTTGACTGAAAAATGGGAATCTCTGCTGAAAGAAAATTACACGGAAGGAGGCAAGCTTGTGACCTACAGGCATATGCGGCATCTCCCTGAATGCAAAACCATAAACTATATCCGTGGTGTGAATCTCCAAAACTGGAGGAAGGAAGAGGGTGCTGTTGAAATACTTTATACCTACGATGGAGATGTGCTGGAGTGCGCTACAAGCAACATCTTTCTCGTCAAAGATAGGACTCTCATTACTCCTGCGGAAAACGTGCTCAAAGGGATTACGGGGAAGATAGTGCGCGAAATTGCCGGAAACGATTTTGAAATACAAGAGAGGATTGTGAGAGAGGGAGAGCTCAGAGACGCAGACGAGGTCTTCATCACATCCTCCTTCAAGGATATCGTACCGATAGTGAGGATAGACGACTTTACAGTTGGAAGAGGTTCGGTTGGTCCTGTGACTATAGAGCTTATGAAGCGCTTTGCGAATTATGTTGCAAAATATTGATATCGTGCTAAAATGCCCCTATGTCACAGGATAATCTTATAAAACTCGTAAACAAAGAAACGGGAGAAATCTATTGGACGCGCAAAAACAAGCGCAAGGTTGAACGCAAAATCGAACTCAAAAAATACTCCAAAAAGCTCCGCAAGAGAGTTGTCTTCAAAGAATCGAAGAAATAAGCTTAAAGCTTAAAGCTAAGAGCATAGAGTCAAAAATTCGCCAAAAAGGCGGATTTTTGTTAAATTATAACTAAGGGTCTATAGTTTCAATGGTAAAATATCGGTCTCCAAAACCGAGGTTGCAGGTTCGAGTCCTGCTGGACCCGCCAGGATGGACAATCTCGCAACATAAGGGCGAGATTTTCCGTTTTTATGAGGGATTTTTGGCTTTCAAGAGAGGTTCGAACCGCAGCAAGTTCCTTCTCCGCTTGCGGTAGCTTCTCGAAGATTAAACTGAACGATTTACGCCATTCTACCCTCACATTTTGCCCGCCAAGCCAGAGGTGTGAACCGAGACAAGCGAAGATGGCTCTATTGGTGTCTCTGTCGCCCTGTTTGAACCAAACGCGAGCGTAGCGTGCGAAGTTGAATGTTCGCTCGGCGAGTTCCAACCAATCTTCGAGAGCTTTCCCTTGTTTCTGTAAATTGCTCTCAACATCCGCCTTCTCTTTGAGTAGGTTTGTTTTGAGATTTTGGTATTCAGTATCGCTGATAAGTTGCCCATTCGCGTTCTCTGGTGAACTCCAGCGGACAAGCAAGGTTTCAAGACGCTTGGTAATATCGTTTAATACCTTCTGCTTACCCTCAAACGCGGCGTGCTGGCTTTGTGCCTCATCTTTGCGTAGTTCGTGCAGATATTCGATAGCCCACTTGTGGAATCTGTCCGAGATTGTGAATTGTCCGATGGCTTCGTCAATCTGTTGGTTCAATTCCGAAAGCTCAATCATCTTCTCTGGGCAGTTTGAATCCTTGCGTTTGGTGCAATGGTAATAGATGTAAGTGTGCACATTGCCGTTCTTCTGCCGCTTAATCTTCTCCTCGGCGGTTATTAGAGCGTCGCAGTTGGAGCAACGCATCAAACCCGTGAAAGCGAAACGATGCTTTTGAGGACGGGGCTTGCCTTTGCGTCCGAGAATCTTCTGCACGCGGTCAAACTCCTCCTCGGTTATCATCGGCTCAAACTCGCTGTTGAACTTGTATTGCTGCCCATTGTATTCAAACCATCCGCAATATGCGGTATCAGTGAACATACGGTATAGTCCGCTTCGAGAGATTAGTTTGCCGTTGGGAATCTTCTTTGTCGGGCGGCTCGTTAGTTTCAAATCTTCGTGCGCAATGTTCAGAAGGCGCATCACTGTATAGTTGCCCGTGAGCATCATCTGCCAAAGGTGTTTTACCAAATCAAACCGCAATGGGTCTTTGATGATTTTATTCTGCCCTTTCTGCTCGTAGTTTTTTGTATTCAAATAACCGAGTGGTGCGTAGCCAGGAAACCAGCCCATCTCCAACTTGGTTTTTAGTCCACGCTTAACCACAACACTGTTATCGTCCGATGGCCCGGACCCTAAATTTTTGACACCGATTCTGTATAATTAATCGTTAATTAA
>CAYXKV010000030.1:0-6467 GCA_964464975.1 uncultured Candidatus Saccharibacteria bacterium | reverse complement strand
TTCAAGAAAAATTCCTCAACAAAATATTTTTAAATTCAGGGGTGTGGGTGCCAATTTGCCTCCATGAGTAAAATAGAACAAATTTCAGATATTGCAAACCCTTGACATCTATTAGGTTTAAAGTATAAATAGAGTATGCTGAAAAGGGTGTTCTTTTTCATTTTTTTGGCTACTATCTTTACGATGGTGGCGACAGTCAGCGCCCAAACTGGAAACCGGCGCGCTCCCGTGAGCGCGATAACGCCGGAAGTTCGTGATCTCATGAGAGAGGCGGACAAAGAGGTCACGAGAAGCCGGGGAAATCGAAACCGAGCGCAGGAAAAGCTTGAGGAGGCATACCAGAGACTCCTCAAGTTAGGAATCCGTGGCGATGATCATGAGAGCTCTGCGGCGCAAGCCGACTATCGGTGTGCAATCGAGGTCGCCTTGAGAGCGAGAGCTGAAGCGGCTTCGGCCGTTGATCGAGCGGGAGTTGCTTATCTCGTAAGCCACATGAAAATTCTGGGCGCGGGTCAGGAGCCTGCCCCGGACAACTTCAACGAGTGGCAGAGGAAGGCTTACTCGCTTGCTGGCTTCAAGCCTGTAGTCGACCAAGTTAACTTCCGCCTGCTCGCGAGGAAGTGAGCAGGAAAGAGAGATTTGAACCGCCCGGAGCAAGATGCTCCGGGCGGAAATTATTTTTCAAATTTCTATGACTTACGAAAATAATTTTTAAATTTTTTTGTCTCGTAACCTTCAAGCACGAAACGGTAGCGCTTCTTCGACCAGACTGACCCCGCAAAATCAACTCCGATTCTAGGGGTTTTCAAAATTTCTTTAGTCCCGCGAAATCCCGCCAAGTGGGGAGAAGTAGGATCATATTCAATCCAGAAACCTGAAGTTTTAGATAATTTTTTGCCGTTAAGTTTTTTATCTATCTCCAATTTTTTGGTGAGGCGTCCCGGACCTATCGCATTTACCACCCCTCGTATAAGCACCGCTGCGGGATGTCCCTTTTTTCCGCATACGATATTTAGCATATAGTGCATGCCGTATGTGAAATATATATACCATCTGCCGGGATCACCGAACATGACTTGGTTCCTATCCGTTTTGCCCCGTGAGGCGTGGCTCGCTCGGTCTTCTACCCCTTCATAAGCCTCGGTTTCAACTATCATATGGCGACCATCCCTTGTGCAGAGAAAACAACCTATCAGATCTTTTGCAACTTTGACTGCGTTTCTTTCAAAAAATGACTTGGGGATCATAAAATCATATTTGCAAAAAGATGTTGGATTAGCAAACTTCGTATAGTAAAATGCTTTTGCAAGGGATTTGGGCTGTTAGTTCAGTTAGTAGAACACTCGATTCGCATTCGAGAGGTCACCGGTGCAATTCCGGTACAGTCCACCGTATAGGATTTTCGCCTCTTTTTGCTGTCTCATCGAAGGGTTTTATCCATGTAATATAAGGGTTTTTTCCGTCTAAGCAAAAGTTGTCCACCAAGGTTTTCACTAAATTTTGTTTTTGTTCAGGATTTGCTTTTTTGGTAAGCAATATAAGGGTTTTCAAGAGTTGTCCTATCCCGGTCAGGTGGTCGAAGATTTTGTCGTTATTTCCTAAAGAAATGTTTTTGCAATTCTGATTTTGGAATATATCTTGATGCTTGATTAAATATCGCTTTTAAAGTTCCTTTGGCGATTGGATTACGATCTGGAATCAGTAAAGTTTCCATACCAGTAGACGCAACCCTTTTCAATTTTATATGACTACCTCTTTTGTTATGAATAGAAAAACCGAAAGACAATAAAATTTTAACAACATCTTTCCCAGATAGAACTTTAAGCTTTAACCCCATTTAAATTTAGAGAAAGCTCAAAGTTTGTAAAAATAGACGGGGTGGGTGAAAAGCCAAGAGAAACAGGATCTTCCCCTTCAAAATAAAGCTCAACCGCTTCAACCAAATTTTTTTTGAGTTCTTCAAAATTTTTGCCGTCAGTGACAACGGGTATATTCATCCCTTCGGCAGTATATACTCCATCTTCTTGCGTTATTAAAAATTGAATTACGTTTTTCATAGCGCTTGTATTATATAACAATTTCAAAATGTCCAGTATTGCAATTTTAATTAAAATATGATTGAATATTAGAGGAAGGAAGGTTCTATGTACACTGAAGAAAAATGGAGAAATTTAGCACTTCTGGGTGCGCTTCTTGGCTTGTCGGCTGTAGCAATGGTAGCTGTTCATGTTGATTACAGGGTTCGCCAAGAGGCCAAGGAGAAACAACAGGAACAAATCCAGCATCGTGACAAACTCTTAAAGGCGTTTCTCAGCGACATCGAAACGGCCAAAAAGGAAACAAGCAATGAGTGCTCGCAAGTGTTCGTTTCCTATGTCCGGCCGCCGGAGGGTTTGGACGCAATAGCTCCATTCATCATCATGGGAGAAGAAATCTATCTGGGTTCCGACGAGCCTTCGAAAAGAATCTGGAGGATGGATTACCAACTGATTCCCAAAGGAGACAAGGTGGAGCTCTGGAAGACCCAGTGGCTTGGAGTGGCGATGCCGCCAAGCGATCAAGACATTCGGCGACAGAAACTTACTGAGAAATACTCTCCGGACAGCTCTCGCTGCAGGGCAAAGTGAGAGGAGAAAGTTCTTTTCTTTCGTCAGCCTGATTCGCAAATTGAATCGGGCCTCCCTTAAAGTCCTTCGACTACACTCAGGATTTTAAGGGAGAAATCCCAGAGAGGAGTTCTTTCAAAATGACGCATTTGTTGTTTCTCTTTTTGGGCGTGTTCTTTGGAATTGCGCTCATGACGAACTCGCCAGTTGCATCTCTGCTTTTTATTATGTGCTTCTGGCTGATCTTCGGCTTCACCGCCTTCTCTGACGGATTTGAAATTCGTCGGGTCGGAATGGCAAAACTCTTTTCCATTCTGGCTGTCGGCGCGATCACTTCCATTAGCTCGGTCGGCATTTACGGTCGAGTCCTCCATGAATACGGGCGGAACCCAAGCTTTCATGCCAAGGTTAACGCCTATGTGTTCATGGGCGCTCGGTATCAGGCCCAACTCGACCCGCACTGGTTCGAGAAGAAGCGCACCGAAATTAGCCGCCATACTCAGGATGTGCAGAGAATGCGATCTGTCTGTGGCGATCCGGTAGCCTACCGCGAAATTGTCAGGAGTTACAACCTGGCGATCGACAATTACAACAAAGCAATTCTTGGATCGATGGTCGGCCTTCAGTACTCCGAGCCGGTCAAGCAACTGCTTGAACCACACTTCAATGGCCAGTTCGCTCCGTGCGGATCGGTGTTCAGACCAATCTGAAAGGAAGGATGATGACAGGCTTTCACTTTTTTCATGGAGATTACGGACGAGGCGGGAAAGACGGCTTCGTCCATGTTGTTGATCAGTGGTGTGTGGTTACCCCGCAGGGGAAAAAGCACATCACAAAAGAGTGCACCGAGAGAATCGAGTTCAGAATGGCCGATTGCGACGGATCCTGCGAACGCAAGCAGGAGTTGTTGCCGGTCGACATTGCTGACGTCGCGAAAACAATCAAAGAGCCGACTCTCGAAGCGAGGTGAAAGCTATGAGTAATTTCAAAGTCGACGATTGGGTCACATGGAAAGACCCGCAGGAAGCAATAAGAAACGGCTTCAGGGGCCGCTACGGAATGGGACCTTTCCAAGTTGGCGATGTTCGTGGTAATACGCTCGACATTATCCACTACTCGGGGTTTCCACGGAATTGTCACCATCTTCGGCACGAAACGGGAATGTCAGCCGACTTCTTCACACCTTCCGATCCGCCAAAAAGCCACGAGGAAGGCGCTACTCGTGGAATCGACGAGGAGGAAGAAGATATCTGATTTTTCTCATCAACCGCCCAAGGGCCGTCGCGCTCTCGGGTGGCTCTTTTTTATATAGTTCTAGCTAATTTTCTGATAGCTTCCTTATGCCTCAGTTTAGATTGGTCTAAAGTAGTTTTGTTGGTGTATTCATATCAACGCAATGTGGGAATTGTGATGGTGCGTATTGGATGAGAGAGGTTCTAACGTCGTGTATAAATTTCCACTCGATTTAATTTCCGAATACACTACAGGATCCGCTCGCGGCAATCAGCCTATATTTTACCTAAGATTTTATGGATGAGATGTTCGATGAATTCCTTGATTGAGGAACCGACGGCCTTAAGGGATTTGGGAACGAGAGAATGTTCGGTCAGGCCGGGAAGGCTATTGGTCTCGAGAATGAAAATACCTCGCTTGGGATGAATGATGAAATCAGACCTTGAATAATGCCTCAGCCCTAGAGCTCTGTGGGCGGCGATAGCCATCTCGGCAAGGTCTTGGGTCTCTTGTTCCGAAAAATTGCCGGGGCATATTTCTTGGGTTCCGCTCTCGAGGTATTTGGAATCGTAGTCGAAAAAATCCTTACCATGCCTTATCTCCACGGGGACTAGAGGGTAATACGAGCTTCCCCTGAAGCCGTCTATCACGCCGCTTGTCGCTTCCTTGCCTCCGATAAATTCTTCAACTATCACAGACGGAGAGAATCTGGAAGCGGCGATGACAGCCTCCTCAAGTTCCGGCAGAGATCTTGAGACATAAACCCCGATTGAAGATCCGGCAGCACTCGGCTTAACCACGAAAGGCGATGGTATTGAATGATAAGCGTCTCTGATCGCCGAGACTGATAGCCTTTCGAAAGGAATGGTTTTTGAAAAGGGAGTTTTAAGACCGATTCCTCTGTAAATATCTTTTGAAATTGCTTTGTTCATGGAAAACGCGGAAGAAACAGAATCTGAACCAGTAAATGGAACGCGAAAAGTCTCCAAGATTTTTTGAACCCGACCATCCTCTCCATAACTGCCGTGAAGTCCGTTAATTACAAGGTCGAGTTTCCTCAAAATCTTTTCCGGGCTCTTTTCAATTCCAGACTCGTGCCAAATACCGTCCTTCGAAATCAGAATATCCACCGGTTCAAAGTCTTCGGGCATGTTAGCGAGAATATTTTTGCCTGTGTTTAATGAGACTTCATACTCCGGAGACGGGCCGCCACGCAATACACCCACCCTTTGCTTATGGACTGAGAAAGACATGTATTGATTGTACCATATCGGCTTGCAATAACAGGCTTTGTTTGGGTATTATGGGCTTAAGGATTCAGCAAATTTAATTTTCAAAATTTTCAAAAATATGCAAAATCTTGCGTTTTATAGAAAGTACCGCCCAAAAGAATTCGACGAAATAGTCGGCCAAGACCATGTGGTAGGAGTGCTCCAGAATGAGGCCAAATCGGGGAGAATTTCACATGCTTACATTTTAGCCGGCAGCCGAGGAACGGGCAAGACGAGCGTCGCTAGGATATTTGCTAAAGAACTCCAAACATCGAGCGAAGATATTTATGAGATGGACGCGGCTTCAAACCGCGGCATCGATGAGATAAGAGCCATAAGGGATGCGGTGCACACTTACCCTTACTCTTCAAAATACAAAATATATATCGTTGATGAAGCGCATATGCTCACCAAAGAAGCGTGGAACGCCTTTCTCAAGACCCTCGAAGAACCCCCTGATCATGTGGTATTCATAATGGCGACGACCGAGCTCCACAAGGTGCCTGACACGGTGGTCTCAAGGTGCGAGGTCTTTAGTTTCAAGAAGCCGACCCACAAGGCCCTCACCGACTCGGTGCTCAAGGTGGCTAAGGCTGAAAAATATTCCCTCGAAAAAAGATCGGCCTCTCTTATCGCCACTTTGGCTGATGGCTCTTTCAGGGACGCCCTTTCGATTCTCCAGAAAACCGCTAACTCTTCTACAGACGACTCCCTAACCCACGAAGAAGTAGAGAGAGTGCTTGGTGCCCCCAAATCTTCACTCATAATGGATGTGATCGAAGCTGTGGCTGAATCTGATGCTCGAAAGGGTCTTGAGGCCGTACGCAAAGCTTCGGAGCAGGGGACTCAAATGGATGTTTTCCTCAGAATGATTTTAAGGTCTTTGCGCTTCGTGCTTCTGTTGCGTTTCGCCAAGGACATGAAAAGCCTTGTGATCGACGAAACAGGGGAGGAGGAATTTGAGCGACTATCCGCGATAGCAGGCAAGGCAAAGAATGTCACTTCAAAAACTTTGATAGCTTTCCTTGACGCATCATCACGCGAGGCTTATTCCTCGATTCCCGAGCTTCTAATAGAGCTTGCGATCGTCGACGCCTGCACTCAGGCAAGCCAATAGCCATCAAAGTGTCGAAGGTGCCCTTTGACACTTTACTTTTGCGAATTGTGTTTTATTCACTTTTCCGCGCTTTGCCCGTTTGTAGCTTAAGCGGAGTCGGGGCCGCGGGATTTTGTATAAGGATTCTTACAATGTCTTTACGGTCGTAAATGAATTGTAATTTGTTTTTCTGGAAATGTGTGGCAACCTTGTTAGATAATAATTAAGTGTTACCGAAATCATAGTATATCGCTTCTGGTA
>CAYXKV010000029.1:0-6503 GCA_964464975.1 uncultured Candidatus Saccharibacteria bacterium | reverse complement strand
GCTTTGGACGAAAAAAATGTAAAAGTTTTCAAAAACTCTGAAGAAGACATGAGAACATCACTTCAAGAAAAACAAATCATACTATCACTGCAACAGAGCTGGCGACCAGATAAAATGCAAAGACAAGTACGTCGAGACCACTGTCTTAGAGGAACAGGTGGCTCAAAAATTTGACGAACTTCAGTTTTCAGAAGCGATGATCAATAAAGTCATCGAGCGAGTTAGGGTAGTTTACCAAGCGAAAAAATCAAACGTGTCCACACAAAAGAAAAAGTTAACGAGCACGAAACTAAACCTGGAACATAAATTGGAAACAGCTGAGGAAAAGCTTATTGAGGGAGTGATCGCAAACGACCGCTTTACAGCTCTAAAAATTCGTTACCGAGAACAAATCGACGACATCGAAGAAGAAATTCAAAAGCTTGAGCGATCCAGAAACCTCAAGATAGACGTAATCCAAGACATTCTCGCTCTTATGAGAGACATCGGTGGCGCTTACAGAAAGGCCTCCCCAGAGCTCAAGCGCCTTTATCTAGGCCTGTTTTGGCAAGAATTCAAAGCTGCCGACCGAAACCTCACAGAAGCAACAAAAGCACCGATTGTGCAGGCGCTAGAAGCCGTAGGAGCCATAACACAAAAGCCTGCCCAATTAGAGCAAGCTTTTGCGGATCTTCCGACTCCGTCTCCGCTAGGAGAAGAAGTTCAGATAAGAACGATCAGGGGTCCATTACAAAGTACGCCCCGGGAAAAGCAGTAGACGACGTTGCTGGAGCAATCAAGGATCTGGAGGTCTTGGGGATTGCAGAGAAAAAGTGCAACGAACTCATCTGCGAGTTCAACCAGGCCGTTGCTGCCACAGGGGCCTGCGGGTACGAGGTGGGAGACGATATCTCCAAGTACCTTCAGAAGTAGTGAGTTTGCCCCGCACCAGAGCGAAGCTCGGTGCGGGGCTTTCAATTGCCATGTTTTTGCTTTTTATTGGATTATTCTTTATTCTGTATTTAATTCAATGGTTAAATTTATTCGTTTTATTTGAACACGTCTGTTGATGCATAGTGTCATGAAATTACTTATCGTCGAATCGCCGTCCAAAGCCAAAACAATATCCAAGTATCTCGGCAAAGATTACAAGGTGGTGGCAAGCGTAGGTCACGTGAGGGATTTGCCGAAGTCGAACAAGAAGGCCATCGATATCGAGGGCGGTTTTGTGCCGCATTACGAAGTGAGCAAAGGCAAAGAGAAGGTTATAGAAGAAATCAAAAAACTTGCCCACAGTTCTAATGAGATAATACTTGCGACCGACCCAGACCGCGAAGGAGAAGCCATCGCTTGGCACCTTGCTGAGATTATCAAGGACTCAAAGCTTAAAGCTCCAAGCTCCAAGCTTAAGAGAATTACTTATCACGAAATTACTAAGGAGGCAATCGAGGAAGCGCTCATGCACCCGAGAAGCATTGATCAAAATTTGAGAAAAGCGCAGGAAGCAAGAAGGGTTCTGGACCGTCTTGTAGGCTACGACCTCTCCGGCCTCATCTGGAAAAAGGTGCGTTATGGACTTTCTGCCGGCAGGGTCCAATCCCCCGCTTTGCGCATACTCATGGAGCGCGAACGCGAAATCAGGAGTTTCAAGCCGGAAACTTATTTCGTATTAAGCGCAAATCTTGAAGCTCATGGGGACAGAGGGCGGTTCACTGCAGAATGCGAAAAGAAGCCCAAAACCAAAGAAGAGGCAGTTAAAATTTTTGAGAAGGGCAAAGAGGGAAAATGGAAAATAAAAAAAGTGGAGGAATCGGAAATGAAGCGCTCTCCTAGGCCGCCCTTCACCACCTCCACCCTTCAGCAAACAGCTTCTACCAGACTTGGATTTTCGCCGAAGAGAACTATGCTCGCGGCTCAAAAGCTCTATGAAGCCGGGCATATCACTTACATGCGCACCGACAGCATGAATATGGCCGCAGTAGCATTGGGCCAGATAAAAAGCATTGTCTCACAAAAATTTGGTGCAGATCTTCACCAAGGAAGGATGTACAAGAGCACTTCCAAAAACGCCCAGGAAGCACACGAGGCCATACGTCCGACACACTTCGACAGAGAGTCAGCGGGATATACCGAAGATCAAAAGAGGCTTTATCGCCTGATATGGCAGAGGTCTGTCGCAAGCCATATGAAGGATGCTCTGGTTATGAGAACCAAGATCATCGCTTGTGTTACAGATGGTGCAAGCTTTGACCAAAATTTTCCTGATTTTTCTGCTACCGGTTCAAGAGTGGTAAAGGATGGCTGGCTTTCTGCCGATCCGGCATCTAAGGGTGACGACATCCTATTGCCAAAAGTTGGCGAGGAAGAAGAAGTCAGGTTGCTCGACATGGTAAATTTGGAGAAGCAAACAGAGCCGCCAAACAGATACTCAGAAGCGGGACTGATCAAGGAACTTGAGAAAAGAGGCATCGGGCGGCCGAGCACTTACGCAAGCATCATAGATACAATCATCGGGCGCGGCTATGTAGAGAAAGATGGACGTTCTCTCAAACCTACCGATGTCGGCGACGTAGTTTCGACCTTCCTTGAGAATAATTTCGAAAATTACATAAGCGATACCTTTACCGCAGAGATGGAGGATGAGCTGGATCAGATAGCAAACGGAGAGAGAGAATATGAACCCACCCTTCGCGATTTTTACAAACCGTTTTCAAAAGAAGTAAAAGAGAAGGAAAAGACGGCCAAGCTTACAACCCTCGGAGAAGCCGATCCAAAACACAAGTGCCCTATTTGCGGCTCGGCCATGGTGGTAAAGCTCGGCAAGACTGGTAAATTCTTAAGTTGCGAGAGGTTCCCCAAGTGCAAAGGCATGCGAAATATCGACGGGTCGGAAGTGAAGGAAGCCGAATCGATCGGTATAGACCCCAGGACAGGTTTCCCTGTATATGTGATGAATGGAAGATTCGGTCCGTATGTACAATTAGGAGATAATAGCAGCAAGCAGCAATCAACGAGCGGCAAGGGAGGAGAAAAAAGAAAATCAAAGCCGAAAAGGGCAAGCATACCCAAAGACATCGACCCGAATTCGATCACCCTTGAACAGGCGCTTAAGCTCCTCAGCCTGCCGAGAGAACTCGGAAGGCATCCTGAAACCGGAGAGATGATCAGCGCAAACGTCGGAAGATTCGGGCCTTATGTAGTACACCAAAAAGATTTTCGTTCGCTTAAGCAAGACGACGTCTACACCATACCGCTTGAAAGAGCACTTGAAATATTTAAGGAACCAAAGAAATTCGGGAGAAGAAAAAGAAAGGAATAGTGTTGCATAGGGGCGCTTTTTGAAGCAGTATATGAGAATGGATCAAGATTTAGAAAACCTTATCTCTCTTCTTATGTCGGACGCCTCAGAGGAGGAAAAGCAGCTTGTATCAGACTCGTTTGAATTCGCAAAGAAAGCTCACCATGGACAGAGAAGGTACAGCGGAGAGCCCTACTTTACCCACTCTATATCCACTGCCCGAAATGTGGCCGAGCTTGGGATGGACGGGGCTTCCGTCGCTGCAGGACTTTTGCATGACGTCCTGGAGGATACCGAAGTTTTGCCGGAAGAGATCGAAAAAAATTTTGGCAGTGATGTGAGATTCATAATCGAGGGAGTGACCAAGCTCGGTACTTTAAAGTATCACGGCTACGACAGGCACAATGAATCCTTGCGCAAGCTCCTTGTGGCCACCTCCAAAGACATGCGGGTCCTTATAGTCAAGCTCTGCGACAGGCTTCACAATATGCGCACACTTAAATTCGTACCGAAAGAAAAGCAAGAGCGCATTGCCCGCGAGACTCTGGAGATCTATGCTCCGATCGCCTATCGTCTCGGCATCAGGAAGCTCTCCCGCGAACTTGAGGACCTTTCATTTCAATACATCAACCCGGAGAAATACAATGAGATGTCCAAGCTTCTCAAGGAGGGCCATGAAGAAAACCTTCAAAATCTGGAGAAATTTCGAAAGTCGGTCACCAAAGAACTTGCTAAGGCGGAACTCAAGAACTTCAGAACCGACTACAGAGTCAAGGGCATTTATAGCCTGTATAAAAAATATGTGAGAAGAATAAAAGATACGAGTGAAATATATGATCTTTTGGCTATGAGGATTATAGTTGAAAAAAATGAAGATTGCTACAAAGCTCTCGGGATTATCCACTCATCCTGGAGACCCCTGCCAGGCAGGATCAAAGACTACATCGCTTTTCCAAAACAAAACGGGTATCAAAGTTTGCATACAGTCGTTTTTACCGGAGACGGCAGTCTGGTAGAAATCCAGATTAGGACCGAGGAAATGCATAAAAACTGCGAGTATGGAGTGGCCTCCCATGTACTGTATAAAGAAGGGGTGGAAAAGAATTCAAGCCAAAAATACCTCACCGATTGGATAAAAAACCTGAGCGGACTAGATAGCACCGAAATCAAGCACGATTTTTTGAGCGAAAGGATTTTTGTGTTTACTCCAAACGGTGATGTTATCGATCTGCCGGTCGGGTCTTCAGCTATTGATTTCGCTTATGCCATCCACACCGACATAGGCGACCATATGTCTGGAGCCAAAATAAACGGCAAGCTCACTGCGATTACAACCGAGCTTAAGGGGGGCGAAATAGTGGAAATCCTTACAAGCAAAAGCGCCAAACCAAACAGGAAATGGCTCGACTCCGTCAAAACCAGCTTCGCCAAGAAGCATATTAAAAATAGCCAGGCAGAATTCTGCTGATTCTATATAGAAAAATTTTTGATTGAGTAAAGGTCTTCTTCCTTAGCCGCTTCTTCGGGAGTCGGTATGGGGGTATCTTCTGCTTTTTTTATTTCCTCCGGAGTCCGGTCATCCATTCCATCCTCTGAGCTCACGACAAGAGCGGGCTCTCTATTTTGATTTAACATTCGCAAAATGTCCTCAAGGTCTTCGTTTGAGAAAAATTCGATCAAAAGCTTGCCGCCGTTTTCCTTCTTCTCAATCTTTACCCTGGTGCCTAGCGACTCGGCAAACTTCTCCTCGAGAGCCGATATCTCCGGATCAATGGAAGCGTTAATTTTCCTTACTCTCTCAATTGCGATTTTTCTTGCCGCAAGCTCAGCATCACGGACGTTCATCTTGTGAAGCATTATGTCTTTGAACAAAACCGTCTGCTCCTCAGGTCTCTCGATCAGCATAAGAAGCGGGCGGGTGTGGCCTTCGTTGATCTTGCCTTCAGACAAGGCAGTGAGCATTTCTTCCGGCAAGTCAAGGATGCGCATGGTGTTGGTGACATAAACCCTACTCTTGCCTATCTTTTGGGCAATTTGATGATGCTTGAAACCGAACTGCTCGGCAAGTTTTCTAAAAGCTCTTGCCCTTTCTACCGGATTGAGATCCTCACGTTGGACATTTTCTATGATGGCAAGTTCGAGCTTCATAAGGTCATCCTTGCTTTCTTCGCCATCGCCAACTCTTATGATCACCGGCACTTGAGAGAGCCCAGCCATCTTTGATGCCCGGAGCCTTCTCTCCCCTGCGATAAGCTCGTATTCGACTGCAAGTCCGTCCTCGCGCACTACCTCCTTGCGGGTAACAACGAGAGCTTGGAGCACTCCGTATTGCTTGATAGATTCGGCAAGCGCCCTTAGCGCTTCTTCATCGAATTCTCTTCTTGGCTGAAACGGGTTGGGTCTGATCTTGTCAACCTCGACCCAGAATATTGAGTTTTGATAAAAGTTGGACACTTGTGTCGAAAATATTATGAATTTAATGAATGATGCGAATATTTTATCATATATTATAACTTTTCGGAAAATTCGTCTTTGATTTTGGTGGATATATAGGATATATTTTTCATAGTCGCTAGCAAAGGCGGGCAATGCCCGCCGTCGCTAGTGCTATGGCGGACAATGCCGGGGTGGCGGAATGGTAGACGCACACGACTCAAAATCGTGCGGGGCAACCCGTGAGAGTTCAAGTCTCTCTCCCGGCACAACGCAGTGAGCCCGACCTATACGGCTCAACAGAGCCATATTTTGGAAAAGTTAAGTTTGGTATGGGTCCAAGACTGAAACTAATAGGTCAAACAAAAAATCACTAATTCAGTGATTTTTTGTTTATATTTCTTTGTTTTTAAACTATAGCTATCCTCTTCTCTCCCATCACCACCACATAGGCTAGTGTAACCTGCTCTACTGTGACTGACGCTGGCCAACCTAGCACCGTTTGCTTATGAAGCCATGGCGGAGAAACGAATCTCCGCCCCACAGAAAACTCCAGTGTGGTCTGACCCACATAGGGTTAATACGCCGGGGGACACCCAGCATTTATGAATGAAAAGGAAATATGATTGCTGGTGCTCCGATAAAAATCAGAGCAACCCCAAGCTGGAGAGTAAAAAGCATTCCAGTGCATCACACGAGGTCACGAAACCTAGAGTCGCCTCGAATTTATCCAAATACAATCAACTAACCCCACCGCAAGCGGATGGGGTATGACCGGAGGCTGGCCTAAGTG
>CAYXKV010000028.1:0-6664 GCA_964464975.1 uncultured Candidatus Saccharibacteria bacterium | reverse complement strand
TTTCAAGAAAAATTCCTCAACAAAATATTTTTAAATTCAGGGGTGTGGGTGCCTTACCAAAAATTATAATACCAGTCAATATCTTTAGCATTTTGTAAAGGTGCGAACTTTTTAAAAATTATGCACTGAATTCGCTTAAAAATTAAAGATTTTTACGGTATAATTTTTTCATGGACCCAACCATTCCAAGAAAAAATTTCTGGCTATTTACTCCAAGAAAATTTTTATTCATTGAATTTATTTTCATCGCTTTCTATGAACTAAGTCGCCTGACGGCAGAATACGGATGGCTTAATTTTTTGTGCGGTTCCAGTTCCCAAACAAGAATTTACCCTACTGGATCAGGAGTTCCGCAAATTGCTCAGACTATTTCTTGTTCTGATGCTTTCGGAGGGCTTGGGATGAAAATTTTCTTGTTTCTATCTGTAGTTTATTTTGTATCTTTTATAATTTATAAGATTTTCAGGGGAGTGTAAATTTAATGACCATGAATAATAATTTAAATGCAAAAAATTTGTCACAGAAACATAAATTCTTATACGCTGTATTTTCAATTATTCTATTTCTAGTTTTAACAACTTATTTTTTAATGAGATTCGATTTTATCACCTTATTTATAGGTCGTGATGATATTATGTTAGGTTATCTCATTTCTGCTATTGTCAGTATGATTGGCATACGTAAAAGCAAATTATGTTGGTTGCCACTTATACTATCCTTGGTCCCGATAATTTCAGGCCTCTTGCTGATAAGATTAGCGCTTTTATAGTTCCTATTGCTTCAAAAGCAAAACCAAGCATGACTTACGCATAAATTTATGGGTGAAGACCAAGAACATAAACAAAGAATAAAAGTTTGGATGGCGTTTGCCATGGTAATAACGGCACTGTCTTTTGATGGTTTTAATGCTCTCCTAAATTTGGTGGTGATAGGAGAGATTTTGAGTTCAATAATATCTCCCGTTGCCACATTTGGTTTTATAATTTGGTTTTGGCTTCAGGGTGTCACTTTTATTAAGAGTCCTAAAAAACTTGCTGCTATGGGCGGGCAGGCATTAATCGGTCTTATCCCTATTATAAACACTCTTCCAGAATTGACTCTTGGAGTTCTTGTAACAATTATTCTTACTCGCTCAGAAGATAAGGGTGGCTTACTCAGTAAAGCGACAGGCATGGCATCTCCTCTTACGGGCAAAAGAAGTGCAATAGCTGGCTACGGTAGACAGTTTGCGGGAAATGCAGAAAATTTGCGTCAAAGGTTTGGAAATATGAGATTGGCTCCCAAGACCATAGGAAATTTGAGATCTGGCGGTTATGGCCGTCCGGAAGGTTTTAGAAAATTTGATGATAAGCCATCGGCCGAGTATGGCAGACCAGAAGGATTCGGGAAACCTGGGGACGTGGTACCAGCCGGATATGGCAGGCCAGATGGCTTAGCACCAAAAACTGTTTTTGCTCCTAGTCAAAATTTTGAGGAAAAATCCGGACGTTCTAACACAATCAATAACAATGCTTCAGTTCCAAAAGAAAACATAATGACTAATAATGTTCTTGATCTGAGTGGAGCATCTGTACCTACTGAAAACTCTGTGATGAATCGAGCTCCATTAGCAAGTGCTCCTATGCCTGACGTAGTCTCAGGGTCTGCAGGAATAGAAATTAATCGCCCAAGCCCTATAATGAGTAGTATGGAAAGTTTTGATCAAAAACCAAGTATTGCACCAGAAGTGACTGCAGCTCCATTGAGCCCATCATTATCAGGAAAAATTGAGGACACTGAATATCAAGAGGAAAGCTTGGACACATATCTCGACCAGAAAGTTTATTCCAATTTAGGAATATCTTCCAGAGATGAAGAAACCGCTCTATCCCTTGAAACCTCGGAAGGGGGGCGAGAAATTTTGCGACGATCTTTTGAAAATTGTCGCAACTCACTTTCCACAATTTATAAAATGGAAACAGTGGACGGAAGAGTTGATGAATATGCCTTAACTGCAGAACAAAAGAAAAGACAGGCTGAAGTTTTGTATCCAGTTTTGGAAAAATCGTTTGGAGGTATTGCAGAAAAGATGCGGCAGGGTGGTGTTGAATTATCACTCAAAGATGTTGATATCTCACAAGATGATTTTGACTTTAATTCTTATGATAGAAAGTTAAGAAATTTTGGAGATAAATTTGAGGAATCTGTGCAGACCAAGATAGGAGAGCGCATAGCGCAAACATTGTCCTCTGGTCAAAGTTACAAAGGTTTAAGTCCTTTGACGGCCGAGGAACAATCTGACCGAGCCACAAGGAGAAAATGGGAACGAGCATTCGGTCAAATTGTTTCAGAAGAGTACAGTGAATTTTTAGAGAAATCACAAATTAATTATGACGAGTTTAGAAGACAAGTTAACGATGATATTTCAAAAACTAACAGTTCTCTCCCGATAATTTCAAGAGACAAATATCGCGTAAAAACTGATCGTGAACAACTTACTGGTGAAATCCTAGAAGAATACCAAAAAGCTAAAAATACTGGGTTTCTAAATTCCAACATTTCAGCATCTTCTCTGAAAAAAGTTCTTGAGGGGGGTCAGTTTAAAGATGTGTTTAGTATGACTCCGGAGGAATTGAGCAAAGTCGCTGGTGGGACCAGAGCATTTGAATCATATCTTGAAAAAAGATATGCGATTGAAAAAGGTTTGGGAGCGAGAGAGAAGGGGGACGAAACTATAGTCTACGGGACGTTCGCCTCAGATATCAATAATGAAAATATTCAAGGTGGGGCTTCTCAATATGGGGACATATTTATTAAATTCAAAAAAGGTACTAGGGCAACTTATACGGAAAGCGATTCGATGGCTCCAAGGGACAGTGAGTTGGTTGCAAGTAAGCCGAGAGAAATTGATAATTCAGTTGAGGCTCGCTTGTCCGAAGCTGCAAATGATGCTAAATCTAGACAAGTTGCCACAGAACATACGGCTATAGCTAAAGCGTTACTCTCCCATGACTTGAAGCGAATGGCAAAAATGAGGGGTCAATCGGATTCCGATTTGGGCAGACATTATGCATACTTGGAGGCTCAGATTATTAATCCGACTTTTGACGACATTGATAGTATAAATATTCCGAAAACAGCTTTAGCAAAAGCCGGCGACGAAGAAAAAGAGTTTTTGGAAAATCTTTCAAATAATCCAAAATGGCAAGGCAAAGTTAATTTTATTTAAAAATTATGGAAAACAAAAAAAGTTTTAGGCAAGAAAATTTGGAAAGCGAGAATGTAAAAGTAGTCGCTATTCTTAATGACTTATCGGGTAATAAATACTTTCTTCAAAGCGAGAGTGGTAAATATATCTGGCTTGACAGTAGTTTAGATGATTATAAAGAAGTTGATGAAAACACTGTCGCTTCTGCCGTTGTAAAACATGGTTATAAGCCAGTTGAGGATTCAGAATCATTTATTTTTAGTGACAGAAAAAATCATTTAACTTAAAAATATGGGGCTTGAATCATTTCAACCGCAGCCGATAATTCCAGAAAACGAGGAATTATTAAAAAAGAAAGAGTTGGAAAACCTTGAGGTTTTAGAGGTTGTTTCTAATGAGCCCGAAGTAGATAGTGGTTCCGGGTTTGAAGATCAAGAACAAAGAGAATCGACCATTGAAAAATTTCAGGAAGAACGAGGAACTATGCTTACCGACATTCTGACTTCAGAAATGACAAGTAATAGTTTGGATTTAGTGCCATTTGCTGGGGGTGGCAAAATGATGGTTGAAAGTATCGCAGGAAAAACTTTATCCGGCGAAGAATTGTCTGGTAAAGACAGAATAATCCATGGAGCCATGGGGGCAGGCAGTTTAGCATTGGATTTTACCGGTATTGGCGAAGCAAAGGATGTGGCAGTTATCACTGGTAAAAGCATCGGTTTAGTTGAAAAAGTGGGAGCAAAATTAGCCGAAAAAGGATCGGTTAATGGAGCAAAAATTTTTGAAAGGTCGGCTCAGTTTATGGCAGATCACTCACAACTAACCTCCCAAGCGGAGCAGTTTGCAGAGGGAAAAATCAGAGAGCAAATCCAGGATATAAAAGATTATCGCGCTGAAGCCTAAAAATTTATGAACAAAGAAGAAATATCAAAATTAGTTAACGAACTCATAGGACTTGGCGAAGATCGCGATGAGCTTAAGTATTGGGAAGATATTTTTGATTATTTACCACCCCTGAAGCAAATAGATCTCTATTTAAATTTGAAAAAAGAATCTGAAGCATTAAATAGAACTTAAACGATAACCGATCCTATCATCATGAATCACTATTTCGAGAACATAAAAATTTTAAAATAGAAACATAAAATTTCCCTCGCCCCACCCGCTTCATACCATTTCTAAAAACACCCCCGCCAAAAAAGAAGAATGATTGCATTTGCGGGTGAGGGCGAGGGGCAGAGCCGAGAGAAGCGAGGCAAGCGGAATTCTCTTCCAGAGCTTGTTGGTACTCCAAAGCGTATGCTAATATCTAAATTAAGAGGCGCGTCGAGCGGAGCGAGACTTGTTCACAATTTCTCCACTTCTTTCTCGAAAAAAGTTCGCGCAAAGGTTAAGATTAGGTCACATTCAGAGACGTGTTCGAAAAATGTGGTCGCGCGCTTGCGCGCGAGAGTGGTGAGAGGGTGAGAAAATTCCTTTCCGGTGTTGCTCTCAAATGCGAATTCGGAGAGTGGGCATAGGAACAGAAATGAGACATTAACGGACTTTTCTTTTTTGTATCTAAAAACTTTTTATGATCAAACCAAAATATTTTCTCTATGCTCGCAAGAGTACTGAAGATGATGACAAGCAAGTGATGAGTATTGAAGCTCAACTTTTTGAATTGCGAGAACTTGCGCATAGAGAAAATCTTGAAATTTTTGAGGAATTTCAAGAGTCGAAAAGTGCTAAGAAACCTGGCCGTGAGAAATTTAATGAAATGATGTCCCGCATTGAGACTCTGGATAATGTAGGCATATTGGCATGGCATCCAGATCGTTTGGCTCGTAACTCAGTTGATGGCGGGCGCATCATTTATGCAGTGGACACGGCCAAAATCGTTTCTTTACGCTTCCCGACATTTTGGTTTGAACCAACCCCGCAAGGTCTCTTTATGTTGCAAGTGGCGTTCGGTCAATCTAAATATTATTCCGACAACTTAAAGCAAAATGTTGAGCGTGGGATCCGCCAAAAACTGCGTCGGGGCGAGTGGCTGACAAAAGCTCCCTTTGGCTATGTGAATAATTTGAAAACTCGCAATATTGAACCTGATCCGGTGAAGTCTCGGATCATCGTTAGAGCTTTTGAAGAATATACCACTCGCAAACATGGTTACGATTCTTTGGCGCAGTTTTTGGCGGATCACGGAGTTGTTACTCACACTGGCACGCCACTTGGCAAAGCTTCCGTCGCTCGCATTCTTACTAACAAAGCGTATCTTGGCCTCACTCTGCATAAAGGTGAATATTTTCCCGGAAGCTTTGCGCCAATTCTTTCTCCGAGACTTTTCGAAGCCGTGCAGAAAGTATTAAAAGAAAAAGCGAAACCTCGCAAGGGAAAGCGGGGTGTCCACAATTTCCCTTTCACTGGTCTTTTTCGTTGCGGAGAGTGTGGCTCGATGATTACTGCTCAATGGTGTACTGGAAGATCTGGTGGTCGTTATCGATATTATCGTTGTACGAAAAAGAAAGGTCATTGTTCTCAATCATATTTGATGGAAAATCTGCTCGTTTCGCAAATTAAGGAACGGCTTCAAAAAATCTCTCTTCCCGACGACTGGACCGACTACATGATGAGAAAAACAGACGAATGGCAAAAAGAAGAAAATGTGTCGTCGGGAAGCCTTGCCGAGCAGATTAAAGACAAGGAGCGAGAGACGGAAGAAAAGCTCGGTAACTTAGTGACTTTGTATCTCGATGGCGACATTCCAAAAGAAAACTACTTAGCGAAAAAGAACGAGCTTCTCCGAGCCAAAGTGTCTCTCGCAGAAAAAATGCAATCTGCTCGTCAAGAGAGAAAGAATTGGATCGAACCCTTGCGAGAATGGATTTTAGATACGAAAAAAGCCACGCATTTGTCCTTCTCTCCCAATTATCACGAAATTCGTGATTTTGTTCGTCGTGTCGGAACGAACCCCCAAATGCGTGACAAATCCGTCTCTGTCTCATTTTGCCCACCCTCCGAATTCGCATTTGAGAGCAACACCGGAAAGGAATTTTCTCACCCTCTCACCACTCTCGCGCGCAAGCGCGCGACCACATTTTTCGAACACGTCTCTGAATGTGACCCTACCGGGAATCGAACCCGGCTTCCAAGCTTGAAAAGCTTGTGTCCTAACCGATAGACGATAGGGCCTTAAATCACTTCGTGATTAAATTTCTAATTGATCTAATTAACCTAATTCCCAAACAAAAATCAGGAAAAAGGCGAGGTAATAATAACATTTTTTGTAAAAATAGCAAAATAATGATAGATTTTGATTAAATAAGGGTGCCTTCGCTCAAGCTTCGGCAACCCAATGGAAGGGTGGCAGAGCGGTTTAATGCACCGGTTTCGAAAACCGGAGTCGCCGCAAGGTGACCGTGAGTTCAAATCTCACCCCTTCCGCCTTTAGTTTTTAGTATCGGGCTATGCTGAGGCCTTTAATTTAAGCCATTT
>CAYXKV010000027.1:0-6669 GCA_964464975.1 uncultured Candidatus Saccharibacteria bacterium | reverse complement strand
CTTCCCCCAAGATTGATGTCCGAGAGGAGTTTTCAATGAACGTATTGTGGACACCCACACCACTATCGAGACTGGTTCCGCTGAATGGGTCGGTTGAAAACAAGCCGATACCGATCCAAAGATGCGGACCGCGGCCCGCGAACCCGGGCATAAAGGAGGAGCCGAGAATTCGAGTTGCTTCGCCTCAAATCGAGGCGAAAAGAAACTTTGATGCCCTTTTCGAGAGGAAGGGCTGAAGTCTAATGGGGTTAGTCTCGCTTCCGTGACGGGGATCACGGATAATGGCGCCACCGGCTGGGTCGGCGCCTTTTTGCGCAAAATTTTCGCAGGCTGTGGTAAAATATGGCAATGGAAAATCTGGAAAGGCTTAGGGGTTCAAAACACATTTTTGTAGCGGGTATCGGCGGCGCTACCGGCGCGTCAAGGGCGGTTTTTGGCGCTGTCCGGCCGAGCTTTTTTTGCTCCGTAGGCGACCTTCCCAAAATGCACTTTATAGACTTTTTGACCGAGAGAGATGCAGGCGAGCTTTATTCGTACGTAAGGGACAAAGTGGCTTCAAAAGAGGAGCTTGCGTTTTTTGTCGTCAGCAAATCGGGACAGACGACCGAGACCGCCCAAAGCTTCGAAAAGATACTTGGCATCCTAGAACAGAAGTTTGGCAAGGCGGGAGACAGATCGGTAGTGATTTCAGAAGAAGGGACCCCGCTTTTTGAAAGGGGTATGGAAGCAGGCTTCTTTTGCGTCAAGTGGCCGGATGGGGTGGACGGGAGATTCAGCGCCTTTGAAGTCCCGCAGACCCTGCCTTTGGCTGCCGCCCTTGTGGACGTAGAGGAGTATTTGAGAGGCAGGGAGAGGATGGATGAAGGGCATATCTTTAGACTTTCAAATTTAATATTTGAGAATTATGCAAATGATGTAAAGATTTTAGATATTTTCATATTCGATAGAAGACTTGAAGATGTGGGCCTCTGGACGAGGCAACTTTTTGCCGAGAGTCTGGGCAAAGAAGATGACAGGGGAGGAAGGGAGGGCATCACCCCTACCGTCACCATAGCCCCGCGCGATATGCATTCCATGCTACAGCTCTATCTCGGCGGTCCGAAGGACAGATATACGCTGTTTGTAAAAACAGAGAGTGACAATGACTTTATAAGGAGCCTTGAGAGCAACGTCATCCGAGCTTATGAAAAGGCTAACTTGCCTCATTATGTATACGATATGGGCGAGATCAGGGAAGGGGCGATAGGCAAGCTTTTTGCCGAGCTTATGGCTTTAGTCGCAGAGCTTGGCAAGAAAATGGGAGTTGATATAAATACTGAAGAAGAGGTCGAGAAGTATAAAGCTCGCTTTAATATAAACTGAAAATGAGCGCGCTGCTTTTTGACATCGGCAGGTCCAAGGTCAGGGTGGCTTTTTCTTCAAACTTTGAAGATTTTGAGGAGCCGAGAGTTTTCGGGACCCCTGTCGATTTCAGTGAGGGTATAAAAGAAATTTCGGAAACGGCAAGAAGCGTTGCAAAAGGCAGAGACTTTGAAAAAATTGTGGGTGGCATGAGCAGAAGCATTCCTGGATGGAGCACTGAGAGGGTCAAAGAGAGTTTTGCAAGTACTTTCGGAAAGGAGCCAATTATCGAAAACGACGCCGCCATTGCCGGCCTCGGCGAGGCTGTGTACGGTGCCGGCAAGGGATTTGATATCGTCGCCTATGTCACTGTTTCTACCGGAGTCGGAGGAGCAAGGATTGTCGGCAGGCAAATCGACGATAGGGCAGTCGGTTTCGAACCCGGCAAGCAGATAATAGATATCGAGGAAGGTGTAGTGCGGACTTTGGAAGACTTGATTTCAGGAAAAGCTTTGGAGTTTGTTGAGGGTAAAAATCCGAAAGACGTCTCGGATCAAAATGTATGGCAGAGGCTTGCAGAATATTTGGCGGTGGGGCTCAATAACATAATTGTGGAGTGGTCGCCGGAGTGCGTAGTCTTGGGAGGTTCGATGATAACAGGTGACCCCGCGATACCCATCGATAGGGCGGAAAGCAGGCTTCACGAGATTTTAAAAATTTTTCCTGCCGTGCCGCCGATCAAAAAAGCCGAGCTCGGGGACTTCGGCGGGCTCTGGGGAGCGCTGTGGTACTCAAAAACTTAAAATGAAAAGTGAAAAATGCAAAACAACAGTTCAAAACCTAAAACAAAAACGGATTTGAAAGTTAGGGCTTATTATTACGCTTTAGACATCATTAAATTTATTGATTCTCTCGATAAAAAAGATTTTACGTGCAGTATAATAGCAAAACAGTTGCTTTGTAGCGCAACAAGTGTCGGTGCCAACATTGTAGAAGCCCATGCAGGTAGCGCAAAAAGAGATTTTACGAACTTTTTTGGTTATGCACTCAAATCAGCAAACGAAAGTAAATTTTGGCTGGGCTTGCTAAGGGATTCAAAGAAGGCTGAACATTTAAATACAAATAATCTGCTCCAAGAAACCCACGAATTATCAAATATATTGGGGTCAAGTATTCTTACTCTAAAGAGTAAGAAAAAAATTTGAATTTTTAGCTATTATTTTTCGCTTTGCGCTTTACGTTTTACGCTATGAGGATATTCATCATCGTCGGCCATCCTGATACTATAAGCTTCAACCGCAGCCTTGCAGAGTCTTATGCCGATGGAGCGAGAGAGGGAGGGCACGAGGTGCGCATCACCAATTTAGGGGACCTATCCTTTGATCCTATTCTCCACAAGGGATACCGCGAGATACAGGAGCTTGAGCCTGATCTCAAAAAGATTCAGGAGGACGTGTTGTGGTGCGAGCATCTGGTCATTATCTATCCGTCTTGGTGGTCCACCATGCCTGCCACCCTCAAGGGCATGTTCGACAGGATATGGCTCCCGGGTTTTGCATTTCGTTTTTACCAGAGCGGATTGTGGTGGGATGGGCTTTTGAAAGGCAGGACGGCAAGGGTATTTGTCACCTCCGACGCCCCGCCTATATTCACCCGAATAATTTTTGGAGATACAACCAATGAAATAAGGAAAGGTATTCTTTGGTTTTCGGGAATAAAGCCTCGGGTCAAAAAAATCGGCCCCCTCAAAAATATCTCGGAGAAGAAGAAAGGGAAGTGGCTTGATAGAATTCGCAAGTGGGGAAGTAGAGCCTATTAGGCCATCGAGATATATGCAATAAATTGATATGCAAAAAGCCGGGCGATGAAGAGCCCGGCTTGTACTTTATCGCGGCACGAGATTCATGATCTCGTTATCAGTCGGCATCGAGCCCATTCTTCCGAAGACTGCTGAGGCAGTATTCGGGGCGGAGATGAGCGAGCCGTTAATAGCCGCGAACAAATCTTTCATAAGGAACTTGAGGATGAGAACCATCAACCCAGGTCCCAACGCTCTCCTAATCATGTTTTAAAAATGCGAAGGGTGGTTATTGCCATGAGCTGACAAGCCCACAGCGAGGTTGATGACCTCCTCCCTCCGGATACCAATCCCGCCTTGGCAGAACCGCTATCCGGAGGCTTTCCTTATGATTTCTCCTCAAAGAACCACTATAAAAATGGCTATCTGTCCGAAATGCGGAGCTTATACTCACACCATGATCGGTGTCAAAAATTTAGGGTCCGGGCCATCTGTGGCAAACGAAGGTGTGGAGGCGGATCAAATGGCAGAAATGGAGAAAAGCATTTCTATTATCGATGCAATTCTCGCATCCAAAGCTATCCACTACCGGCCGAATGTAAAGAAGGTGGATTTAATGCCGAAATTGCCGACAAGTTGGTATGGAATAAAATTGAAAAATTACTCTCTAATCCTGATTTGTTGGTGGAGCAAACAGAGAGGTGGCTTGATACTGGTAAAGGCAAGGAGCAGGTAGCCACGGTTGATCTTGAAGTAATGAGAAAAGAAATTGAAAACTTAAAACAGAAAGAGGATCGATATAGTAAGGCGTATGCATATGGAGTGTTTGATCTACCAAAACTAAAAGAATACACAGCTCCTATCAGAGAAAAAGTAAACTCGCTTGAATATCAGATGGCCAGAGCCAATCAAGAACAAGCAGAGAACGGCATGGCTATTCCGAGTCCATATGAGGTCGAAGAGTTTGCAAAAGAGGCGAGGGAGAAGCTCAAAAACTTGAATTTTGAGGCCAAACGTAGGATAGTAGTGAGTGTAATCGATAAAATTATAGGCACTCCCGAAAAACTCAGTGTTTACGGTTACATTCCGCTAAATAATCAACAAAATCAAAATGTCACATTGTGTTCTAAGCATCGGCATAGTCGGGCTGCCAAATGTCGGGAAATCGACGCTCTTTAATGCGCTCACTAAAAAAAGTGTGCCGGCGGAGAATTACCCTTTTTGTACCATAGATCCGTCAGTCGGGATCGTGCCAGTACCGGACGAAAGGTTAGATAAATTATATGATTTCTCCATGCCCAAGGCCCCCTCCGCGCAAGGCTCCGGCGGGCCAAAGAAAATTCCCGCAGTGGTGGAATTTACGGACATCGCAGGACTGGTCAAAGGAGCTTCGGAAGGCGAGGGTTTAGGCAATCAGTTCCTCTCGCATATTAGAGAAGTTGACGCTATCGCTGAGGTAGTGCGAGTTTTCGAGGATAAGGATATTTTGCATGTCTCAGGTAAAGTTGACCCGCTTTCCGATGTGGAAGTGATAAACCTCGAGCTTATTCTTGCAGACTTGCAAAGTGTCACTAAAAGGCTCGGAAGCCTTGAGAAAGAAATTAAATCCGGGAAAAAAGAAGCCCTGATAGAGAAAAGTGCCCTCGAAAAAATACAAAAAGTTCTGGAGGAAGGGAAGCTCCTCTCCCAATTATTCTCCAAAAATGGAGAATCACTGCTGCTAGATGAAAAGGAAAGATTCTTTATAAAAAACCTGCGGTTGCTTAGCGCCAAACCTATTTTGTATGTTTTTAATATTTCTGAAGTTTCTCCGAATTTAGAACTTGAAAATTTATTTAAAAATTCTAAATTGAAAATTGAAAATTTTGTAACAGTTGATCCGGTTTTTGAAAAAGGTCTTGACGATTTGATCAAAATGGCCTACGAAGCTTTGGACCTAATCACCTTCTTTACAACTGGCGAGGATGAGACCAGAGGTTGGACTATCAAGAGGGGTTCTACGGCGCCGGAAGCGGGAGCGGCGATCCATACCGACTTCCGCGACAAATTTATCCGCGCTGAAGTCATACATTGGGACACTTTGCTTGCCTCCGGAAGCTTTGCCCACGCCCGCGAGAAAGGCCTTTTGCGCACTGAGGGCAAGAGCTACGTAGTCAAAGACGGCGATGTTGTAGAATTCAAAATATAAAAATTTGTTTTTTTATTGGTATAATTGGAGTATGGGTCTATTGTTTGCCTCTACGGTTATAATATTAATAATAATCATTTTTGTTATGAATAGTTCAAAAACATCTGTCAAAGACTTTTTTTTGCATCTTGGCATGACTATTTCGCTCTACGCAGTTTCGGTAAGCTTCCTCAATCTGGTTTTCAGAATCATCAATGAGGCTTTCCCGGAGGTTAACAGGAGCTATTACTCATGGGGAGGAGGGTCGGAAATAAGCTTGCCGGTCGCTACCCTTATTGTCGCATTTCCACTGTTTTTGGTCCTTTCGAGATTTGTTTACAAAATTTACAGCCTGAACCCCGAAAAGAAAGAGCTTGGCATCCGCAAATGGCTTGTGTATATCACCCTTTTCGTCGCGGGTATGCTCCTTGCAGGGGATCTGGTGACCGTGATCTACAAGTTTTTGGACGGGCAGGATTTGACTTCCGCTTTTCTTCTCAAGGCTCTCTCTGTCATAGTAGTCGCAGGTTTAGTCTTCGGATATTATCTGCAGGATATTCGAGACAGAGTGTCTCCAAAAAACAGAAAAATCTGGGCAATTGCGGTGAGTATTCTGCTTTTGGCATTTATTCTTATCGGTTTTGGAGTTTTAGGCTCTCCAAGTGAGCAGAGAAAGGCACGCTATGACAATCAGAGAATTTCAGATCTCCAAAATATCCAGTGGCGTGTCATGGGTTATTGGCAGATGAAAGGTGCTATTCCCGCGAACCTCGACAATCTTGAAGAATTTGATCAAAACGACACGCCTATCGATCCGGAAACGAAAGTTCGTTACGAATACAGAGTACTGGATCCAATGAAATTTGAGCTTTGTGCTGAATTCAACACGGAAGACATGAACCGAAGCATGATGTACGGAAGTTACCCGTATGAGAAGGGCGCCGTCATCCAAAATGAAGTTTGGAACCATAAGATGGGCAGGCACTGCTTTACCAGAGTGATCGACCCTGTAGCTTACCCGACCCAAGTCAGGGGATAGGAGGGCAGTATAATTGTTTATTTATGGAGAACAAAATTTTGCATGAGGTGGTCATAACGGCGATTGTAGTCAAGGATGGAAAATATCTCATCACCAAGCGCTCAATGTTGGAAAAGAGGTTCCCCGGTATGTGGACTGTGCCGGGAGGAAAGTTGGAGACCAGCGATTATATAAATCTCCCCAAAGAAACAGAACACTACTGGTACAACGTGCTCGAAAAGGTTTTGAAGAAGGAGGTGCGGGATGAGGTGGGTGTTGAGATTGATAATATTGGCCCGGACCCTAAATTTTTGACACCGATTCTGTATAATTAATCGTTAATTA
>CAYXKV010000026.1:0-7342 GCA_964464975.1 uncultured Candidatus Saccharibacteria bacterium | reverse complement strand
CTTTCAAGAAAAATTCCTCAACAAAATATTTTTAAATTCAGGGGTGTGGGTGCCAGAGAGGGCCAGCCTCAATTATGCACACAACATGGTTTTTGTCAACCATCCTTTCACTCAGTCAACAAAATCAATCTCGAACGGATACATTCCCATACTGCAGCTGCCGCGGAGGAGTCCTTTATCAGAGCTCGGCAATTCCACATCGGTCTTTCCGGAAATCGGCAAAGACATCCGGATACTCATTGATGGGATATTGACCGAAGAAGAGCAGTCGAATGTGCCGCTTGTATCAAACCGGACGATCGTAGGCAGGCCTGCTTTGGCGATGCTTCGCCGAGGCTCGTACCCGCCTTTGGCTCTTAAAGTTATGACTTGGTATCCGTCTGATATGGAGACGTTTCCTGTAATGTTTTTTGTCAGTCTTCCATTCTCGTTATCCCACCTGAAAACAAACAAAAGACCGGCAAAAGCAAGAAAAAGAGTTAATAGGATAAATTTATACCTCATATAACAATTGTACTAAAAATTCAATAGAGGAGGAATGATCCCGATAGCGGCGAGACTGCCTATCAAGTTTATAATTGCAAAAAATATTATTATGATGCCGGCTGCCTTGAAAACAATTCCGGAAAACTTAGGCTTGACCCCGTAGAAACCGAAGCTTATGAAAGCAAGGACAGGCAAAGTGCCCAAAGCAAAGAAAAGCATTGTTAAAGCTCCGCCCTGGAAGCTGCCGAGTGTCAGTGAGTAAAGCTGCATTGATTGCGTAAAGCCGCAAGGTAGGAAAAAAGTCGCTACCCCGACTAAAAGAGGCGTCAGGGCATGATTGAGTTTTTGAACCTCGTAAGCCCTTTTTGAAATAAAACTCGGCATTGAGACGTTGAACTTCCTCGTGAAGCTAAATGAGCCCAGAAGATTGAGTCCTAAAGCGAGCATCACGAGGCCGATTATCACATTGAGAGTAAACGTTCCCCACATATTGAGTGTAAAAGCGGATCCTATCGCCCCAATCACCCCTCCAAGGACAAAGAATGACGCTAGTCTTCCGAAGTGAAAAAGTGCTTGAGGCCTCAACCTATCCCCCGTTTTTGCATAAGTAGCAGACATTGACAGAAGAAGGCCGCCGACCACGGCCATACAGGTCGAAAGAGAAGCAACTACCCCGATAGCAAAGGCCGTACCATAAGTCAGGTTCTCCGCTCTAACTAGATTGATTATCCCCATTTTTTGCAAAGCTATAAAAAGAGCGACAAATCCAAAAGCCGCGGGCAGTGCGATTTTAAAATCCTGCGAAGAGCCCTCTTTAATAATTTTTTTAGGAGAGAGACTGTAACCGTGCTCCGAGATAAACTTTGAAAGTATTTGGGCGGCTTCGGATTCGTTCATGTCTCCAAAATACCCTTCGACTTCCGCCTTGAAGTTAGAGAGATCGGCTTTTACGTTTTTTACATAAGGAACATCCTTCAGTTTACTCTCCACCAAAAGGACGCACGAACTGCAATGCATACCATTAACATGAAAACTGAATTTTTTTATTTCATCTCCTTTCATATTCTTTTGCCTTTAATTCTTAAAGAATTACCCACTACTGATACCGAAGATAGGGCCATAGCAAGCCCGGCAAACATGGGCGAAAGTGCCCAGCCGAAAAATGGATAAAAGAGCCCACCTGCAAGAGGAATGCCTACGATGTTGTAAATAAATGCCCAGAAAAGATTTTGTTTTATGCCGCGCATGGTCAATCTGGAGAGATTTATGGCTTTGACCAGCTTTGAAATATCACCGTGAAGCAGGGTTATGCCAGCGCTCTCTATAGCCACATCGGTGCCAGTAGACATGGCTATGCCTACATCGGCTGCGGCAAGCGCCGGAGCGTCATTTACGCCGTCTCCGGCCATGGCTACTATTTTCCCGCCCGCTTGCAGTTCTTTTATTTTTTTTAGTTTGTCGTGAGGCAGAGCTTCTCCGATCACTTCGTCTATGCCGGCAATTTTTCCTATGAACTCAGCCGTGTTTGCGTCATCACCGGAAAGCATAGTTACTTTTATGCCGAGCCTGCGGAGTTTTCCTATAGCGTCTTTTGCTTCCGGCTTTATACTGTCTGCGACTAGGGCAATTCCTAAAACTTTTCCTTTTTCCGCTATGATAATCGGGGTCTTGCCTTCTTTGGTCTCCTTTTCTATTTGGACATTTTTGTCAAAACGAATATCTAAGCTCTCGATGAGCTTCAGATTGCCCGCGAAATACTCTTTGCCGTTTATCATGCCTCTTACCCCTTTGCCTTTCATGGCTTCAAAATTTTCAACTTTTTGAATTTCTATATTGTTTTCTTTTGCATAAGCAATGACCGCATGAGCTATTGGATGTTCCGATTTGCTTTCGAGGGAAGCGAGCAGAGATACAAGGTCTAGATCTTCTATACCTGAAAAGCTTTTAATAGCGGTAATTTCCGGCTTGCCGCGGGTCAATGTGCCCGTTTTGTCGAGAACTATGCTGTTGACCTTATATAGCTTTTCGAGAGTTGCTGCATCTTTGATCAGTATGCCGTTTTGAGCGCCTTTGCCTACGCCTACAATTATGGCCGTAGGAGTGGCGAGGCCTAGAGCGCACGCACAGGCTATCACCAGAATCCCGACGAAAGATAGGAGCCCCAAAGACAGCGCCTGCGAAAATCCAAGTATGCTTGTACCGACAAGAAGCCATAGCGAAAGAGAAAGTATTGATAAGACTATAACGATGGGCACAAAAATGCCTGACACTTTGTCCGCAAGCGCCTGAATCGGAGCTTTGCTTCCTTGGGCCTCTTCGACCATTTTCACTATATGTGCAAGCATGGTTTCTGATCCGACTCTGGTTGCCTTCAATATGAAATGGCCATTACCGTTCATCGTCCCCCCCACTACACTATCTTCAGCTTTTTTGGAGACAGGCATAGGTTCGCCGGTGATCATGGATTCATCGACGTAAGAATTTCCTTCGAGCACAATGCCATCGACCGGTATTGAACTGCCAGGCTTGACTGCGACCAAATCCCCGCGCACGACTTCATTTATGGCGACCTCAATCTCCTTACCATCCCGTACAACAATCGCCGTTTTGACTTGGAGATTTAAGAGCTTTTCTATGGCATCTCCAGTTTTAAGCTTCGATCGGGACTCAAGATATTTGCCGAGCGTAATAAAAGCAATAACGACTATTGTTACATCATAATAGCTCTGCTCAATGTCGACAAAACGCATTAGCTTTTCTCCAAAAACAGAGACAATGAAGCTGTACAAAAATGCGGTCAGAGTTCCTATGCCTATGAGAGTATCCATATTTGCCCTTCCATATCGCAAAAACCTTAGAAATCCGAGAATATACGGCTTACCTACAACAAACATCATGTAAGCAGCAACTAATGGGGCGGTATAATCAAAAAAATTCTTCCATAAATTAGGCATGTTGCCTAAAATTCTAAACTCAATTAACGCTTCCCAAGCCATAAGAAAAATGCTCACAGAGGCGAAAATAACCGAAATCGTAACGGTTTTTCTCATCGAGTTTATCTCTTCCAATTTTTCTTTCTTACCCATTCCTATTCCGAGATGTGCACGGTGCTCATCCTCGGACATCCCCATAGCCCTCGCATCTGACAAGATAGAGTATCCCAAAGGCTCAATTTTTCTGGAGAGTCTTTCGGTATCAGTTTTGGATTCATCGAAATCTATCTTAGCGGTTTCCGTAGCATAGTTCACTTCTGCTCTGCTTACTCCCGTGGCTTTCTTAAATTCCTTTTCGATAATTGCCGCACACGAAGCGCAATGCATTCCCTTTATTTTGTATATCTCTTTCCTCATATTTTTAATTCGTATTTATTTGCATCATTTGCATCATTAGTATATTCGCATCTTAACCTTATTTTCTTTTGAGGCGGTAGACCTCCAAAATTTCCTTGGTTGCTTTGCTACCTTTACCCTCTTTTATCTGTGGAACCACGCAGGTATTGAGGTGGTTTTCCATGATTGCATCCTCAATGCTTGAAAGGGCATTTCTTACGGCAGAAGTCTGACTGATCACGTCTATGCAGTAGACATGCTTTTGAAGCATCTCTTGGATGCCCCTTACTTGACCCTCTATGATTTTTAGCCTCCTTAGTATCCTTGAAGTCGGTGTATTCATCATATTTCACCAAGTTTTAATTTTGTTTTTGAAAATTTAAAATTAAAAATTCTAAATTTTGGTTAGATTTGATAAAAACATATTATACCCCCCAGGGGTATTGTCAATAGGGAGCATGTGGATTGGGAGATTTATGAGCTTCTTTTGGGATTTAGTGGGTGGAGGCTTGCGGCAATGCCTATGGCTACGGATATGATGGCGAGGTTTTTGATTATATATTGTCCTTCAAGAGTTGGGACCAGCGCCTTCGACCAAGTTGTCTCCGGCAGAAGAAGAAGGGGTCCCATGGTAGTCACAAGATGTATAAGAAGCAGAGGAAGGACCGTCCTTTCCATCCCCTTGATAATAAATAGAACCCCGATGAGGCACTCAAACAACCCAAATAAAACAATAAACTTCCCAAAGCCTACAAGCCCCGCAAACATTGATTCGTCATAAAGCTTGTTGACCAGAGGCCCCGCCGGACTCTCCCCTAGAACTTTAAGCAGTCCGAACCAAAAGAAAACTACGAAAAGACTCAGTCTCGAAATCGGCTCCCATATTTTTTTGAAAAACCTGATCAGTTTTTCATCCGACCGCACGACAAATTCATTCATGTTTGCGACTTATGATTTTGAAGACGTTCTAAAATCAAAGACTCGTCAATATCGGTTCTGCCGAATTTTTCTGCCTGCTCTTTCATCTTAGGAATTAAAAATTCCTTGGATTGCCATTCAATATCACTTTCAAATTCGACATCTCCCTTGCTTCTTTGCGACAGATCTTGGCTTTTGAGTTTACAGAGAAAATAAAGGGTTGTTTTTTGGATTTCGACCTCCTTGCTTACAAAACGACTCTGAATCGAGCCGATATAATCTATAATTTCCCCTAATGCGCCGAACTCTTCCATAAGCCCCCGGTGAAGCGCACTCTCGAGCGTCTCTCGGAGCTCAAGAGTCTCTCTCATCAGGATATAAAAATCATCAAGGCCCTGGTCCTTCCAATAACCTTTAAAATCTGATTTCTTAGAATTGAAATGATGGCAACAAATTTGTTCCTCGCCGTTTATCAATACTGCCCCGACTGAAACATGCTGCGGATGCGTGCTGTTCCCTTGGTAATAGTTTTTCATACGGCCATTATATCAAAACTTTCCGCGCAGTATTATAAATTTGAAAATATACCTAGATGCTCGTCCTAACTTTCCAGTTTTTCTGGTTTTTCATTTCTATACACAAATTCTGCCACTTTCGATATATAATTTTTCTTATCCAGATGGAGAGGTAGGCCTTCTTCTAAAAGATAAGGGGCCTGCTCTAGTAAAACTTTGTAAGATTTCCTCAAGTATTCCAGAGCATCCTCGGAATGGGACTTGGAAAATTTAAGATTAAAAAAGTGATTTTCAAATCCTATCAAATCTGTAAGCTCGTCGTCGCTCAAATAATCTTTATTTGAAATGAATTCCTCAACACTGGAAGCCGGGTAGCCCATTAGTTCGCCAAAACGCTTGCTGTCATTTTGTGAAGCGAGGGCTTGTTCTGCAAGGGAAAGATCTTTGGATATAAAAAATTCGGTTATTTCCCCCGCTTTCCCCGCAGGTCTTTTGTAAGATACTGCTCTTAGGCCTAGGCCTTTTAATCTTTCAATAGCGGGCAGCATTGTTTCCTCATATTCAGGCATTACGGCAACTTGAGCTACTGGACGAAGGCCGTTTATTAACTGAAGCAACTCGCATTGTCCGTACAATGGGAAAACTTTTATTATTTCCAAAAAGTCAGTCAATGCCTCTGTACTATCATCTTTCTTTTCTGACGATTGTTTATTATCCTCGCCTTCCATATTGATATAGTCATTAGTAGTTTATTCAAGGGTGGTAGACGGGTTCTGCCCCCGTGGCCTCCGCTTCCACAGAGCGGCGCTCTACTAGCTGAGCTACTACCACCATATGCTAGACGCTAGATTTACGATTCTAGGTTCTAGAAAAAACATTTTTACACAAAAAAGTCCTTTATTCCAGCTTTGCTCAAAGCTCTTAGCTTCAAACTCTAAGCTTTAAAGCTACCTATAATCCGGCGCTTCTTCTTCGATGCCTGCGAGATGATTTGAAAATCTTGCCAAGGCATACAGCGCGCTTGAAAGGCGGTTGAGGTAGGCTAGAGTGTTTTCGCATATTTGCCCCGCCCTTGCGTCTAAAACAACAGGAGCGTCTGTGTCTTTCTTGTCTTCTTCGCTTCCCCTGTTTTCCTGATCGAAAAGGCTTTTGTTCAAGTATTCCTCATTCACTGCGACAACTCTCCTCTCCGCTCTTCTTGCTATGGTTCTCGCGATATCAAATAGGGATCCAAGTCCAGCACCAGAAAGCCCTCCCTTTGAAACCTCAGCAGGACCACCAGAAATGAAAAATGATTTGATGGGAGGAAGCTTCTTTTCTATCGCATTTATCGCATCTTCGATCTCCCCCACTTTTTTTCTGTCTATTTTTTTATCCGCTCCGGCGACCTCAGCCTGAACTATGAAGAGGTTTTTCTGCATTTCATGGACGATGTCTGAGATTTTTTGGTCATCAAGCTTGTAGTCTAAATATGCAGACTGCACCTTGCATAATCCTAAAAAGGAATTAATTTCATCGAGGCTCCCAAGAGCTTCCGCTACCGTAGAGCTTTTAGATATTCTCTGGCCCGCCTGTCCGGCAGGCAGGTTGCCGCCAAACAATTTGGTCATACCGCTGTCGCCTTTGCCCGTGAATAAAGCCATTTTTGTGAAATATAATAAAAAGTATGCAGTCTAAAGGCAGCTTGCGCTCACCGGATTTTGAAATTTGGATATAGCTCAAACTTTTTCGACAAGCGTACCTTCCTTGACTTCCTCGCTAACTAAGAGACCCACGACCTCCCCTTTCTTGGCGCTTTGAACCGGCTTGTGGTTTATCTGCATCGATTGGACCTCCTGTTCAAAGTGAGCCCCGCGTCCTTCAAATTTTACCCGGTCGCCTACCTTAAGGCCATGCGATAGCTCCAAAATAGCTACTCCAATATGGTCATAATAATGTGTAACTTTACCGACCTTCATAATTACCTATTCTACCACAATTTTAATTTTTTGCCTATCAATTTCCATGCAGATGGAATAATAGCTGCCGCATGAACTTCTGCGCTTTGCGCCGCCCACTCCGCCGTTGGTTCAAAACCTTTAAGTTCCATTCTTG
>CAYXKV010000025.1:0-7552 GCA_964464975.1 uncultured Candidatus Saccharibacteria bacterium | reverse complement strand
TAATTAACGATTAATTATACAGAATCGGTGTCAAAAATTTAGGGTCCGGGCCAGCCGCCTCGCGGCCGCGCGGAGCAACACTTTCAAACGACGAAGTTTCTATTGGCGGAGATGATGGGTTTCGAACCCACTACCTCAGCTATGCCATAGCTGCGCTCTACCAAATGAGCTACATCCCCATTTCATTGCAGGCAAGTGCCATGGATATGCGCCATGCAAATAGTCACCTTAACTAATATACACCAAAATGGGCCTCTCTCAAAGATTCATATTATCCACAGTTTTCAATTTCAAGCTTGCATATATTTCTGAACTATGCTATAATTTAGGACGGAAAGCCATGAAGAATCGCACAAAACCTCCCCAGGTAAGGTTTGCAATCCTGCTTGGGGATAAGCCTGCGCTATCGCGCCTCGGGCGCCAAGGTGCGCTTGAAAGAAGAAGGCGATCACTCGAGAATAAAAAAAGAAAGACAGAAAGCCTTCTTGAGGGCGCCGAGGAGATGATGGTGCAGGCAAATGAAGACATCTGCCCTCTTAATGAGGACTAGCCTGTTCCGGTATGTATCGGGGCAGGCGTATTTTTAATTACAAAAGTTTGAACTTCTCAATGATATAACTCTCCACTTCTTCGCGAGGCTTGCCATATTTTGCATAGGAATACTCCTTAAGTTTTTCCACCTGATCCTTGTTTCCCTGCGGAGGCGGGGGAACTTCCATATTGAAAGGCTTGGCCGGTTTACCGTTCACGAGCATGCGTACGTATGCGTTGCGGTTGTCGATATTCATTAGGTCGGCAGAAGAAAAAGTGGGAGCAAATTGCTTTTCAAGATATTCTCCGTCTTCAGCCCCGACTCTAAAGGCGCATAGGGAGCCTACGTTGCCGAAAACCGCATCGCGTATGTTCTCTTCAAGCTGAGCGATAAATTGATGGGCAATGCTCAGTGAGAGCTTGTACTTGCGAGCCTCGGAAAGAATAGTAGCGATAGAATCGGTAGTGATATTCTGGAATTCGTCGATATAGAGATAAAATGGCGGTAAATTCTGCCCGAAGCTGTCCACCCGCGAGAGAGCGGCCATAAGGATCTTTCCTACAAGGATAAGGCCGATGAGGTTTGCGTTTATGTCCCCTAGCCTGCCTTTGGCTAGGTTGACTAGAAGGATTTTTTTACCATCCATAATTTCGCGGAAACTGAACGACGATCTTTCTTGAGCGATGACAGGCCGCATTATTTCGTTTGCAAGGAAAACATCGAACTTGTTGGTAACGTACTGCACATAGTTCGCAAGGCCCTGCTCGCCGGTGGTCCTCTCGGCATTCTGCCAAAATTGGGTTACAAGGGGATTTTTGCATTTAGACAGCTTGAGAGACCTGTAGCCCTTGTCGGAAAGGACTCTCGACATGTCTACGAGGGTATTACCCGATTGAGGATCCTCCATGGTAAGAAGGGCCGAGTTGCGGAAATATTGTTCAAAGGCCGGACCCATGGACTCCGGCACGTTGCCGTAGAGTTTCCTGAAAATATTGAAAAGCTCGTTCACTACGAAAGTCTTCTGCTCCGGATAATTCTCGTCATACTCGAGCATATTGAGAGCCATGGGCCGTGCTGTGTAGCCGGGGTCGAAATATATAAGATCCTCATAACGCTCAGTCGGAATATTTGCCAAAACATCCTGAATATCAGAGCCATGCGGATCTATCATGCATATGCCATTGCCCATCTTGATATCCTGAATGATCATCTCCTTGAGAAGCGTCGACTTGCCTGTACCAGTCTGGCCGATGCAGTAGAAGTGGCGGAGCCTGTCATCTTCGGCAAACCGCACTTCCACTTCAGTGTTCCGATGCTTGTTGATGCCAAGAAGCATCCCCTCCCGCGAAAGATCAAGCGGAGCACCAGCGGTAGCGCTTCTGGACTGGCGCAGACCTTCTTTGGCACTCAGAGCCTTGGTGTGGAAATGCATGATGGTCGTAGTCTCGCGCAGATTCATGGGAAGAAACGCGTCTTCGTCAAACGTCCTGAATACGAAATTCCTGACCAGGTTTCTTAAATCACCTTTTTCAGCCTTCTTCCATTCAAAAGAGTTCCCCAGTGTATCATTAAATTGGTTGAAGCTTGATTTGATGCTCTCAAGGATTTCCTCTGCCTCTTCTTTGCTATTTGACGATGCAAATACGCGCAAGTTGCACCTGACTATCGGAGATTTGATTTTTCTTCCGATTTCCTCTACTACGTTTGGATCAATAGGTTCAGGAGGCTTTTCGTCATCCTTTTTGGGTTTTGAACTGAAAAGATCCTTGAACGTATGAACCACCTCGCCTGAAAGGCTGTCTGGTATGTCAATAGCTTCCTTAACTGGAGTGCCCTTCTGGATTTTCTCCAGAGCCTCTTTGTATTTTTTGACATACCTGTCGCCTGCGGGAGACCAGATGAGCTGTATGGCTGCACCTTCCCCGTCGCGGTTTACTTTGGAGAAAGATGATAATATGACATTGAGCGGATCGTGACTGAAATTCTCGTATGTTTTTATAGGGAAAATCGGCTTTTTCGAGAATTTGGCATATGATCCCGCGGTATGGCCCGTTTCATTAAAAATATTGTAGTCATCGGGAAGCTCCTTTATCCTCGCGTTGTGGAAAATAGAAATGATCTGTTTTTCAAAGAGGCTTTTTTTGGATACAGGGACCGCAACGTAAAACACGATTTCTTGTGAAAAATTTGCATTAGCTATTTCAAGCGAAATCCAGTTTTCCGACGGGGTTTTGGGGTTGGAGACAGAGAGCATGCCGGAATAAAATTGCTCCATGCCCGAAATCACTTCTTCCAAACTAATTTTTTGCGATCCATCCTCCGCTTCTTCGAGTATTAATATCTCATAAAGAGCCATCTCGATACCTTTTGATATCCTCTCTTTTGAATTGTATCCGGGGATCGTAAATCCTTCTTTTAGATATTCGGAAATATACCTGTGAAAATCGTCAGTAATATGGAAATTTTCCATCCTTTCCACCACGGATAAGGCGTTCTTTATGCCCTTTTCCCGCGCCAAAACAACAAGTTCGCTTATCTGCCTGTCGTGCTCCTCTGGGGAAAGATGCAGAGCTATTTTTTGGGTATCCTCGTAGCTCAATGCGTACTTGCTATCAAGCACCTGCTTTGAAGGTATTGTCTTGTATTCTGAGATTGTTTCTCTCGCGTGAGAGAGGTCATCCTTCTTGAGTCCGAGCGCCTCTGAGGCATTTTCTTTTTCGGTAATCAGCCTACGAAGATGAGCTATCTCCTCCTCGGGATTTTTAAATGCGCTTTTAGGCAAAGGAAATTTTTGCTCCATGTAGTTTTAATTATACAAGAAACAACGGCACCCATGAAGGGCGCCGTTGTTCATTACTCGCAACAATCAAATTACATCTGAGGCATCGGTGAAGATGACTTTGGCTTAAGCGAAAGAAGAGCTGACAGACCGACAAGGATGTAGACTATTCTTGGTAGCCATCCGCCCATGTCCATACTAAGAAGCCCGAAGAGATCCTTGCTCAAGAGGCCAACCAAAAGCCAGTTGAGTCCTCCGATTACAAGAAGCCAATGTGCAGTTTTTTGCATATTATTGTTATTTATAACTTATAAGCGACCTAATAATTTAATTATACCGTGCCTCTGGTAAAAAAAATGCCGATTTGTGAACAACTAATTTACTTTGGGCTCTGACTTAAAAGGTCTTTGACGCGTGCCACCAGCTCATCGAGCGTAAAGTTTGCCTTGACAAGAAAATCCTTGGCTCCGAGGCTTACCGCCCTTTTAACATCCTTGGCTTCGCTTAGGTTAGAAAACACCAAAACAGGTATTTTTTTAAAACTTTCGTTCTCGCTGAGGTTTTTTAGTATTTCAAAGCCATCAACTCCTGGCAGGAGAAGGTCGAGAACTATGAGATCGGGGACCTGCGACTGATTGAGAGTGTTGAATGCTTCGACGCTGTTTAGGGCTGTGAGGACTTCAAAACCGTCAGCCTGGAATTTCTTATACATCATTCCTTGGATAAACTTGTCGTCCTCGATTATTAGAATTTTTTGCATACGATTGACATTATAACATAAAAATTAAAGTCCACACTACAGGCAAAAAACACCTGACCTAATTATATATGACCCTAGCCTCCCCACAACCCCGAGTTGAGGAAAAGCTAAAATAGAAATTTAATATCACATTATTTATGTGCATGTGCCGCGTAGCTCATATAAAAAACGTAGTGGTGGTGTTTGTTTGAAAAAGTCAGAACCCATTTTGCGGAAAACACTGAAAACTGAAATGGACTCGGTTTTGCCAAAACAATTTTTCTGGGGAAAAGGATTTGGCAAAACCTCGGCTGTGTTCCCGCCCGCAGGAGGGGTCTGGGGAGGAATGCGGGCGGGTTTCGGATTGGGGATTTCGGATTTCAAAAATTCGCCGCCGGATTTCGTGCCAGTGAAACTGGCGCGCCGCAGAACCATTTTTAAGATTTTTTCGGTGGGTTGATAGCATCTTTAATTCTTTTCGCCAAAATTTCGCTGTAGCTGTGATTTTTTCCTTCTACAACTTCATCTTTCCCGACACTTTTTTGATCTAAGTCATCGCCAAAAAATTTTTCGGCGACATTTAGCGCAAGTCTAGCGTCATTTTCTGACGCACCATGCATTACGATCTGATCATTAAGATTAACTCCTTGCATCGCCAAATCTTGAAAAATTTTAATGTCACCGTTATATCCAGCATCTCTAAGTGTAGCCATAAGCGAAGTAAATCTTTCTGGTGTTAATTTATTCAAGTCCTTAACAGAAACATATGACTTGAATGTTTCTGTGCTTCCTTCCGCCGTGCCATTATTGACTTTGAAAAATAACCAAGAGTTAGAATCTTTTGTTCCTTGCCTAACTCTTATTCTATCTTGGATAGAACGATCATCTTCGGCAGCTTTCTTTTGTATTTCAAAACAAAATTTACTAAATGCTTGATCTGCCTCTTTTGTAATCAGGGCTCTTTTTTCCTTATTCGTAGCAACTATTTCTTGGGCAGATTCACACATACGCTGCCAGGGCGGCATTCTTAATTGACTATCATCAATCGCCAAAGAATTTTGAATAGCGTAATCAACATACTCTTCTCTGGAAAGAGTTGATAGGTCAATTCCTTGTTGTTTGGCGACTTTGGCCAATTCATAACCAGCACTCCAACCGCTTAGTTTTTTCCTTTCTTCAATACTTAACGAGCCGACCTCGACACTGGGAGAAGTCTCTGGTTTAACAGCAGCGGCGGGGCTTTCCGCGGGTTTTTCAATGCCTAATTGTTGTCTCAGTTCCGCAATTTTTTGCTCATCGGCTGCTTGTCTTTTCTTTTTTGCCGTTTCTGACAATTCCTTTTCTCTAAGATCAGCAACCGCTTTCGCTTTCTTTTCTTTAAGTTCTTTTGTTTTATCACGATCAACATATTCGGGAATCGTCCAAATCTCATCTAAAATTTCGGAATTTAAACCTCGGTATTGCGGGGGAATGCCTTTTTCATCTTCTTCGGTTGCCTGTGCCAACTTGTCCTCGATCCTAGTTCTAAAAGACTCTGGTAATCCTTGAAAAATTGAATCTTTGGATTCGCCACCTTGAATACGGCTAACATATTCATTAACTTTTATTTCTCCCGCAGAAAGTGGTTGTCCCTTTTTCCAGCTACTACAGTCTCCTGCTGTTTTTCTGCTGATGACGGTTGCGATTGTGGCTGTCCTTCAAATTTCATAAATTTATTGTATTAACTCATCAACACTAATTTCAAGAGCTTTCGCAATCTTTTTTAGAGTATCTAGAGTAGGATTTTGGTTTTTCCCAGCTTCAATTTTAACAATCGTATTGTTGGCCACATCAGAAAGACGAGCTAACTTTTCTTGCGAAAGCCCTTTTGTTTCTCGTAATTTCCGCAAATTTTTTGTAATGTTTGACATATAGTATCAGAGTAGTAGAATTACTATATCAGTACCCCTTACTTATTATTATGATACTAGAAAATTTGCGAAATGAAAAGGGAGTAAGAAGTTCGTTGCCTGCGCATGGGAGGGTTGGGGCAAGGGCAACTCCATTGTTTTCTGCGGCGCATTTTGCAGAACAAAAAACAAATGTAAATTTTTTGCTTCTGCAAAATACGAAATCCGGCGGCGAATTTTTGAAATCCGAAATCCCCAATCCGAAACCCGCCCGCATTCCTCCCCAGACCCCTCCTGCGGGCGGGAACACAGCCGAGGTTTTGCCAAATCCTTTTCCCCAGAAAAATTGTTTTGGCAAAACCGAGTCCATTTCAGTTTTCAGGGTTTTCCGCAAAATGGGTTCTGACTTTTTCAAACAAACACCACCATTTCAGATTTGCCGAAGAAGTTGCCTCGGGGCTTCGCCCCTCGGCATTGGTTTCCGCCAAGAAATTCCAGGGGGTTTTGAATTCCGCCAAAAGCATTCCCGCCGAAAGTCGGCGGTTCCCAAACGAAGTTTGGATTGCGCTTTCAGCGCAAGAGCCGATGAGTAGAGATTTTTAGAAATTGTCGGTGTAAGTACAATGCCTTTATCAATTTAATTCCCGAAGCTATGATCAAATATTTTATCTATTGTAGAAAATCATCAGAGGACGAAGAACGCCAAGTTTTGAGTATTGAGGCGCAACTAACGGAGCTTCGGGAATTCGCCAAGCAAAACTCTCTTTTTGTGGTAAAAGAATTTTACGAGAGCAAAACTGCCAAAGAGCCGGGCAGAGAAATTTTTAACGAAATGCTTGGCGAGATTGAAAAAGGCGGTGCACAGGGAATTTTAGCGTGGAATCCTGACCGATTAGCTCGCAACTCGATTGACGGCGGACGAGTCATTTACTTGGTTGATACGCAAAAGATTGTTGCGCTAAAATTCCCTACTTTTTGGTTCGAGACGACACCCCAAGGAAAATTTATGTTGAGTGTCGCCTTCGGACAAGCAAAGTATTACACCGACAATTTAAGAGAAAACATTTTGCGCGGTATTCGGTAAAAGATTAGACGTGGTGAACTTTCGGCAAAAGCCCCTTTAGGATATTTCAACGAACCTAGATTGCGGACGATTGAGCCGGACAAAAAGACATTTAGCAAAGTTAGAGAGACATTAAGGGCTTTTGCTACCGGCGAATACACGCTTACGGCAATTCAACGCAAAATGTTTTCTCTTGGCTTGGTTGGCAAGACAGGTAAACCTTTGCACCTCGCCAGTATTGAACATATTTTGAAAAATCCATTTTACTACGGACATTTTCAGTATCGTGGCGAGGTGCATCCAGGTTCGCATAAGCCAATGATTGCAAAGAAACTTTTTGACCAAATTCAGACCGCACTTGTTCAGAATGGGAAACCCCGCAAAAAGCGAGGACCAAAAAACTTTCAATTCCTCGGTTTTGCGACTTGCGGGGAGTGCGGGTATGCGATAACGGCGGAGAGAAAAATAAAAAAGAGTGGTTTGAAATATCACTACTACCACTGCACTTTCAAGAGCAAAACCCGCAAGTGTTCGCAAAACCGCTTTTTGC
>CAYXKV010000024.1:0-7791 GCA_964464975.1 uncultured Candidatus Saccharibacteria bacterium | reverse complement strand
ATGTGTGTTTTGAACCATTAACTGCGAGTTGGTCCCATGGTAGGAATCATCCTCATCCGTATTATCGTTGCCGTAATCTTAAGTGTGTCAGAAATAACAAAAGCATACGAAGAAAAGATTTGGAGGATTCTTTTAGGTGTTTGCTTAAGAAATTGAAGCCAAAATCTCGTGTATTGGACTTAACCAAAGAAATCGCCTTACAAGAATGGACTGATGTTTCCAAAGGGGTTGATTCAGGTAAAGTCAAAATTGCCGAAGATATTTTAAAGATAAAATCAGATATAAAAGATTTGATAGAAAAAATTAAAAAAGCTACCAGCGACTCCGTGGTCAAACTTTACGAAAATGAAATTGATGAGCTAAGCAAGAAGGAAATCACTTTGCAAGATCAACTACAAAACTACGCCAAAAAGGTAAGTGGCGTAAATTTTGAAACCGCTCTTGAAGTGGTTCTTACAATTCTCAAAAACCCTTATGAGGCTTGGGAAAATGGTGATCTGTTCATGAAAAGACTTATGTTAAAATTGGTCTTCTCTGAAAGGTTGGCTTACAGCTTGGAAAAAGGTTGGGCAACCGCTAAATTAACCCTACCTTTAAGGCTTTTTGAGCAAATTTCTGACTCTAACTACCAGGGTGTGGAGAAGGGGGCATTGAAGCCCCGTGCAAACAAGTTTTGATAATGCTTCTACGCGATGTATTCAACTTCATTCCGCTTGACAGCGGAGATTCGGCAAATATTCTTTGAAGATGAAGAAAAAATAATTGCCTAGTTTCTTAATTTCAAATATGGAGCGAAACATTTTCCATATTCTAAGTCCGATTTATTACAATCATCCTTTCCTCCGGACCAAAGAAAAGATGACCGTCGCTTAGGAGAACTTAAAATTAAGCTCTGGCGTAAGCGAATTCAAAGTCACTAGCCGTAAAATACGGAGAGACTTTGGCAAGAGTGTTTTTAGCACTTATGCTTTCCAAACTTTTTAAGAGTTTTTGGAGCTCTATCGCGCACATTGTCAAATAACCTGCATGTCTAAACCTGTCATCCCCTCGAAATTTGCCTGCGAGCGCAGCGAGTAGCTGCAAATTTCAGACCCCGCGAAGCTCCGATGCAATCGGAGCGAAGTGGGGGCAGACACACTTTAAGCAGACGATGTTTATTTTAATGAACGACGTATCTCCCGATCCGTATCCTTCCTCTTGATACTCTCTCTCTTGTCGAATTTCTTCTTGCCACGGACAACTGCAACCTCAATTTTCAGTTTTCTGTTCTTATTATACACCGAAATGGGCACGATTGTCAACCCTTTTTGCTTCTCATACTTTTCCAGATCATAAATCTCCTTTTTGGTGAGAAGCAGTCTGCGAACTCTCAAGGGATCATAATCCTTGGGGGTGTTTGCGACCTGATATGGAGGAATTTGCATATTGATAATAAAAGCCTCATTTCCGCGGACGGTCACATATGATCCTATAAGGGAACCTTGGCCGTTTCTGAGCGATTTGACCTCAAAGCCAAAAAGCTCAATACCTGCATCGTACTTCTCGAGTATCTCATAATCGAAATATGCTTTTTTGTTACGTATCAAATGCATATTCGTAATCATAGCATTTTTATGTTAGAATTCCCCAACAAGACCCCCGCAAAAAACAAAATTGCAAAAGTCCTCGGGTCGCCCTTCGACAGATTCGACGAGCTCACTGTGAACAAGCTCAGGGCTCAACCAGACATTTTGAATTTTGTTTTTTGCGGGGGAAAACAGACATGACCAAACAAACCAAACAAACAAAAGGAGGTGGGCAGAAAAAGGTGCTCATAAAAAAGCCTAGCGGCAAAGGTCTAGGAGGATCATTTTTTAGTAATTTCCTTTTGAGTGTACTCATTATTTTCATTATTGTTTCTGTCTACTCTGCGCTCAGAGGAGGGGAAAATAAGGAGAAGATAAGCATTTCCGAGCTTGCTGACTCCATAAAGGCGGGACTTGTCAAAGAAATTTCCGTCAAAAATAGCACTGTTGAGGCCACCTTTCAGGATGGAAAGATAAAGATATCAAACAAGGAGGATACAGTGGGTATAGCGGAGTCCTTGTTTGCGTACGGAGTCAAGAGCGAGGATTTAAGCAAGGTCAAAGTGGCTGTAAACCAGGGTGATGGATTCATGTTCTGGTTTCTTAATCTGTCACCGATTATTTTTCCGGTTCTCTTTATTGCCGTTTTTATTTGGATGATGACACGCCAAGTCAGGGGAGCAGGAATGCAAGCGTTTTCATTTGGCCAATCGAGAGCAAGGATGATCCCACCGGATGATCAGAAGCAGAGAGTGACTTTCAAGGACGTAGCTGGTTGCAAAGAGGCCAAAGAAGAACTTTCTGAAATAGTGGACTTCCTTAAAAATCCAAAGAAGTTTTTTGAGATCGGAGCGAGGATCCCCAAAGGCATTCTTCTAATGGGAGCTCCCGGCACCGGCAAAACTTTGCTTGCAAGGGCTGTAGCTGGAGAAGCTGGGGTGGCCTTCTTCTCGATTTCCGGATCTGAGTTTGTGGAAATGTTCGTAGGGGTAGGGGCCTCAAGAGTGAGAGATTTGTTTGATGTAGCCAAGAAGGCGGCTCCGGCAATCATTTTTATGGATGAAATCGACGCCGTGGGCAGAGTGAGAGGCGGGGGCCTAGGGGGAGGCAATGATGAGAGGGAGCAGACCCTAAACCAAATATTGGTTGAGATGGATGGCTTTGAACCGACAGAGAAGGTGGTGGTAATGGCCGCGACCAACAGGCCGGATGTGCTTGATCCGGCGCTCTTAAGGCCGGGAAGATTTGACAGGAGGGTAACCATAGATCTTCCGGACAGAAAGGATAGGGAAGAAATACTCAAAATCCACTCCAAATTGAAACCGTTTGCTGAGGATGTGAATTTGGAGGTTATCGCCGAGCGGACTCCGGGATTTTCGGGTGCCGATCTCTACTCTCTTATGAACGAGGGGGCAATACTTGCCGCGCGTGAGAACCGCAACAAGGTATCGCAGTATGACCTCATACGTTCGATCGAGAAGGTGATGCTCGGACCGGAGAGGAGAAGCCACATTTTGTCAAAGAAAGAGAAAGAGATCACCGCCTACCACGAAGCCGGGCACGCACTGGTTGCATCAGTTCTTCCTTATGCCGATCCTGTCCATAAAATATCAATCATTTCCCGCGGCAGGGCCGCAGGTTATACACTGAAGCTTCCTATAGAGGACAGGAAACTCCAGTCAAGAAATGAATTTCTCGATGACATCGCTATGTCTCTCGGCGGGTATGTAGCCGAAAAGACCGTTTTCGGCGACCTTACCACCGGACCATCGAACGACTTGCAAGTTTCGACAGCCATGGCTCGCGACATGGTCACCAAATACGGGATGTCTGAAATCCTTGGGCCCGTAGCATTGGAAGAGCCTGGAGGCAAAACTCTTTTTGGCAGAGGCATCAACGAAAAGGAATATTCCGAAGAAGTGAGCGCAGCTATCGACAGGGAAGTTTCAAAGATTATGAAAGACGCGTATAATAAAGCAGTTGAGATTATAGAAAAGCACAGGCAACTTCTTGACATCATCGCTTCTCGCCTTATCGAGAAGGAGACGCTTGAGAGAGACGAGTTCGACTCAATATTAGTTTCAAATGGCATTCAGCCTAAGAAAAAGGAATAGTTCAAATTTTGAAAAGGCATTTACGCTAATAGAGCTTCTCATTGTCATAGCGATCATCGGAATCCTGGCAACAATAATAATCAGCAGATTGAATGAATCTAGGATCAAGGCAAACGACGCTAAAACGATTGCCCAGCTTGGAATGATTCGCAATGCCGCCTACATTTATTTCCAAAATCACGATTATTCGTACGACGGATCAGCTGGACCTATCGATTCATTCTGCGGGCAGCCGCACTCTATGTTTAGAGACGAAGAATCAGGGATGAGCAAACTTACCGATGAAAATAATTACCCTTCGGGCACGACGCTCAGGTGCACTTCTAACCCGGCGGCCTACCAGGTAAGCGCTTCCCTTAGCAAGGAAGGCGAGTATTGGTGTGTCAATTTTGAGAATGTAGCCAGAAAGATTTTTGCCGTGAGCCACATCGATGCTCATCCATCCAAGGATGTTGACTGCATTCCGTAAATATTATTTTACAGACAGATTTTTCATAATGATAACCCTGAAATCCTGAGTTGTATTGGGGTGATATTTAGTTTAATATACTTCTTAAAATGCACGCGTAGCTCAGTTGGTAGTAGCACGGAGCTTATACCTCCGGGGTCGTAGGTTCGAGCCCTACCGCGTGCACCATAATTAATGATTTACCTGCCTGAGCTTGGTGCGGCTACGATGAGCTGAATAGAGGCGCATGTTCCTGGGGAAACGGTCGCCCAAGAAGCACTGTCATAGGTAGTCTCTTTGACCAAGTACTTGCCGGGATAGAGGCTGAATTTGAATTCTCCCTTATCGTTGGTTTTTGTTTCAGCGATGAGCTTGCCTTGCTCACTTAGAACCTGCACGTTGGTTATGAGAGGGGATGTACCGAATCCTTCGGCTCCAGCAGAATATGTCACCTTGCCGCATATGCCGGTGCTCTGGTCGGGGAGAATGGTATCTACAGGCTTAATCTCTTCCTTCTTGTCTACGGGGGTGGGGTTATTGTCCACCGGGTTCACTTTTGAGACGTCGGTCCCTCCTCCGTCGAGATTTTCGATTTCGACTTCATTTGATTCAGTTTTCTGCACTCCATTGGGGCCATACTGATAAAATGCTAAAGCCCCTCCTGCCAAAACTAATACCACAATTATTGATACCCAAATTGTTTTTTTCATATTTTGATTATAACAACGAAAAAAAATTTCGCTACTCCATGTGGATTGCCAATTTACCAGCCAATTTCTGCCGAAGCAGGGGAAAGCCTTTCAGCTCGAAATCTTTTTCCAGCAGTTTGCGTGCCTCGAAGCGGACGGCCTCTACCATTTTGATATTCTTGAGCGCTTCCATCGCAAGATCAGACAACCCCCACTGTTTGACGCCGGACAGGTCGCCGGCTCCTCTCTGCTGCAGGTCGGCTTCCGCGAGCTCAAAACCGTTCTTTGCCTCCACGAAAGATCGTAACCTCCTGATTGACTTGTCGGACTGAGTTTGTGCAAATACGAAACAGTAGGCTTTGTGGGTGCTGCGAAGCACCCTGCCTCGTAGTTGATGGAGCTGTGCGAGTCCGAATCGTTCGGCGTTTTCTATTATTATGACTGTGGAGTTTGCTACACTCACTCCCACTTCAACAACCGAAGTTGCGACAAGTATATCAATCTTGCCATCTTTGAATCTTTTCATCTTGGCTTCTTTCTCTTTTCCGCTGTCTCTGCCGGTAAGAGTTTCTATTATAAATTCGGGAAAGACCTTCGCCTTGAGCCTCTTCGCCTCTTCTATCACTGATTTGGCGTTTACGGTGAGCTCTTTTGCTGGGTCAGGCTCATCAATCCGCGGACAAATAACATAAGCCTGCCGATGTTCCCTGAGCTCATTTCGGACTTCTTCATACGCCTTCTGCCTATCCTGGGACAAAACTATTTTGGTTTCTACCGGTGTTCTGCCCGGGGGCATCTCGTCGAGTATTGATAAATCAAGATCTCCAAATATAGTAAGAGCAAGTGTCCGAGGTATGGGGGTGGCTGTCATTGAAAGTAGATGTGGAACAAGGTCGTGTTTGCGGCGAAGCTCCATCCTCTGTTTTACTCCGAAGCGGTGCTGTTCGTCGATTATGATGAGGCCTAGATTTTTAAACCTAACTTTCTTTTGGATGAGGGCGTGAGTGCCAATAAGGATATTGATTTCCCCGTTTTCAACCCACTTGAGAAGCTGTTGCCTAGAAATTCTTGTAGTTTCAAGATTTTTGTTTGCACCTGTTGATTTGGCAGGATATTTCTTGGCCCCGCTTCCTGTGAGCAGTCCGATTTTTATATTTTGTCCGCTAAAATGCTCTATGAAAGAATTGAAGTGCTGCTCTGATAGTATTTCAGTCGGGGCCATGTAGGCGACCTGCAGCCTCTCATAGACGCTTCGCGACCTTTCCTTCGGGGGTTTAGCGTTTATGGCGGCAAGGGAAGCGAGGACTGCGACTGCCGTCTTGCCGCTTCCGACGTCCCCCTCGAGAAGCCTCGACATCGGCATGCCGGTACTCATGTCTCTCACTATCGACTCGGCCGCCCTCTCTTGTGCGGAAGTCAGAGGAAAGGAAAACGACTTAAGAAAACCCATGAGAATATTCTTGTTGTATGGTATGACAAACGATTTTGACATTTGTGCAAGCATTCTTTCTTTTTGCCTGTCGAGCTGAATCAAAAAAATTTCCTCGAAGGAAAATCTTTTTTGGGCTACTTGAGCATCCTCTTTTTTTCGTGGGGCATGGATCCAGATCATTGCGCTTTTAAGCGAAGGCAGACTGTATTTTTTCAGAATCTCTTGAGGCAGTGTGTCTTGAAGCAGGTCAAGAGTGCCACTTTTGATTATTTTTTGGATTACATGGTATATCCAAAGGGAAGATATGCCCCTGCTTTCGCTGTAAACGGGAGTTAAGCTTGCGTTCTCGCTTCCGGCAAAAAGCGACCCGCTCGCGCCGATCGGCGCCTCCTTAGCCTTGTCGATTTTTGGATTGCTGAAATACGGCTTGCCGTCCCTCGTTGAAACCTTACCCTCGATACGGACCATTTCACCCTCGGAGAACATTTTAGCGATATATGGCTGGCTAAACCATATCAGGCTTGCTTTGCCGGTCGAATCCTCTATGATCGCTTTTGAAACCGGCACCCTGCTTCGAAATGTTTTCTTTATTTCCAGATGAGAAATTTTGCCATAGACTGTGGCATTTTCTCCGTCATTTAAATATTCTACCGGTTTTATGGGGCTCAAACCACCATATCGGGTGGGCAAGTGCCTCAAGAGATCCTCGGCGGTGCGGATACGCATCTTCACAAGCGCTTTTTTCTGCGCCGGACTTATCCGATGGAAGGATTCTATTAAAGCATCCGGCTTGATAATCATTGTGTTGTGGTGGCTTGCTTCACTGATTCGACTGAGCTTGTCGCAGTGCTTGTCGACGTAAAGCAATTCCCACCTTCGCATAAAGCTTCCACCTCCGCTGAAGTCTCGGTGGACAAATTAGATGGGCAAAGAAATTCGCAGTTAGGGCCGCTTCGACCGACATAAGTGCCGTCGGGGCAGAGCATGGCATCAGCTGTACAGATTATCTCACCAATCCCGCTGTCTGAGTCCCCATATTCAACAGGCTCCGAATTATAAAGATAAAGGAGTCCTCCGGCCACGAAAACCACAACTACGAAAGCAAGTATAAAAGGCCTGTTGTTCATATTTTTGATGCCTGCTCTCGATTTTCTTTGGCGGACTTTGTCGCGCCATAGCCGAGCTTCAGCGAGGCGAAGGCGGAAGGGGTGGGATTCGAGTCTTACAGACTCAGTACCCTGTTTGGATATTTTTTTGCTATGCTCAAAAATATCTCAAACAGGCTTCGAATCCTCGCGACGCTTTTTTCAAAAAGCTGCTCACCGCTTCCTGGCTGAAAATTGCGAGCAATTTTCGCTGGCGGAAGGGGTGGGATTCGAACCCACGGACGGCTTTTAGACCGTCACGGATTAGCAATCCGTTCGTTTAACCGCTCACGCACCCTTCCATAATTTCCTATTTCAATGAATTCTTCAGCCTATTTATCAAGTGTAGTGGACCCCTTTCTTTAGACACTAATTCCGTGTCTGCATTTTAGCATTTT
>CAYXKV010000023.1:0-8413 GCA_964464975.1 uncultured Candidatus Saccharibacteria bacterium | reverse complement strand
AAATGCTAAAATGCAGACACGGAATTAGTGTCTAAAGAAAGGGGTCCACTACACGAAGTGGAAAAACTCTTGCATGTCTCCGATGCAACAGCAACAAGATATTTGGAAATTTTGGAGCAAGAAGGAAAAATAAAACAAGTAGGAAAAACCGGAAAAGGGGTAAAGTATCAGAGAATCTGATCTGGAATTTTGATTTTCTTTTTCATTTTTCTGTTTTTTCTTTCCTGCCTTTTGTCTTTGCCTCGGGCATTTCCGCTATGGCGACCCTGACTAAAGGATGAGCGCCGTCCCGAACGAAGATGAAAAACTCCAAAGCGGAAGCGACACCACAAACTCGGAGATGAAAACGGGGAGAGAGGTTGACGAGGGCGGACTCCGAAGGCACAAACAATGTGTCACTAAACCTAAGAAAAAGATAAATAATACAAAGCACTGTAAACTCTAAACTGTCTCTGCGAGGAGGAGCCCGAAGTTGGAGAGAGGGTTCCTCCCTCTCTCCAAAGAGAAGCGGTGCCCGAGCACTCCGACCAACGGGAGGAGAATTGCGAGGAAAAGCACCGCACCTAGAATATAGGCGCGAGTAGCCATAGCGGAAATGTCCGAGGACGGATGTCCGAGGGTGAATCTCCGTAGTCAGGGCGAACAAACAGCATGCACGAGACTGAATGGCTCACTCCCTGCCAAGTGAGCCGTTACCGCAAAAATCCAGCAGGAAAATCGCTAGACTCTAAATTACGAGAATTCCGCTTCTTTTCTCCCTTAGGAGAAAAGCTGACCCAAGCCCCTCCCTCTCATACCATTTCAAAAAACACACCCGCCAAAAAAGAAGCATGAGAGGAATGAGGGAGGAGCGAGGGGCAGACCGCCGGAGCATAGCGGAGGCGGAGGCGGAATTCTTCTGTTCGAGTTAGCACTTTGCGTCGAGCGTACGCAAAAATACAAAGCCACCACGCGCGCGGAGCGTGCAAACCTTTCACTCATCACCATTTTGAAAATAGTTTCGAACTTGGTAGTATAGAGGCACTATAGAGTAAGCAAAATCCGCCAGTTAAGGCGGATTTTGCATTTTTTTGACTTCCGTTCTCGTAAGCCGAATTCTGTTCCCCCGTGAGATGGCGAGCTCTGCGAGCTCTATCTCACAGGGTGCGATAATTTATCTGGTCTGCTTGTTGCCAAGCAGATCTATTCTTAAGCTAGAATCTACCCTTCGACTAGCTCAGGATAATTTCTTTGGCGAAAGAAATCAGCGGCACTACCCGTGAGATAGGCGAAGTCGCCATCTCATGGGTCTCGGCCTTGCATCGGGTGGGGTTTGCCGCACTTGCATATCTCTATACAAGGACTTCAGAAGCTCGTGAGAACACCTGAAGACTTTTCACCTTTCCCCCGTTAGATGGCGAGCTCTGCGAGCTCTATCTCACGGGGTTGTATTGTCTCTGTGGCACTTTCCCTATTCCGTCGTTGCCGCCGGAACGGTGGACGTTATCCATCACCCACTTCCCCGTTAGATGGCGTCGCGGGGCGACTATCTAACGGGGGACGTTCGGACTTTCCTCCCCGTGGGATAGCTATAAACTATGTTTGATACGCTGCTTAAGATATCTTTTGCCCCAAGCAGTTTTTAAATATTTTTCCCTATGCAAAGCATCTTTATTCGATAAACATGCCTCATAGTAAACAAGTTTCCATGGCCCGCGATTCTTGGTCGCTATAGATTTATTATTTATGTGTTCGCTAAACCTACGCCTCAAATCACCGGTATAACCTATGTAAAACTGCTTGTGGTTTTTAATTACGTATACGTAGTACATAATTTACAATTATCCCACGGGGTAATCGCTCGGAACGAAAGTCTGACCAGATTATATACCAATTGCTTTTATTTTGCAAATGTGATATAATTCACCCCGGAAGTTCGATCTGGAGGTTATAGAATGAGCAAAATGATTTGGGCGATGACATTGACCATCTTGGTCTTTGCGCCCTTCACGATTGCAGTTTTATCTCCATTTCTTGCGAGGAAACTTGCAGAGCTGGAGAAGTTTTGGGCGACCTGTCAAGAAGGACAGGCTAGACCAGTAACGATGAACAAGAAGTTCCATAAGTTCATCATGAGCTTCGCTGGTAAATGTTTCGCGGGAGAGTTGGACCCAAGCATCGTTGAGAGCAGCGAAGAATATTGGGAAGTTGTGGACGACGAAAGGCCGAAGAAAAAGGGCTTGTTTGGTAAAGTCTTTAAGGGCCTTCACTTCATAGGCGTCCCGCCATTCGCTGAGATTCAGAGGTACAAGATGACGTGGATAGAATGGGGGTACCCTAAAAAGTCGGACGGAACAGTCTCGGTAGACAAGGCGCCAATCCCCCACGAGGAAATTATAAGCCACGTTTTGGTTCAGTCGGATGTGTATTTCGTAAGAGTACCTTCCGCTGAAACATCAGAAGGTGTGCCTGTTGATATCAACTTCCTGCTCACTATCAGAGTCACAAATCCTTACAAGGCTTTGTATAGAGTTCAGCACTGGCTTGAAGCCGTGACCAATCAGACAGAAGGGACCACCAGAGTTTTCATCGGGACTAAGAAGTCTACTGAACTCTTTACCCTCGAGGAAGATACGGACAAGAGAGCAGTGGGAAAAGTTGTTCTTTCCCCGACCTCGTCTGAGGTGCTTCTGGAAGCCTTGAAAGAAAGGTTTAGGGAGTTCAAAGAGAGCTACGGCGTCCAGGTTGAATTGCCCCAGATTCAGTCCGTGGAACCAGCAGGCTCAGATGCCAAAAAGTACCGTGAACTCATGACGATGGAGTATGAGGCTGAGCAGAATGCCAAAAGGGTCATGATTGAGGCTGGGGCCGAGGCGGGGAGGATATCCACAGTTGCTAAAGCTCAGAAAACAGCTGTGGAAGACGTCATTGGCGCAGTTGCACAGATCCCCGGGGGAGCTGAGATATTTCACTCTCAACAGATTGGCGGGCTCAAGAACCTATCCACATATGTTGAGGGGAGAAGAGGGAAAAAAGACACGGGCACAGTAATTTCAATTCCTACTGACCCCGGAAAGAAGTAAGTTCAAGAAAATGTTATTGAGCGTAAGCTCGGCCGGAAGAGACCCCGGCCTTTTTGTTGACAGATTGGATATAATTATGATATAATAGTTAGCGGGAGTTATTTATGTTTTGGATTTTGGCAGGTATATTCCTGGGAATGTTATTCTGTTTTGGGATTGGTTATGCACTGTATCGTGCGTTTCTTATGCCTAAAACAGAGAAGCAACAAAAAGAACGGCCGGAAAAGAAGTCGGAGGAGAAAAAGAAAACAACCGGACCGAGTTCCGGGAGCTTCTGGAAGTTCGCCGGAGGTGTTGTAGCTGTGGTATTTGGCATCTCCATCCTCGTCATATATGAAAGCTTGTCAGAGGAAAGAGGCAAGAGCAAAGGAATCCTCTCAAGAGATACCATCGTCGAAGCGCCTACCTACGGCGTACCGGCATCAATCGCCCTCCCGATTATCGCCGACGGTGAGACGGGCGGAAGGAAACCAGGCGGGGCTAAGCACTTCTTTGACGAAGCAAAGAGGATTCCCATGAGAAACCCCCAAGACGGCCCCCCAGGTTCAGGAGCTGTCGGGAAATACCAGTTGAACATGTCAGATCCGGCAGTAATAAGCAATCGAGACACTCTTGAAAAAATGATGCTCGCCGACGGTAGGCTCAAGACAGGAGAATGGCTCGACATTGAGTATAATGAAGAGCACAACAAGCTTCTGGCCGAGTACATGTATGAGAAATATGGTACAAGGCCGTGGCTTGCCTCCCGCGACTACTGGGAGCCGCTTCTCAAGAGTCATGCTCTCGGCCAGTCAACGACTGTGATTGTCGCCGAGGTTCCCGCCGACAGGTGGAGCGAAACGTACTTCACCCGATACAATGGCGGGCAGACGGTCATCGAGTGCAGGTGCAGGGTTAGGTTCAACGACGGCTATTCTGACCAAGCCGAAATTGACTGGCCCGAGGCCCTGAACTCGAGTGCAGTTCCAAAGATCGTTTACAATTTCCGGTTGATGTCCCGAACAGGGAAACCGGACAAGGCGACGATAAAATTCTAAGGGGGAGCGCAAGCTCCCCTACTTTGTATCTATCTCTTAACAAAAACATACGCAAATGCCGTCGAGGCATGTTTTGAGAAAAGCCTTGCGCAGGCCGACGGGCCGAGCAGAGCAAATTTTCAGCAGAAAATTATGCGTGCTTTTTGAGAAATATGCCGAGAAAGGCTTGTGGAGTTACACAAAATCAAAACGGCCAGTACTCTATATGGAAGGTGTCCAATGTGAGCTTCAGTATTCCGTAAACCGAAAACATAATAAACATGCCTATCACCCCGAACATGACATTTCTTTTGTTCTCCTCCAGGTCCTTGCCGTCCGCGTTCCAGACAAGTTTGGCTATGCCGTAAAAAAGATATATCGTAGCCACAATGAAGCCCAAAAAGATGAGGGGGTTAACGATCAGGACGGCGATTTTGTTGAGTAGATCCTTTATCGAAGTCATATCAATATTTTATCATAATCAAAACAAAACAGCGAAAGGATTTCCACCTCGCGCCGTTTTGGATCAAACTTTGTTTGATTGCAAATTAATTATCGGGAACCAAACCGCCTACGTTGAAGCCGGCTTCTTCTCCGACACCGATATCGAACGCATCGCCGATGAACTGCACCAGCCCCCAGACCGCGGCCATAACGAAAATCGCTATAACTCCCCAGAGCATTGTCTTCTTGGCCTTCTCCTTATCATGCTCACTACCGAAGATGTAGAGCGCAAGTCCCCAGAAGAAGAAGAGCATAGCCAAAGCAAAGACTATAGGGACAAGGATATTGATTATCCGTCCTATTGCAGTTGCAATGTTTTGGACATTGTCAAGCTGGGCTGAAGCCAAAAGAGGCATGAAGGCCAGCGCTCCAAATAATGCCAGTTTTTTCATATTTTTGATTAAGCTCATAATTTATAATTTTTAACGACCGATGTTTAATTATATCATTTTTTATCAACACTCCAAACACAATAATCTTATTATTTTTTATCTATCGAGTTACACCCGGTATCGGCTGGTTTTTAATGTAATCAATACCAATTTCTTCACCTATAAATGCAACTAATCCCCATACGGCAGTCATGACGAATAGCGCAACTATTCCCCATATCATTATTTTTTTCCCTTCTGCTTTTCCATCCCCCTCTGATTTAATATACTTTACCACTCCCCAGAAAAATAGCAGCAATGCAGTTATAAAGACAATAGGCACAAGTATGTTTCCGACCAAATCGTGGACAGACCATGCTACTCTGCGAGTTGTGACAAGATAATCTTGGGCAAATGAGAACACAGGAGCAAAGAGTGTCAGGAACAATATTATAAAAAATTTAGTAATTTTCATTTCATTAGGTCTGTAAATTAATTAATAACTATTCGACAATAAATTTGGATTTAGGGCTTGGTACAAGCTCTTTTTCCGCATTTTTTATATCCGCCAATCCGAACTCAATCCTTATGAAGGCCACAATGCCCCAAATGGATGCGGCTACGAAAAGGCCAACGATCCCCCAGAGCATTATTCTCTTGCCTTCCTCCGCTGCCTTATCGCTTGCGGCGCCCTCCCTTATATATTTTGCCACACCCCAGAAAAAGTAAAAGAGGCATAGTGCAAAAGCCAAGGGTACGAGGATATCTGTAATTATACCATAGCCTGCGTTGATAATATCTATGGCCCCCTTGGCAAGAGCCATGTTCGGCAGAAAAAGAGACAAGATCAGTATGAATTTTTTCATATTATTTTACTTTTATCTGCGGTATGCCCACTCCTCCGGGAAAGTTGAACTCCCCCTTGAGAAAGGTGATGATTCCCCATATGGTTGCCATCACAAACATGCCGATAACTCCCCATATGAGCAATTTTTTGCTGTCTTTTATTTCCTTTTCATTGCCTGCAGTTTTTATAAACTTGGCTACCCCAAAAAGGAATGTTACGAAAGCCACTGCTCCCATAAACGGGATAAGGGCAAGGCCGATTTCGACAAAGAGGTTTATGACATCGCCAAGTGTTTTTATGTCTGATGATTGGGGATTCATTTTCTATTTCTTAAGTTCATCTATGGTTTCCTTTATAGCATTTGCTATGACCCAAGCCCCGAGAAGTATGGCCGCGCCGATCACGGCATACTGCAGGGCTTTGGTCGCCTCTGCAATCTGCGTGGTATTGCCTCCCGCAGTGACATATTTGAATCCGGCGTAAATGATCATAACAACCGCGATCACTCCGCCTATGGGCATCAAAATATCGTTGATTATAGTGGTAATAAGACCGTAAATCGTATTTTCTTTAAACGGATTCGCAAATGTTATCTTAAATGTCGGGTTGTTGACCGCGGGAGCCGGTGGGTTTTGCACCGTCTGGGCATATGCAAAATTGCCTAATACCGATACGAGCATAACTGCAATGATGATCCCTATCCTTATTTTATCCGAATATTGCATTAATTTGTGCATGTTTTTACTTTAAATTTACCACATCTTTAAAAGCATCGCTCAAGAGTGCGTCGAGGATGGTATCGACAATGAGCCAAGCCGAGAGTATGGCCACAAGTCCCCAAAAAACTTTCTGCATCATCTCAATGGCCTCTTTCTTTTTGTCCACTACCCCCGACATCATATATTTAAATCCCGCGAAAGCGAATACCGCCGTCGCGAAAGGCACTGCCATCCAAATGACCCAACTGATAACCCTCTGCACCAAAGCCAGGAAATGCGGCCATCTGCATTCCACAAAACCATCTTTCCCGATATATCCGCAGTCGGTCGTAACAAGAGGAGTCGGATTTTGAGCAAGGGAAAGTAGTGGAAGCAGGACGAAAAAGGCGGACGCGGCGAAGACAAAATATTTCTTTGCTTCGTCTTTTGCAAATATGTGGGTAATCATGTTCATACTATTTAGCAAGGAGAGCATTGAGCTCTTGGTTCGCCCGAGCTACCGCTTCGCCAGAGCGCGCCCTGCCGCTTGTGATGGACTCGATCATGTTCCTGAAAATAGAATCGGTACTTACAGGATCCGGGTCAAGCCAGCTTTTAGACCTTATAGCGCTCTCATAGAAGACACTCTTGAAAGCGCTTGTCTGTTTTTCTGAAAGCAAATCCCGCCTTGCGGGTGGGAGATCCAAAGTATCGGAAATTATCTTGGCTCCTTCCTTGCTTACAAGTATCGAGGCCACGGCAAAAGCAGCGCTTTTATTTTTTGATGCCTTGGTGATAGCGAGTGAATTAAAAAGCGAAAAGGAGACGTTGCTTCCTCCTTCGCGGGACATAGGTATTACAGCAACATCGAAATTCAGGTTTGGGTTTTTAGCCTGAAGTCCGGCGATTTCGCTAGCAAAACCGAAGTAAATGGCCAGATTATTGCCTAAAAACATGTTAGTCGAGTTTGAAAGCGACCGATTCCACGAATACGAATTTTTAGCTGGATTGCTGAATTCGGTAAAGAAGTTCACTGCTGCCTCAGCCGGCAAAAATGCCTTGTTGAAAGATTCTATAAATACACTCTGGGGAGTGACTCTGCCCCAGATAGTCACCGGAGTACCGGCTTGCATGGCCAGATTGAGGATTAACTCTTTGGCGTGGGAAATGTTTGCAAGTTCCCCGAGAGCAACTCCGCTTTTCTGGATATTCAAAGCGCCGTCCTTGACCGTCATCTTGGACGCAAGACTATAAAACTCGTCCCAATACTTTGGAGGCTGTGTTTGCTGCGCCTCCGTAAACATAGTTCTGTTCCAGTACATGACCAAAGGGTCGGAATAAATCGGCAAGCCCAAAACTCCTTCCGGAGCCATGTAAATTTCTGAACCCTCTATAAAAAGGTCTTTAAACTGCCTTTGGGTGAAAATATCGTACGGAATGGGGAAAATCTTGTTGCGGTGCTTAAGAACTTTTTCGCTCGGAAGCATGAAGATATCCGGCCCTTGGTCAGAAGCAAGAGCTTCCACAAACGCTTGATCAAATTCATCCTCTGCTCTTTGGACGTATTGGACAGTATAGAGCTTGTTCTCAGACAGGGCAGTAGATCTAAGTATGTCAGAAAAAGTGGTCGGTGATATAGTTCCCCAGACCGTGACGCTTACTTTTTCGCTCGAGCTTCCACGATAAGCAGCAAAGATGATGATCCCTCCCACGATAAAAACACCGAATACTGCCGTCAGAACAAGCTGAAATTTAGACATGCTTCAATTATACAAAATACTCAAATTCCTCGCATTCAGAATGTGAATTACTCCCTCCCCAAAATGCCAAGGGGAACCCTTGGCATTTTTTGTGTGGTATAATCAACTAACCCCACCGCAAGCGGATGGGGTATGACCGGAGGCTGGCCTAAGTG
>CAYXKV010000022.1:0-8954 GCA_964464975.1 uncultured Candidatus Saccharibacteria bacterium | reverse complement strand
CTAAAATGCAGACACGGAATTAGTGTCTAAAGAAAGGGGTCCACTACAAGTTGATTTATATAAATTCAGAATTTACTTAAAAGACAAATATAAAATTAAAGAAGCGTATTATTTTCTTGGATATGTATCAGAAGAACAGCAAGATTTGTATGACAACTTGAAAAAGGCAGGGTTTATTACCTTATTTAAAGAACATAGTCCGAACTTGAAAGGAGAAAAGAAAGGAAATGTAGATACAGATATTGTGTTTGAAATAATGAAAAATCTGATTGATAACAAAGATTTTAATAAAGTAATTTTAGTGTCTGGAGATGGAGATTATAAAAAAGTCATAGATTATTTTTTAATAAAGAAAAATAAATTCAAGAAAATACTTTTCCCTAACAAAAAATTTGCTTCTTCTTTATACAACTCTTTAAGTAACGAATTATTTGATAGTCTTGATAGAAGTGACATCAGAATGAAACTGGAATATAATAAAAATAGAAAATGAAAAGGGTGCCTAAAGCACCTTCACTTTTCGGACCCCTTTTCGTCTGGATATATCCGTATTATATACGAATGAAAATTAAAGTCAAATTTTTTCTGTGTTTTATAAAAAATACAAAAAATGTGCCTAAAAATAAGGGTTGTATTTGAGTTATGATAACGAATTCAGTGTCCGCCCACTAGGATTCGAACCTAGGACCATTTGCTTAAAAGGCAACTGCTCTACCAGACTGAGCTATGGGCGGAATGAAAGACGACAGAAATATAACACAGAAAATTATCTGTTTCCACTTTTGTCCTTGAATTCTAAAGAGGAAGGTCCATGGCGAAGGCGCCGGCTCCAGAGAAGAGGAGGGAGATGGTAATGGCAAAGAGAAGGAGGTAAAAAACAATATTTCTTTTCAAAACCTCGGGGTTTTTGTACTCTATGTAGACTTGAGCGAGAGTCAAAGTCGCAAGGATCAGAGCTGCAATCTGGGTGTAGAATCCAACAATAAGCATAAGTCCGCCGATAATTTCAACAAGTCCAAGGATCTTTACACCCAAAATGGGATTTGAAATCCCGAGGACTCCCAGAGATATTTTCCATCTCTCCTTTTCCTCTCTAAACGAAAGCTTGCCGAGGTCAACAAATATAAATCCAGCCACAATACGAAGAATTAATGGCGCAAGAAGCGAATATACCAGCAGGTCAGGAAAAGGGTTGAGCATAAAAACTAATCTAATTTCTAATTTACCTAATTATACTAAACAATTTCATAATTGGACATCGGGATTAATTCGGTTAAATTATAACAATTGAAGCAAAGGAATAACTTAATATGGCCAAATTAGCCAACATAAAATTTGAGATTAGCGTGATTCTCCACAATATCAGGAGTAGTGAAAATGTCGGCTCTATTTTCCGTACTTGCGATGCTCTAAGTGTTTCGAAAATAATACTTTGCGGCTATACGCCGTCACCGGAAGACAGGTTCGGAAGACAAAACAAGAAGCTCTGCAAAGCTTCTCTTGGCGCGGAAAAATCCGTCAAGTGGGAGAAAGCGGAGAATCTCTCCGAAGCGATTGAAAATATAAAAAAAGCTTTTCCGAAATATTTAATCGTTGCGGTTGAACAATCCGAGAACTCCGTGGACTATAAACAGATAAAAAAACTTGCCTCCTCAAATTTACAGCTTGGGCTTGTGTTTGGCAATGAAGTAAGCGGCTTAAGCAAAGAAGAGCTCGAGCTCTGTGATGCGGTAGCTGAAATACCAATAAAAGGCTTTTTGGTTCGAGAGGCTAATCACCCTCAGAAGACCAAGCTCGGGAAGGAATCTTTAAATGTTGCGGTTACAGTGGGTGTGGTGCTCTATTCCTTGACCGAAAATCAGTAGGAAATCGAATCCACCGGAAGGCCGTTCTGGTCATAGAGTGTTATGGTCTCGTTTTTTTCTCGCCAGAGAGGACCGAATTTGTTGAGATAGACTCTATATTGGTTGCCGGGGAAATCAGTGTCGCCGAAGTGTTTTGCAACGCAGGTATTGTAATTTATCTGGGTAGTCATATATACCTTGCAGGAATAGGGTACAGTGTCAGGAAGGTCACGGATAAACTCGTTGCCCACCGTAGTGCAGCGCGGGATATCCTCAATGATTTCCCTGCATTCCTCATCGCGATCAAGATCGGTTGAAAATCTGGGCAGTTTCTCATCCTCCGGAAGAGGGCACTGCCTAGAGAGGCTTGGATAAAAAGTCCTGTTTTCCTCGAAGAATCCTGTGCACTTGTTCGTCCTGAAGGAAATGCCGATAGGAGAAAAACCTTTGACCACATATACCCTGTCTTTGTATTGCAAAACAATATCTTGTTCTGTTTTAGTGAAAGGGAATGGCAGGACTGCCGCCCTACCGATCATGGCGAAATATCCGGTAACGCTGCTCTTGAAATACCATCCGGTAATGTTTAGAGTCTCGTTTTTGGCAAGCTTTGTGTTTAGTGTGAAGTATTCCTTGCTCGGATCGTTGCGGCGGACTCCGGATATATTGGACATATCTATTTTCCCGTAATACGGCGAGCGCACGGCTTCGCTTACTCCTTTGCCGAAGTCTTTGCCGAATTTGTTGATTTCCTTCTCAATCTTCTTGATCTGCTCGGTGATCTCCTTGTTAGAAAGTGGCTCTAGGGGGTTTTTGTCTCCAATAGTTGACGCGGCCGGCCCGCCGGTGCCGGCTGACTTTCTCGATGCGGAATTCTGCATCGGCTTATATGCAAATCCGAAAATTACTATGAGAATTATTATTACTAATACAGGCTCTTTCATTTCAATATTTTTTCTGATGTATAGGGCAAAAGTGGGAACTCCTGCCACCTACGGTTATGCGCCTAATTATACCTCCACACCCGGATTTTGGACATTTTTGTCCGGTTCTTCTATATGCCTTGTGAAAATTCTGAAATCCACCCTTCATACCTAAAACATTCCTATAATCCGACATCGAATCGCCGCCGAGTTTTATAGACTTGGTTAAGATTTTTCTCATTGAGTTATACATTTTTAAAACTGCTTTATCAGGTATATTTGACGACCTAGACAGGGGATGGACTGCGCTATCCCAGAGAATTTCATCAGAATAAATGTTACCGATTCCCGCGATTACGCTCTGGTCTAACAAAACTTTTTTTATCGGCGTATGCCTCTTGGAATGAATTTTTTCAATATATTTTTTCTTGTCCATGTCAAACGGGTCTGGCCCGAGAGACGCAAGACCTTCATGTTCGGGAATCCCATCATCCTTAACAATGCAGATCGAGGCAAATTTTCTCATATCGGAAAGGACCAAATGATTCCCGTGCCCTGAAGTTTCCGAAGATCCACCTGATAAAGTAGCCACAAAATGAATAAACTGATTTTGAGGATCACTTAACGGACCTTTCTTAACTGACTTCCAAATTCCAAAATTATTTTCCGAGCGTGTCGTGCGCAGCTCGACGGAGCGAGCAAAGCGAAAAGCTCGCAGGTTTTTACGCGTGCTAAGCGAGGAAATATAATTTTGGAATTGATAATCGCCAACCATCAAATGCCCGGTCATTTTCATGTGAACAATGATGGTGTGTCTGTTGCTGAGATGAATCAAAATATTTTTCCCTCTCCTTTCTACTGATTTAATTTTAGATCCGATGGCCTTTTTCGCAAAATCCTTATAATATATTTCATTCTTGAGATTTTTTTTATGTCCGTGAGCAGTGCCAATATGAAAATCAGACCATATTGATCTTATAGTCCTGCCTATAATTGCTTTCCTCAAGCCCTCAACGGTTGTGTGAACTTCTGGAAGTTCAGGCATCTATTTTGTATAAAGAATTATGAATCATGAATTAAGCTAAAATCAAAGTATATTATTTTTCATAACTCATGACTCTTTATTCATAATTATGTAAAGTTCTTCGCGGACTACCTGCGCATCGTCCCATTCTTGTTTTGTTCCTTTAGGGCCCATGATGTATGGATCAGTACCTTTGCCGGTGATCAAAACTGCTATTCGGTTTTGATCAGCTTGAGCGAGCGAAGCGAGCCGAAGGCTGTGAGCTTTCTCTAACGCTCTTCGAATAGCCTCTCTTCTGTCCATAATTATCTCAACCGGTTTTGTCTTGATGCCCGCCCTCACTTCGTCCACGATTTTAACGGGATTTTCGTCATAAGGATCTTCATTGGTAAGTATTATGTGATCGCAGTATTCATCGGCTATTTTTCCCATTTCCGGCCTTTTCCATCTGTCACGCCCGCCTCCGGTATTGCCCAGAACACATATGGTCCTGTGTTTCTTGTACGTCTCGTAAACCGCCCTCAAAGAGTCCGGGGTGTGGGCGTAATCCACGACTACATCGAATTCCTGTCCTTGATTTATCTTCTCCATTCTTCCCCGAACCATTTTCGCGCTCTCCAGTCCCTGCTTTATCGCGGTTTCGCCGATACCGAGAAATCTTGCGCAGGCGGCTGCTCCAAGCATGTTCGAAACATTAAAAATACCCGGAAGTTTGCTGTGTATCACTGTCTTGCCGATTTGGAAGGAAGAGCCTTTCTCGTCTACCTTGACGTTCGTAGCATCGTTTATGGAGTAAGGTATTTTATATTTGATGTCCAGAGCGAGAAATTTTTCTGATTCTTTGTCGTCTTTGTTAACAATTATCCCGCAGTTGCCAGAGAAAATCTCTAACTCCTTTGCGATTGAAAGCTTTGCCTTCAAGTAATTTTCGTAAGAACCGTGCGATTCGATATGCTCCGGATGAAGATTGGTGAAAATCAAAGCATCCATGTAAAGGAATTTGTGCCTAAACTGGGGGACACCTTCGGAGCTGACCTCAATTACAGCGTGGGTGCAGCCCTCTTTTACCGCACGACGTAAGAAGCTCTGCGTAAAAAATCTTCCTCGCAAGGTCATCTTGAAGAGGTTGCGCCATTCTTTGTGGCCTATCTTGTACTTTATAGTGCTTGCAAGGGCGGTCCTTTTGCCGTCGGCAAGAAGAATAGCGTTCACCAGTTCAACCACAGTGGACTTACCTTTAGTACCGGTTACTCCTATGACTATTAGTTTTTTTGCGGGGAAACGGTATAATACTGCTCCGAGTACCGCCAAAGTATAATGATAAAAAGGCTGGAAAAACCTGAAGATTCTCTTTGGAATAATCTTTCTGCCGATATCCAATATCCTTTCTATGATTTTAGACTCCTTCATTTTGTTTTGCTCACGGCATGCTATTTGCCTAAGTTTTTGAGAATAAACTTTATTTTTTCATTTGTCCCGACTAGGCCCTCAGGCAGGTTTTTTATAGTTTCCTGAATGTCGCGTTCTCTGTACCCCAAAGACTTGAGAGCTTCGAATACATCTATATCCTCGCTAGAGCCTCGGCCTCTTTTGGACGAAGATTTGAGTTTGCCACTCAATTCAAGAACGATTTTCTCAGCAGTTTTTTTGCCCACGCCCGAAATTTTAGTGAGAGAAGAAGTATCTCCTGTCGACACCGCCTCTTCGATGGCTTTCATTCCGGCCACTCCGATAATTCCAAGCGCCGACTTCGGGCCTATGCCGGAAACCGTGATCAGAAGTTCAAAGATCCCGAGCTCTTCTTCTTCTGAAAATCCGTATAAATCTATGGAGTTTTCTCTAACTGCAGTGTGTACCCAGAAGCTCGCTTCTTGCCCAAGGCGCGTCCTCTCAAGGCAGCTTATTGTCGAATTGATTACAAAACCTACACCATGCGCGTCGACAACGGCCCGCGTTGGTTTCAGATCTATTATTTTGCCTGTTATATGGCCGAACATGGATTAGTAGCTAGGGGCAAGTAGCCAACAGCTAGGTATAATATAGCAAAATCACGCTTCTTACACTTATTGCAAAAAACCAATGCTTCTGTTATTGTTCTTTTACCACTTTCCAGATACTAGATACTGGATGCTGGCTACTTACTATCAATATGCCAATCACAAAATCAGCAAAAAAGGCCTTGCGTTCCTCTAAAGGGAAAAGGATGTTTAACCTGCGCAGGAAAAGCAATATGCAGAGTGTGGTCAAGGAGTATAGAAAATTCCTTTCGGCCAATAAAATTGAGGAAGCTAAAAAACTAATTCCCAAACTCCAGAAGGCTATCGACAAAGCGGCCAAGAAGGGTGTGATCAAGAAAAACACAGCTGCCCGAAAAAAGTCTAGGCTAGTAAAAAAACTTTCAAAATAAGAGCAAAAAACTCTCGTCAAAAGCCGGGTTTTTTGTTATTGTCTTTCTATATTGCTCCCATAGTTTAATGGATAAAATGCAAGATTGCGGATCTTGCGATTCAGGTTCGATTCCTGATGGGAGCACAACGCAGTGAGACCGACCGAGATGGCTCAATGGAGCAGTATTTTTGAAGAGTCAAATTCGGCATGAAGTTGAGACTAGAACCTTTTTGGTAAACAAAAAATCACCAATAAAAGTTATTTTTCTTGATTAAATTCATCTAACGATTGAGCTATTTTTTTAAAGGTCCCGGTGCCCAAGGTTGATTCCACGAGAGTTGCCAAATCTTTTACTTCTCCTGTCATAGCCGCCCTAGCAAAAATTTTAAATATGTCTTCCTCTGAGGAAAAATCATTCTTTCTCTTCTCGTAAATTGTTCTTATGAGATTATTGAATTTTTTCCTTGTTTCTAGATAAGCAAAATCTTTCATTGTTATTTCAAGGAGCGGAACTTGTTCAATCTCAATTTCTTTGATTCTAACCGAGGAAACATCAGGATTAGAATATTTTTCCCTTGCTCTCATAACATTTTTATACTCGTTCTCTAGCAAAGAAATGTCCTGCAATTGAGGATAAAATCTTTTTACCAACTCCTCCGTGACAGCTTCGTCTATATCATGGAAATAGAGTTTGTTTTTTTGAGTAGGAATAGTTTTCTGTTGAACAGATAAACCTGTTCTATGAGAGGCAAAATTGTTTTCATAACCCTCTGCAACTTGGACGGTATTGAACGCTAAAAAATGTACAAGTTCGTGAACTACAACATCGGCAAAGTGTAGAGGACTTTTTATGGTCCAACCAAAAACGGTGATATCTTGATCATTTTGCTCATAAAATGCACTCGTACCTCTGTAATTTTCTTCATAAAATTTAATCTTGTCGTCAGACATTTTTGACCTATCCAGTATGTGAATATGGGTTTCTTTTAGATTAAGAGGTTTTGCCCCATATTGAGATAAAAACTCGTTTAATTTTAGTATGACCCCCTCTATAATTTCTTTCTCTTCGTTTGTTTTCTCCCTCTCAAAATTTTCATACCACTTCTCTTCCAAAAATTCCTCTTCTATCTTCTTAGCTACTGTTTCCTGTTGCTCTGATGTGCCGCCAACTACTTTATTTATTGATGATATACGTTCGGGATTCATAAACCATAATTATGCCCCAAATTCATATTTTAGGAAATGAGTAAGTAGATTTTATTGAGTTTAGTGTTTTTATTAATTTTGAAGAACTTTATTATCTGAGAGATCTTCAACCCCAATTTTAATTTTTTTGTTGTTTAGAAGTAACCTGCTCTGCAGACATGACAACAGTTCCCTTTTTTCTTGGATCGCCCCTTCTCTCAGAATATATTTGGCATAGTTTCTTATATCAATATCATCCACTTTAACTTTGTCAGCTTTTTGTCCAAGTAAGCTCGACTGGAATTTTTTGTGTCTTTCAATCTCGGTTTTGATTCGCTCTTTCATACCAATTTCGTCTAAGTCAATTTTGTCCATAAGTTCCGCCAGTTGCTCTATCAGATCCTCCTCGCTTATATACCCCGACTTGCAATTTTTGTCATAAAACCTGCAGCATCCATAATAAATATAGTGGTGAACATTACCGTTTTTCTGTTTCTTGAATTTCTCATCTGCCGTAATGCCTGATCCACATAATCCACAGGACATTAGCTTAGTGAAGGCGAACTCCTTATGCTCGCCATGCTCTTTATAATCAATCATATTTTCTTGCGCTTTATCGAAGAGTTCTTTGGAAATCAGAGGCCCATGCTTGCCCTGGTACCACAGACCTCCTCCTTTTGGATATTCAAAGGCTCCGTAATAGAAGGTGTTTCGAAGAGTGATGTAAATATTACTCAGAGTTAAAAATTTTCCGTTTTTGGTTTTAAATTTTAGGTCATTTTTGAGCCATAAATGTATTCTCCTGCCACTCCATTTTTCGTAGGCCGCTTTTTCAAAAACCTTCTTAATTATAGGTGCTCTGTGGTGATCAATTTCTACATGGCATTTTTTGTCCACATTTTTTGAGTTCAAATATCCTGTCGGAGCAGTGCATGGCCATAATCCCATTTCGCATCTGGCTCTTAACCCTCTTTTTACATTTTCCACTTTATTATCGTTTTCAAGTTTTGCTTGGCTACCTAAAATCATGAGCATGAACTTGTCATTGGGAAAGTTCTTAAAATACTGACTGTGGGTTCGGATTTCTCGCAAGAGTCCTTGATCCATAAAGTCCACGATTTTACCGAGATCACCTGCATTTCGAGCAATTCGATCAGGTGCCCAAGTTAGTATTCCATCAAATTTGCCCCGCCTGATTTCTTCTACTATTTCATTAAACACCGGCCGTTGTCCCGCTTCCTTGGCAGAGTGAGATTCTCTTTTAATCTCCATGACCTGCAGATTTTCACTTGCCGCCAACTTCTCCATTTCTCTTATCTGGCTATCTATGGAAAGGACTTGCTTCTCCTCCTGCTCGGTGCTTTTTCGGGCATAGAGACAGTACTTTATTGGCACCACTACCTCCTCTTTTTTCTGAAAACCCCTTACAGGACTCAATATTTGTGCTGATTGCATATTTTTTAAATTAGCTTATACACCCAAGGAATGACGCTAACCCGCTTGGGAGTCTAGGCAAGCTTGTCGGCGGGAAGTTGATAACAAATATCTATAAAAATGCTAAAATGGCGCTATTAAAAGTAATATTCATTT
>CAYXKV010000021.1:0-8976 GCA_964464975.1 uncultured Candidatus Saccharibacteria bacterium | reverse complement strand
TTTCAAGAAAAATTCCTCAACAAAATATTTTTAAATTCAGGGGTGTGGGTGCCTTTCAGTCTTTCTGAAATTTACACCTCAGAAATTCAAAAGAAAATATTGACTTTACAAAAAAAGAAAGCGCCATGCGGCGTTTCTTTTTTATTTATGCAACGATCTGTCGATGTTTCTTATTTCACCTCTACCCCCATGCTTCGGCACTGGCCGGCGATTATCTTGACTGCTGCCTCAAGATTGTTTGCATTGAGGTCGACCATCTTCTTTTCGGCTATCTCTTCGAGCTGTTTGCGGGTGATAGTGCCCACTTTTTGGGCCGGAGGTTTGCCCGCCCCCTTCTCTATTCCGAGAGCCTTGAGTATGAGACTCGAGGCCGGAGGAGTTTTGAGTACAAAATCGAAAGTCCTGTCCTCATAGACAGAAATATCAGCCGGTACAAGCCCCTCCATGCCTCTTGTAGCCTCGTTGAACTTGGTAACGAATTCACCGATGTTTATCCCAGCAGGTCCTAATGCGGTGCCGACAGGAGGAGCGGGCGTAGCCTTGCCCGCCGCAATAACAAGCTTTATTTTTTTCGATACCTTTTTTGCCATGTGTTGAAAAACAATACTATAAACACCAAAATATCGCAACTCCCCTCTCCTGCTCCCAGGAGAGGGGTGGGGGTGAGGTTAAATTTTCTTTACTTGAAGAAAATCCAATTCTACCGGAGTTTCCCTGCCAAACATGGGCACCAAAACCTTGACCTTGCCCCTCTCCTCGTCCACTTCTCCCACCCTGCCTTCCAAATCCTTAAACGGTCCGTCAACTATCTTGACCGCGTCATCTGTCGAGAGATCTATGTTGTGCTTTGGAGTATCCGAGTTCATCCTCTTGAAAAGATTTTCCACTTCCTTTTCGTCAAGGGGCACCGGGAAAACGCCAGACCCAACGAACCCTGTAACTCTCGGGGTATTGCGCACCACATACCACGAATCATCGGTCACGATCATGTCCACAAGGACATAACCTGGATATATTTTCTCTTCTTCCTCTACTCTTTTGTTGCCCTTTATCTTTATCTTTTTCTCGGTCGGCACTATAATATTGAAAATCCTGTCCTCCATTCCCAAGGATTCGATTCTTTGCTTGAGGTTGCGCATGACCGCGTTTTCATAGCCGGAATATGTGTGAATGGCATACCAATTTCTGCCCTCTTGTATTTGTTGTTTGCTCATATATAGTGGCTAGTTTCTAGGCGCTAGTCGCGAGCAATTCAGCGTCTCGCGATCAGCGACTAACGTTTATTAACCAATTACTAAATTCAAAATTCTGGAGAATATAAGGTCGAAAAATCCCAGAAACAAGGCTACCAGCACCGAAACCAAAACGACAACAATCGAAAAGACGATCGACTGCCTCCTGGTTGGCCAGTTGACATGTGAAAGTTCTCCCTTTGTTTCCCTCAAATAATTTGTGATTGACATGATAGATTTTTAAAGAACGAAGTGATTATAAAAATCATCACCCCGCACCAATTTTGCTATTAATTCGTTCCAAAAAATTGTCAATGACAATTTTTTATTTTCAATATTGATTCTTACGTTATTATTATGCATATTCAGCTAATTTCTGCAAAATTTGGTGCGGGGTAGTTGAAAATTATAGTCGCAATGCTCCTTAATTTTCTAACAAAAAACCCCTCCCGGGGCGTTAATATTAAGTTGTCTCAATTATACACAAAATAAAAAACAAAGCAACCCCACACCAGCAAAGCCGCCGCGCACTGCAGTGCGCGGCGGCTTTCGGTTTTCTAGTCTTGATACTAGCTACTAGATCGGCTACTAATGCCTATTTGATTTCGTAGGTAATGGTCACTTGAGAGACAATCTTAGTTTCGCCCGTAGGCAATTCCGCCCTGGATACCGCGACTCCTCCTTTTTCGCCCCCCCCGAGTCCCATTGCATAATCCATTCCGTAGTAAGGAACGTAATTACCGTTTTCATTAAAGTAGAGCATTCTTCCGAGTCTTACATCTAGATCTTTTGCAAGTTGTTTGGCCTTGTTCTTGGCTTTTTCGATTGCTTGTGATCTTGCCATTTCTATGTACTTCTCCTTGTCATCTACCGTAAATTCAAGACCGCTTATATTGGATACGCCGGCCGCTCCGACCTTAGTGACAAGGTCGGCCGCCTTTTCCACATCGCGCACTTTGACTGTAATGGTCTGGTTGACTTCGTAGCCGGTAAGCACGTTTTTGCCCGGAGGACAGACGGCACCAACCATCTGGATACAGTAAGTCTGCTCCCATTCATACTTCGGATAAACGCTGTAGTTTGTCGTTTTGATATCCTTTTCCTCAATTCCTGTCTCGCGCACTGAGGATAGTGCTTTTGAGATCTTCTGGTCAGCTTTTTCTTGGGCTTGCTTGACCGTAGCGCCAACTTCTACAACTGAGAAGTTGAAAGTGGCGACATCGGGTATGGCGTAGGCCTCTCCGTCCCCGCTCACCATCACGGTTGATTGTGGATAAATCTCTTTTCCGGCATTAGGTAGCTTTTTGAGATCGCCTAAGACTCTGACTAAAAGGAAAATGGAAAATAATACCAATGCGATAGTGCCCCATTTTGCAAGGCGCTTTCCTCCATCTTCCTGAAAAACTTGGGTTATGTTCATAATATTTTTTATTAACTGTTAATGTTTTTTACGACCGTGCCATTATAACACAAATCAATAACATTCCAAAAAAGGCAGGCTACGGTCACCGGTCCGACCCCTCCCGGCACTGGCGAAACGGATCCGGCAATTTGAGAAACCTCATCTAACTTAACATCTCCGACAGTTTTGCCATCTAATTTGCTTATTCCTACATCTATAACTGCGGCACCGGGCTTAACAAAGTCCTTTGTAATCAGGTATGGCTTGCCGACTGCTGAGACCAAAATGTCGCATTCCCTCGTTATCCGGAAAATTTCTGGAGTTTTGATATCGCTTCTCTGCACCAAGGCCCCTCTCCTCTCAAGCTCTTCTGAAATAGGTCTGCCTGCCAAAATTCCCTGCCCTACGACGGCCGTTTTTTTATCCCTGACCTCGATTTTGTAATATTCAAGCAGGGCAAGAACCGCCCGTGCCGTTGCCGGAATTACCGCGCTTCCGGAAATGAGCCCGTCCGCGTCCTTCTTTCTATTAATCAAGCTTAATATCTTTTTGGTATTAAACTTTTCTGGCAGGGGCAATTGAATAATTATTCCGTCTGTTTCTTTGTCTTCGTTTAGCCTCTTTATTCCATCTTCGAGTTCGGTTTCTTCTTTCAAATTCAGTCTCAAAACTTTTACTCCGATTTCCGTTCCGAATAAGATTTTGTTTTTGATATAAAGATTGGACTCTTCCCTGTCTCCGACCTGGATGATTGTAAGGCTCGGGGTGCGCCCAAGTCCTTCAATCCTGCTTATAAGTTCCTCTTTTATTTTATTCCTCACGGGAGCGCCGTATAAAATCATATTTGTTATAATAATTGAAAAATGAATTGGAAGAAATTGCAAAAAATCTTTTTTGTCGTTTTTCTTTGCTCTGTTATTGCTTTTGCTGCGATTTACGCAATTTGGGGAGTAAATATCGACTTTTTAAGTATAAGGCGAGAAGTCGGAGGCTTTGGTATATATGCTCCTCTTGTCTTCATGATTATTTATATCATAGGGGTGACCTTTTTGCCCTCGACGCCGTTTATGGCGGCATCCGGAGTGCTTTTTGGATTCAGCTGGGGATTAATCTATACCATTATCGCCGGATTTATCAATTCAATGTTCGTTTTTTTTCTTTCCCGTAAACTTGGCAAAGAGTGGGTTGAGAGCATTCTGCAGCACAAATACGCAAGACTCATAGACAAATACAACCAGAGGCTTGGTAGCGACGGGCTTTGGGATCTTATCCTCTTGCGGATCGCACCCATCATGCCCTTTAACGTCCTCAATGTTCTTATGGGGGTTTCTAGAATAGGCAAAACCGACTATGTTTTCGGCACTATTTTGGGCCTTCTGCCAAGCAATTTCCTAGCCGTCTACTTCGGCGACCTCATCGTCAAGTTTTTATAAAAAAGGGGCGCTGCCGCCCCTCTGGTCTCCAAATTTGCCCTTCTTGATTTCCATCGCAGCCCCACTAACTAAAGCAAGAATCACGATGGTCAGAAATATGGCCGCTACAATATCGTTGTGCTTTTGCATCCGACCCCCTTGATTTAAACTACTGCCTCAAGCATTGCATCACATGCGGCATCAAAGGATTGCCGGCCAAAGGTTTCTTTCTCCTCCGGATTGCCTCTCGAGGAGCAATAGGGGACATAAATCCTTGAGTCCCGCTCCATTAACTCGTAGCACGCGGCACGGAAGTGACCCTCGTCCACTTCGCTTCTTTTTATGCCAATGTCTTTTTCAAGAATTTTCCTTAGAATTTCGAGGAGATCGGACCAAGTGCCAGTGTGGACTGGTCTTCGTGACTCCTCGTTATCCGCGAAAATATAAGATGGTAAAACCTTGACTACAACCGGGGCAGTTCCGTCAACTTCGCCACGTTCCGCACGGACAAAGTATTCATCAAGGCTTCTGTTTAAAGCATCCTCCGTACAGATGCAAGTGACACCATTTCTTTTGTTATACCGGAACGGTGAACCATAGAGTTTTGCACCTCTAATAAGCCGCCAGCCCCTGTAAATGCGGAAAAGATTTCCAGAAATCTCTCTCCCCACATACAAAAAACCCAAACCAAGCGCAACAAGAGCCACTGCCCACACCAATGGTAACGGTAACATTTCGACTCCTTATCCTATCAACCTCAATCTCCGCTAAAAAGCGTGACGGGAGATGGATTCTGCAACATATTATGCAGAAATTTTTTGAAAAGTCCAGTTTATTCGGCAGAGCCAAGAATGCGTTCGACTTCTTGAACGATCGAATTTATGCTTTCGTCGGATTTGACTACATACCCCACCGCGCCCATGGCCATGACATCGCTTACCTTTTTGACACTCGAAAGGTTCGAGGAGACGATCACAGGCACCTTGGGCAGATCTTCCGACTCTTTAAGCTTTTTCAGAAAAGCAGTGCCGTCGAGCTTTGGCATCATGAGATCTAGGATCACCAAATCAGGATTTTCTGACTTTAGTTTTGAGAGTCCGTCTTCCCCGTCTTCGGAGCCGACCACCTGATACTTGTCTTGGGGCAAGGCCGTCTCGAGAGACTTTGCAAAAAATTGATCATCGTCAATCACTAAAATCTTTTTCATATGTTCATATTATCAGCTACAGCGGTATTGTAAAGAAGAAGCTTGAGCCTGCCCCCTCTTTCGACACCGCGCCCACGGTGCCTCCGTGAGCTTCAGCCACACCTTTGGCTATGGCGAGACCGAGTCCAGTACCTTTGACATCTTTGGCCACGGGAGAAAGCTTGGCTTGCTGGTAATTTTTAAACAAATCATCCATGGCAACGCTTGGGATACCAATGCCTGTATCGGAAATGACAACACAAAGAGATCTCTCCTTGGCCTTTATGTCGCCTGGTCCAGGGAAAACCGGAGCTTTCGATTTTTCCGGTTCCGGCAGATTGGTACCGGGTTCGAAAATAAAAGCCGAAACCACGATCAGCCCTCCTTGGGAAGTGAATTTAAGAGCATTTGATAATAGGTTGTTGAGTATCTGTTTTATTGCCTTCGGATCAAAAAGGGCCGTCTCAGGAAGGTTTGGGCTTAAATTCATCTCAAGAGAGAGCTTTCGTGTTGAAGCTGACACTTTATAAAACGCGATTCTGTTTTCTATCACATCTTTTATGCTCGCCTGTTCCTTTTCAATGGTGAATTTGCCCGCCTGAAGTTTCGAAATATCCAAGATGTCGTTTACTAGCTCTAGCATCGAAGCTGAGCTTTGATGGACCATGTTCATATACTCATTGAACTGCTCTGATTTCGAGTCGATTGATTCCGACAAAATAAATTCGATTATTTTTTTGATGCCATCAAGTGGTGAGCGTAGTTCGTGGACCACCATTGAGGTGAACTCTTCGCGGACTTTTTCGAGCTCGATGTCACGAGTAATATCGTGGAATACCACTACAGCACCTAGCACTTGCACTCCTCCCTTAACAAGGGAGTGAGTGACCGGATAAACGCCAATCTCAAAAAAAGAACTGTCTATATTGACCTTTTCTGATGTGTAAGGAAGGTTTTTTGCCACAGCCTCTTCGAGCCTGCCCCTTATGTCGAACTTGCCGCCCAAAGCATCTACGAAGTCGAATATATTGATGGGCTTTTCGTTTCCAAATTTCACTATTTTTCTGATTGCAGGGTTTGCAACCAGCACTTGGAATCGCGAGTCCACCATAAGCACCCCGTCGCCCATGCTCTCCACCATAGAGCTCAATTTTCTTTTCTCGATCTCCACCACTTCGCGCAATCTGGACACAGCCTGTGAAGCTTGATTGGTCATCTTGTAGAGCACATTCATGTCCTTCTCCATGTACATGCCTCGCTTCGTATTTGATATGGTAAGCACTCCTTCTACTGTGCCGTCTATAACAAGAGGAATGTTGAAAAATGATCCGATGCTCTGCAGAGCCTCTTCCGAAGGAATGGCACCGGACACCACTTCGTCCACAAGAGCGAGATCGTATGATTTATCAGTCAAGGCGGAAATAGAACTTATCATTTTGTCCTTCATCTCTGAAAGGAACTTACGGCTCACCGGTTCTTCAAGATGCATATTGAGCTTGAGCCTTTCTGGGTTTATGACGATGTAGCCGACTGCACTGTAGTTTATAAACTGCTTTAATGATCCGGTGATAATCCCGAGTATTTCTTCGACATTTAGCGAATAGCCAGCCCTTTCTCCAAGCTCCTTGAGAATAGCAAGCTCATAGAGTCTCCGTGAAGTTTCGGCTCTTTCCTTTTCGATAACTTCGTTTTTCTTTTTTAGTTTGCGAGCAAAATAAAAAATGACCAATACGAGTAGCAGTACCGGCAAAAGTATAATTGTGCTTATAGCGCCAAGATCAAGCGCCTGGTTCATCTAATTTTTCATTATGCCTTTAAGCAGTTTGTTTGCCCCGATAGCCATGAAGATATATGCCATCGAAAATGAGACGGTATTGCCTACACTAAGCCAAAATCCCGGCACCCATGAGACGAAAAAGGTCGTCAGGGTTCCGAGTAACGCAAAAACCATGCCTACGCCGACATATTTCAGGACTGTACCGAATAAGCCCCCGCCCATTTTGCCAGCCGACCTGAACACAAAGATAACTGCGATTAATCCTATAATTATGGAAAGCAGGAAGGAGAAATTGCCTGCAAAGGTGGAAGCGTACGCGTAGCCGTCTTCAAAAACTGACTCGTCCGTACCGCTTCCCAAAGCCGATACCGGCATTGCAGTTCCGACTATATAGATAATTTTTGTAATCATGTTTGATAATTTAGTTTTTATTAACTGAGGTATATTTTTCAAAAATTGAATTTACGGCATTTTTTACGATCTCGCCCGAAAGTGAGACGTACTCATCAATGAGCTTTTGAAGTGTGGTCTGCTCATCGCCAGTAATGCCGGTGACTTCTCCGCCGTCGGTTACGCTAAGACCCGGTACGTTGCGTGCTTTGAGAACTGCCATCTGCGGGCCCAGGATAACTATCTGTTTTTTGATTATCTCCGAGAGCATTTTTTTGTAATCTTCGTTTGTTGGTTCCATTTTTTTAAGTTAGCGGATACGGCATAATTATACCAAAACTGCCGGCGAAAGCCGCTTTTTGTGTGGAAAATAAACTCAAACCATTACAGCTTCTGTTCTGCCTCGATAAATAGATCTATCTCTCCTTTTTCAAGCACAGATTCGGTGTTGCTTGTCTCCGCTCCTGTACGATGATCCTTGACCATTTTATATGGGTGCAATACGTATGAGCGGATCTGGCTACCCCATTCTATTTGAGTAGTCTTGCTTATGTACATTCCCTTTTCTTTGGAAATTTTATGCTCTTCCAGAGCTCTGAAGATTTTACCTCTCAAAATTGCTGTGGCCTTTTCTTTGTTTTGAGCCTGTGATCTCTCCGAATCGACATGGGCGACAAGGCCGGTAGGCAGGTGGGTAATCCTGACTGCCGTCTCCCTTTTGTTTACGTTTTGTCCGCCGGGTCCGCTTGATTTGCTGAAATCTATTTTCAGATCCTTTTCGTCTATCTCGATATCAGACTCGTTTTGTTTTTCGAACTTTGGGATGACTTCAACCATACTGAAGCTTGTATGCCTCTTTTGGTTTGCGTTGAATGGCGAAACTCTCACCAACCTATGCACTCCGGATTCGTGTTTTACGGTTCCATATGCATTTTTACCCGAAATCTCAATGGTCACATTCCTGTACCCCCCGTGATCATTCTCATTTTGATGCAACACTTTATAATTCCATCCCTGCCTGTCGAAATATCTGAAATACATTTTAAGAAGCATGGCCGAAAAATCTTCGGCGTCGTCGCCCCCGGCTCCTGAAAATATGGTCATTACCACATCCTTCCGATCATACTCCCCCACTCCCTCAAGTTCGTCTTTGAGTTTTTGCATTTCCTTTATTTTTAGCTGTGCCCTCTCCTTGTCTTCCCAGAAATGGGGGTCGAGCATTTGGTTTTCAATTTCTTTTATTTCCTGCTCCAAATCCTTCTTTTCCATGTTCTTACTTTAACTTATTTTTATTCCCTATACAAAAAGAAATCTCGCCAAACGACGAGATTGTGATGTGGAGGCAGACAACGAGCCCGCCTCCTAATGTCCTGATTTTTGCACTCCTCTTGGTGCGCTTAGATAAGTATAATTATACATGTATATAAGTCAAGCCTTTATGTGAACAAGAAAAGGCCCTCTCTTCTGCAAAAATCAGGACAAACAATGTGAGTTCCCGCCCACGTTCCTAACCTGCAAAAAGAGGCAGATTATCTTTTGAATTTAAATATTTCTGTTAGTGTTTTGATATGAAAAAA
>CAYXKV010000020.1:0-9015 GCA_964464975.1 uncultured Candidatus Saccharibacteria bacterium | reverse complement strand
TAATTAACGATTAATTATACAGAATCGGTGTCAAAAATTTAGGGTCCGGGCCATGGTTGTAAAGCTGCACATAAGTGTACATAATGCATGTCGTTCCATATTCCGTTTGCGCGATATAAAACGAGGTAGGTTCTGACGCATCAGTTTTTGAATGTGCTAGAATTTAAAAAATGAATTCTGAAAGGTACCCCAATCATCAGAGATGTGTTAATTCCGAAAGGCCACGACCAAATTATCGAGGCTTGGACAAAAAGGTGTGAAAGAACTTCACCGCCTCCTCCGAACTACAAAGAAGTTCTGGAAGACCTCATCGCCCACAAAAAAGAAGTGGAGGAAAAGAAGTGAGCTCCGGAGATAGCGGAACAAAAAACTGATCGGCAAAACTCTGGAAGTTGATTTCGTCAGGATCTATACTTTGACGAGTCTTTCCCAATACGACGCAAACATGATCAGTTCTTGGTTTCTGACAAAGGATGAGGCCGAAGATGACATGAAAAATCGGCAACTTCACAGGATAGTCGAGCGTGTAGACGCATGCTTTCCTGATGGAACTATTGTTCTTTTGTCTGGTCATGTTTTTCCTACGAATCGCTTATACGAAGGTCTTGCCGTCTGACAATTGGTCAGGCGGCTCTTTTTATCTAAAAATCCGCTCATTTTTCACAAAAAAGTATCCGCTACTCCATAGCCACATTTTCAGGCCTATTTTTTTATTACTTTTGTTAATGTGTGAAGTTCGTTAATGTTCTGGAGAGTATGGTAGAGAGTGAGTTCTATTGGAATTGGTATTTTCCTTAATTTTGAAGTAATCTGCTATCTGATAGGACTTCGGAGCTTCTGGAATATTACCAAGTACTAACGATTCCAAATGAAGAACAGGCATCGGGCATCAGAAAAGAGGTTCTCCTTTCGATAAACTCAGGATAAATAACGTCATTCAATGAGCGGCACCGAGACAAAAATAATAAAAACTTGCTAATATATATTTTGATGCTGGCTTATAATTAACCATCAAAATGAAAAGCAAATATGTTTATTATGCAATCGTAGCTGTGGTCATAATCGGCTCGCTCCTTTATGCCCTTAAATCAGATAAGGAATCAACCCAAACAGGCGACGGAAGCGCCGAGGATGAGAAGGCGCAAGAGATCCAAAAAACGTCAACGACACCGGCCAAGACCGGCACCAAGACAAGCACGAGCGGCTCCAAGACGACAAGCACGGGAACCAGCGAAAGCCTCACGGCTAAATATCCGGAAATGGATTTTATAGACAAAAGGCTTTTTTTTAACCTTGCAGGTTTTGACAATGTGAAGCTCACAATCGAAAAGATTGCCTTCGGAAGAGGAGACGCCTCAATGTCAACGGGGTGCAGCGGCATACCGAACGCAAACTTCAGCACTTATCTTTACCCAGGTAGCGGCATTTGCATAAGCGCAGATAAGGTGGACGGAGCGGGCAGGGGGATAGTCGCCTTTCACATACTTGTTGAAAACAACGGGAACATAGGCTTCGGGGGAAATTCCAATCTGATAAAACTCCATTATTTAAGGTCCGGCTCCGGTGGGGAAGTGGCTCACAGGTTCGCATATCCCATAAACGGCCTGGCTTCATATTACATAAACGGATACTCATCTAGAAGCATTATCCTCTCTTATTTGGTCCCCGAAGACCAGCTGGTTTATGATCTTCTGGTAGGATACAAGGAACCTTCGATCGAAGAGAGGAGCCTCGATGTATACAAATTTTCTTCAAACGGGCTTCTTCTAAACTTCGGCACAAAGGACATAGAGCTTGTTAAATAGCTTGGTAAATATATAAATCAAAAATCCCTTCCGCCTGATAGCGTGGGGATTTTTGATAAGTGGGAACAAATTTCCTAGCTACTTGCTACTGACTACCTATTATTTCACCGCATCCTTCAGGGCCTTTGCGGCTCTGAACTTAGGAACTTTCATAGCCGGGACGTTGACTGTCGCTCCTGTCCTCGGGTTTCTTGCAGTCCTTGCGGCGCGGGTCTTTGTAGAAAAGATGCCAAGTCCTGCGATCGAAACTTCACCGCCCTTTTTGAGGGTGCTTACAATCGAATTGATAAGGGTTTCGACAACTTCCTCGGCCTGTACCTTTGTGCCGCCAAGCTTATCATGAACTGCATTTACCAAATCTGCTTTATTCATTTTTTTAAAAATTATTATTTTTAAATTTCTCGACCCTGCCTGCCTTTGCAAACAGGCCTCCACATTCTGCCTGAAGCCCGGCTCCAAGCTTTTTCAAACGGGTGGTCTCGAGTGCCACCCGTTCAACCTCCGTAAAGAAGTATATATTTTATAGGTTTTTTGGCAATAGCTTGACTTCAAGTCTGTGGATAGGCCCAATAAGCGGAATCGGTAAAAAATTAAAATCACAAAAAAAGAACTAAGTGATTTTGGAGATAATACGTGATAAAGATTCTGGATTTGAAAAGGCAATTTCCGAAATAACCTTTCTGTTAAGGCTTATTTTCGACTTTTTTAAGCCTCCCATAAATTTGCTGTAAGAGAGGCCACTTTGCCTTAAAACCGAATTTAACCTGATATTCCAGAGCTTTCTCATGTCGCCCTTTTTGTCCCTGCGGTGGGCAAAAGCGTACGTGCCTGCATGCGATATGGCCTCGTAAGCCTGCTTCTCTTTCTTCGATCTGCCAAAACGATACCCTTTGACTTGTTTAAGGATATTTCTTCTTGTTTTTAAAGCGTTTAACCCCTTTTTTACTCTGGCCATAGTCTGAAAAAATTAATAATTTTTAATTTAAAATTTTTTAAATCGGAACAATCTGAAAACCATGGGCTCCAAATTTAAAAATGCTATGCATTATTTAGATAACGTCCCCGATCCTTGTTTTTCATGATCACATGAAAAGCCCTTCGCTTCTTAAGGGTAGTCTTGGTACTGTTTTTGGCGTTAAAGTGATTTTGCCCGATCTTTCGAGCTATCATCTTGCCGTTCTTGGTAACCCTGATTCTTTTTAGGAATGATTTGTTCGACTTCACGAAGTTTACGAATTAAACCGAATAACACAAACAAAAGCGGAACCAATTCGCGACATTCGGTCTAATTCGCGCTGATTCGCATACCTATTTTGCACGTTCTATGACTGCTGTCAAGCCCTTGGGGCTTTTTTTGGGCGGCTCTGCGATTTTAAAGTTCTCCGAAATAAGTTTAAAAATCCTATCCATCCTCTCCCTTAGAAATTTCTCGTCCATATATTTGGTTCTTCCCGGCAGGAAAAGGTCTATCTTTACGCGATGGCCCTCCTTAAGCCATTCAGATGTTTTCTTGGCTTTCAGGTTCAAATCGTTTTCGCCAGTGCCAATTTTGACCTGGACGCTTTTGGTTTCGGTGGTATGAATCTTTGATTTTGCGGCTTTTAGCTTCTTGCTTTCGGCGTATAAGAATTTGCCGTAATTCACTATTTTGGCAATCGGAGGGTTAGTGTTTGGTGATACCTCTACCAAGTCAAGTCCAAACGACTCCGCTTTGCTTAAGGCTTCACTTGTGCTCAAAACACCGAGATTCTCACCTTCCGGCCCTATAAGCCTTACGCTTTCAGCCCTTATTTGATTGTTGACTCTAAACTGAATTGCCAAAATTATTAAATTAACAGCAAAAGCATATTAGCATCTTTTTAACAAAAAGTCTTATGTTAAATATTTATTAAAAAGGATTCTTCCCCCCGCGGATTTCAAAATGCAGATGAGGGCCAGTGGCTTTACCCGTTCGTCCAACGAGGCCGATCACTTGTCCTTGTTTGACGCTTTCCCCGGCGGAGACAAGATTTGTGCTGTTGTGGGAATACAAGGTTTGGGTACCGTTTGAATGTCTTATGACTATGTAGTTGCCATATCCGCCGTTCCAACCACCGGTCCTGCTTATGATCACTTCTCCATCGGCAGAAGCAAGTATTTCGGTGCCGACAGGAGCGGCAATGTCTATGCCGTTGTGGCCATGGAATCCTTGGCTTCTTCTGCCGCCCGCGACAGGCCTCAAATAATAACCGCTGTACTCCTTAAGTCCAGAAGATGACCCACCTTGAGATGACGGCCTTGAAACCACAGGCGCGGAAACCTCTCCGTCAGGAATAATTATGACCGATCCAACGGCGAGCGGCTCTGATCCGTCAAGGTCGTTGAAGGCCACTATTTCATCAATATCGCCGTTGTACTTTTTGGCAATGGATTTCAGACTGTCACCTTTCGCTACTGTGTGTTTGACACCGGAAATCGGAAGAATCACCAATGTCTGACCGGCTCGCAAGGTGTTGGACGGTAGGTCATTACCCCATTTTATAGTGTTTACAGATACATCGAACATTTGCGCGATTTGAGAAAGGGTGTCGCCCTCCCTTACGACATATATGCTGATCTGGTCGCTTGAAGGCTTGTGTAATGAAATATCAGCGGCGGAACCGGAGGGTCCGACATCGGGAACCAAGGCGTCCTTCTCCATAGTCGGGCCTTCAGCATTTTGAGACCCGGGGACTGAGACAGCGGCAAGCAGAGACATCTTCTGCGGGCTCATTTCGGGCACAAGGCTTTTGTCCTCTGAATTTCCTAGAATCAAACTGCTTAGAGTGCTGAACAGACCAGCAGAAACAGAAATTGGCAAGGCTAAGACAACAAAAAAAAGGAGTGCTTTTCTTGAAAGCAAAAAAGATAAAAACAGTGTGTATTGCCTGATCCTCTTTATGAAATAAGCCTTTTTCGAATCAGGGTCATTTACTGTGGTTAAAATAAGCCTAAAATTAATGGTAATTTCCGGTTTCTACAGTTTTATAGCTCAGTTGAGCCATATTTTCAGATTGCTGGAAACATCAAACACGTTAACAATTTTACCAAACGAGAGTTAGCGGTCAACAATGTGTGTGAATTCCAAAAATGATAATATTAGCCCCATGAGTAATTTTTTGGACGGATTAAATGAAGCCCAGAGGAAAGCAGTGGAGGCAACTGAAGGTCCTCTTCTGGTCCTCGCTGGAGCAGGTGCGGGGAAGACCAAAACCATCACTTACCGGATATTGAATTTGATAAAAAAGGGGGTGGCCCCCGAGAACATTTTAGCTGTCACCTTTACCAACAAGGCTGCAAAAGAGATGGCTGACAGGATTACTTCAGTCATCGCAAGTGAGGTCGAGATAAGCCGCCCCGTGTCTTTTGCGGGCAAGCCTTTCGTCTCCACTTTTCACGGCCTAGGAGCTTTTATAATCAGGGAAAATTTTAAGGCGGCAGGAGTGAAAAAGCATTTTAGTATTTTTGACAGGGGAGATTCGAAAAAGGCTATAAAGGAAGCACTGGAAAAAATCAATCTGAGCCCAAAAGAGTTTGAGCCTGGCAAAATCCTGTCCATAATCTCAAGGGAAAAGGGGAATTTTGTTACGGCAGAGGACTTTTTGGAAGCGCAAGACGGGTATTTCGGAGGTATCGCCGGCCAAGTGTGGCGGGAGTACCAGAGCATCTTGGATAGAGAGAACGCTCTTGATTTTGACGACCTTTTGCTTGTGACGGCAAAACTTCTGGAAAAAAATGAGATAAGGGATGTCTATTCCTCGAGATGGCAATACCTGCATATAGACGAGTATCAGGATACCAATAAAGTGCAGTATAAAATCGCTGAGTCTATCGCCCGAGACCATCAGAATATTTGCGCGGTAGGGGACATAGACCAAAACATATATAGCTGGCGCGGAGCAAATATCAGAAACATCCTAAATTTTGAGAAAGATTATAAAAACGCAAAGCTTGTTCTGCTTGAAGAAAATTACAGATCGACTCAGACCATTCTCGCTGTAGCAAACCGTATAATTGAAAAAAACAAGCACAGGAAAAAGAAAACTCTCGTCACCAAAAACGCAATCGGCGAAAAAATCGGGATTTTCGAGGCGGTAACTGAAGCCCACGAAGCCCAATTCGTAACTGAGAAAGTAAAGGGGCTTCGTGAATTTGGAGTTCCACTCTCTGAAATCGCTGTTCTCTACCGAGCTAACTTCCAGTCGCGCGTTTTGGAAGAGGAATTTTTGTCCAAAAATATTCCTTACCAAGTTTTAGGTACGAGGTTTTTTGAGAGAAAGGAAGTGAAGGACATCTTGTCATTCATCAGACTGTCGTTCAATACCGAGAGCATCACTGACCTCAAAAGAGTGATAAACGTACCTCCGAGAGGAATAGGCAAGACCACTCTGCTCAAAATAGTTGAGGGCAAGGAAGGCGCGCTTCCTCAAAAAATGAAATTGAAGCTTGCGATCTTTAGAAACCTCCTTTCAAAAATTAGAAGCTTCGCCGCTTCAAACCCACCGTCGAAAACGGTGATTTACATAGCAGAGGAAGCAGGCATTCTAAGGGAGCTTGGCAAAAGCGAGGAAGATCAGGAGAGACTTGAAAATATAAAGGAGCTCTCCGCCTTGGCATCAAGGTATGATCATTTATATGCTGAGAATGGCGGAGGAAAACGCTTTGACGATTCGGTTGAGAGGTTTATGGAGGACTGCGCTTTAGCCTCCGACCAGGACAGTGATAAAGGAGGGAGCGACTCGGTGCGGCTCATGACAGTACACGCAAGCAAGGGCCTAGAGTTTTCCTATGTCTTCATCACCGGACTTGAGCAAGGACTCTTTCCGAGTGATAAAGATAGGGACGAAAATGTAAGCGAGGAGGAAAGCGAGGAAGAGAGGAGGCTTTTTTATGTCGCACTAACTAGGGCCAAAAAGAAACTTTTTCTTTCATACGCCGAAAGCCGGACCATATTCGGTAGCCGCGGCGCAAATATTCCCTCGGAATTCATTCTCGAGGTGCCGGAGGAATACACAGAGCGGGAATTCCTCGACTTCACACCCCGCCGCAAACCTCTTTTACATATTGAGTACTAATCTTGATATAATAAATTAGTTAATACTAGCCATTATAAATGGAAAATGAAAACTTGAGTCCGGATCATTCACCCGTTCCACCAAACGAAAAACCTGGTGTAAAAGTGAAGATCATAATCGGTCTGATAGCTTCACTTGTTGTGCTTTTAGCTGGAATATGGTTACTGTTTTTCAAAATAAAAATCACTGAGTTAAGTCTTTTCACTAAAAGCGGCAAAAACGTGGTGGATAATGTTGAAAAAATAGAGCCTACAATAGAAAACTGGAAGACACTCACTGGGGAAATCGCAGGATACAAATACGAGTTGAAATACCCTCCAGAATGGCAAAAGGAAGACATCCTGTCCGTGAAAAGCCCTGATGACAAGGCTGGGTTATCAATTGGCCCCATATCGTGTTGGGATTTAATAGTTGGAGAATCTACCGACTACAAATTTGAATCGCATGGAACTACCACCCGAGCATTTAGGACAGCCTGCATCGGAGGCGCGCAGGTTGGTGCACAGGCTTTCGCTAAGACAGTGGAAGAAACACTTGAATACAGAAAAACTTTGGACCAGATACTCCGGACAATACGGCTCGCCAAAGATACGAGCAGTTGGAAAGTTTACAGAAGCAGTGAGTACTTTTTTGAACTTAAATATCCGGACGGATATAGGTTTGTAAACGTCTTCGATAACCCGTATGGAAGTCCAGACTTAGAACTTGAAAAGTATGATGAACAGACTGGGATGTGGGAAAAGGTTAATTTTTATGTTTCTGCTGAAAAGAGCTCGAGTATAGAATCAGAAAAAATGAATGCCGAATCATGGAGGGAAACAAGTTTGCTCGGTAGAAGCGCTGTGCTTTTCGTCGAAATGGTTTGCGAGAAAAAAGTGGTATTTATGAATGATGGAATAAAATACACGGTCACCGAACCTACAAGCTGTAATTTGGAGCGCGACAGCAATGTAGTTGCAATTTTTGAAAGCTTCAAAATTTTCGGGTCAGATGGTTCTGGTTCTGAGACATTGTCAGGAAATTTGTACAGTAGCAAAGCAAAGGGGGTGGAATTTAGATATCCATCTGACTGGACGCTTCATGAGGGACCGACAACCGCTCAAACAGTTTTGAAACCAAATATGGTGCTTGCTAGAAACAATAATCCCAAAAATTCACCCACAAAATATGAATGTACTATCGAAGATCAAAAGAGCAATGAGGGCTGTGAAGTGATTGAATTCCAGGATAAATATAAAGCTTATTTATACTGGGATCCTGGAGCAAAATTTATGCCTGGTGGAAGATATCTGGGAAATGCCGGCACTCTCAAGACCCATTTTGAAGATCATTTGTATTTTAGAAACAAAAAAGGAGAGGAAGTGGAGATTTTTCTGCTCTCGATATTAAAGGAAGACGCGCTTAGGATGCTTGTGAAGTCAATCCTCTCGTCAGTCAAATTTATAGACTGATCAAATAAGCAAGACAATAATGCTGCCCACGATGAATGAAAAGTAGGTGTTGAAGACCGGCTTTTCGGCGTAAGGCTTGCGGGTGATGTAGAAGTAAATTGCCGCCGCCGCCGGAACCGCGCTCACAAATAGGCTATAAATGCCCACAAAAACAGGAACGAGAAGAAACGCCAGCGCCGCCATCCCTCCTACCACCCTGGGCCCCCAAACATCGCCAAACAGCAAAGGGACGGTCATGACGTGAGCTTTTTTGTCCCCTTCAATATCCTTCATATCCCTGATATTCGCGAAAAGGAAATAAAGCAAAACGACAGCGCCGGCAAGTTTGTCAGGAAATACTGACAAATTTTTAACAGGCGATAGGAGGAAGAAACCGGCAAGCACGGCAGATAAGCAACAAAGGGCGATGAGGAAAGATGAGAAAAAGGGGATGAGCTTAAGCCGAGAAGGATTTGCGGAATAAATGTAATACAGGGCCGTAAAAACAAGAACAAAAAAGAAAGCAGAGAATCCTGCTATGTAGCCGGAGACCATCGTAGCGAAAAGGAAAACATAGGAAGCCTCTCTCATATCTGCTCCGGTAAGAGCTCCCTCTATCAGGGGCCTCTCTCGGTTTGGCCCGGACCCTAAATTTTTGACACCGATTCTGTATAATTAATCGTTAAT
>CAYXKV010000019.1:0-9165 GCA_964464975.1 uncultured Candidatus Saccharibacteria bacterium | reverse complement strand
TTTTCATATCAAAACACTAACAGAAATATTTAAATTCAAAAGATAATCTGCCAAAATGGGTTCGCGCTAAATTCAGAATACGCGACCATTTTTTGGATTTTATTTCCACTGTTTGGACTTCTGAGAAGTCATACTGTGGTAAAATTTAGGCAAGATGCCTATCATTTTAAACAAGGAAAAGCTCATCGGAGCTGAAGGTTTGAGTGCGTCAGAAAGGAAATTAAGGCGTGAAGGCTTAGAAATTCTTGAGGCTGGGCTTTCTGCCATAGACACAAAAAGTATTTTAAGCAAAAAAGTGCGGATGGAAGGAGGGATGCTTTGCGTCGACGACAAAAGCTTTGCGTGTTCGTCGTACGAGCGGATTTTTTTTATAGGTATAGGCAAGTGCGCTTTTGATGGCGCAGAGACCATTGAAGAGATCATCGGGGATAAGTTGACCTCGGGTATCGTGGTAGACGTCAAATCCGGCATATTAAAGAGAATCGATTCCTACAAAGGTACTCATCCCTACCCTTCTGAAATAAACGTAGGGATAACGAGGGAAATTTTGCAGATGATAAAGGGGGTAACAGAGAGGGATTTGGTTTTAGTTTTAGTATCAGGAGGAGGTTCGTCGCTTTTTTCGATGCCAAAAAATGTAAACGCCGAAGAGCTTGTTAGAATCACCAAAGCTCTTACAGAGGCAGGCGCAGATATATATGAGCTGAATACAGTACGAAAACATCTCTCTGAGGTGCTCGGAGGAGGGCTAGCTCGGTTGTGCTTTCCGGCGGAGGTGGTGTCGCTTATTTTTTCCGATGTTTTGGGCAACGATCTCTCGATGGTGGCGTCCGGTCCGACCGTTTTAGACACGACAAGCGTCGATGACGCTAAAAACATTTTGCGTAAATATTCAATTTGCGAAAAAGTTGGAATGTCCTGTGTAGATTTGGTTGAGACTCCTAAGGATCAAAAGTATTTTGAAAGAGTGAAAAACGTCTTAGTTGTATCCAATAGAACTGCGCTCGATGCCATGAAGACTAAGGCAGAAAATTTGGGATATTCGGCAAGCATCGAGACTGAGATGCTTAAGGGCGAAGCAAGAGTTGTGGGAGAAAACCTCGCTTCAACGGAAATTCTGGGAAATACGTGTCTTCTGTTCGGAGGCGAAACGACGGTATCGATAAAGGGCGACGGCGACGGTGGGCGCAATCAGGAGCTCGCCCTCTCCGCTCTTTTAAGCGTCAGGGACCACACTATTTTGATAAGCTCTTCCTCAGACGGCTGGGATAACACGGAGTTTGCCGGTGCCTTAGCCGACAGGGCCCTTCGCACCAAATCGGAGCAGATGGGTTTGGAAATCGGGGACTATTTGGAGAGAAATGACAGTTTCAATTATTTTGAAAAGGTTTGCGGTGGGATATACACAGGTAGACTCGGGAGCAATGTGTCTGACTTGGTTATAATGTTAAATAATAAATGATGGAAAAAGATAAAAAATTTGTTCTTTGGTTTGATCAAGTCGGCAACGGAGACGTCGCTTTGGTTGGCGGCAAGAATGCATCTTTAGGCGAGATGTACACTACCCTATCGGGCAAAGGCATACGTGTGCCGAACGGCTTTATTGTTACCGCCTACGCTTACAGATATTTCATCGATAATGAAAGGCTAGCCTCCTTTATCGAAGAAACGCTCAACGGACTTGATACTTCAGATATTTTGGAATTACAGGAGAGGGGCAAAAAGATTAGAGATAAAATTACGAGTTCCGACTTTCCAGATGAAATAGAGGCAGAAATCGAGAAAGCTTATTTTGACCTTTCAAATGCTTACCGCATGCAGGAAGCTGATACCGCGGTGCGCTCAAGCGCTACAGCCGAAGATCTGCCCGGTGCAAGCTTTGCAGGAGAGCACGAGACTTATTTAAATGTTGTTGGGGCCAAAAAAGTTATTCATGCGGTCAAGCTCGCCATGGCATCTCTCTGGAACGATAGGGCGATTTCTTACAGGGTGGACAAAGGCTTCAATCATTTTGAAGTGGCGCTATCAGTTGGAGTACAGAAGATGGTCAGAAGCGACAAAGGCAGCTCTGGCGTCATGTTCACTCTGGATACTGAGACTGGATTTAAGAATGTCGTTGAGATTGACGCGTCCTGGGGTTTGGGTGAAATGGTCGTTCAGGGAAAGGTGACGCCGGATTCATATCTAGTTTTCAAGCCTACACTTGAGGACGGGTTTGTACCGGTGATAAGGAAATCTTTAGGCAGCAAGGAGAACAAGATGGTCTATTCGAATTCGGGAAAGATTCCAACGAAGGAAATTAAATCTACTAGAAGGGAGAGGGAAACCTATGTCCTAAACGATGAGGAGATTCTCACCCTGGCCCGCTGGGGAATTCTAATAGAGAAGCATTATTCGGAGAGGGCTCAAAAGGATATGCCTATGGATATGGAGTGGGCCAAGGACGGAATTACCGGAGAACTTTTTATTGTCCAGGCAAGGCCGGAGACTGTGCAGTCTGAAAAGAAGCATTTGAAAATCGTTGAATACAAACTCGAGACTTCCGAAAAGCCGATAGTCTCAGGCATTGCCGTAGGCACCAAAATCGCAAGCGGTAAAGTGAGGATTATCACAAGCATAAAGAAGCTTAGCGAATTTCAGGAGGGCGAAATCCTAGCTACTGAAATTACCGATCCGGACTGGGAGCCGATAATGAAAAAAGCGAGCGCTATTATCACAGAAAAGGGCGGCCGGACTTCCCATGCGGCCATTGTTTCCCGCGAGCTCGGCATACCCGCAGTTATCGGTACAGGCAATGCCCTTTCGATTTTGAAAACAGGACAGGTCGTGACCATAGATACTTCAAGCGGCACCGTTGGAAATGTTTTTGATGGTAAATTGGAATGGAGTGAGACGGTCCACGATGTCTCAGCTATTCCGGAAACCCGCACAAAAGTGTGCATGAATATCGGTAGCCCTGAGAGCGCCTTTATGTATTCGTTTATCCCAAACAAAGGCGTAGGACTTGCAAGGGAAGAATTCATTATCGCTTCTGGCATAAGGGTTCATCCCAATGCACTGCTTAATTTTGAGAAAATAAAAAACAAAAGTTTAAAGAATAAAATTGAGAAGGCGACCTTAGGACATGACGATAAAGTCCTATTCTATATTGACAAACTCGCGGAGGGTATCGGCCAGATCGGTGCGGCTTTTTGGCCGAACGACGTAGTGGTCCGATTCAGTGATTTCAAAACGAACGAATACGCCACTCTACTTGGAGGTGATGCTTACGAGCCTAAAGAGGAGAACCCCATGATAGGCTGGCGCGGAGCCTCGCGATATGCCCATCCCAATTTCACTGATGCTTTTAGGTTGGAATGCAAAGCAGTGCTCAAAATTAGGAATATTTTTGGCTTGAAAAATATCGTTCCTATGGTCCCTTTTTGCCGCACCCCTGAAGAAGGCAAGCGTGTTGTAGAGATCATGGCCGAGGAGGGATTACGGCGCGGTGATGACGGACTCAAGGTTTACGTAATGTGCGAAATACCGACAAATATTTTAAGAGCGGATGAATTTCTTGATATTTTTGACGGCTTCTCAATCGGCAGTAACGATTTGGCCCAGCTTACTTTGGGGCTGGACCGTGATTCCGGCATCGTTGCCTCGATTTCCAATGAAAACGATAGAGCTGTGAAGAAGCTTGTTTCCGAAGCTATCAAAAAATGCCGCGATCGCAGCAAATACATAGGTTTCTGCGGCCAGGCCCCTTCCGACTACCCTGACTTTTTGCGCTTCCTCATCCGCGAAGGCATAGAATCAGTGTCTCTCAACCCCGATTCTGTTATCCCAATGCTTTTTGCCATCGCCGACGAAGAATCAAAACAAAATGAAATTTAAAAAATCATGAAAATATTATTTTTACACAAAGAAGATTGGGAGAAGGAATATGTAGATGAAAAGCTTGCTCCCAATGAGGTTTATTTTTATAAAAGCTTTGAGGAAGTCCCTAAGCATATTTTGGATTCTATCGAGATCTTGTCTGTCTTTGTATCCCACCAGTGCAAAGAAAACGAGCTCAATATGCTCCCAAACCTCAAATTGATTGCCGCTAGATCTACAGGATTTGACTATGTAGACATCCCCCTGGCCCGAAAGAGAAATGTAGAGGTGGTTTACGTCCCCTCTTATGGTGAGAATACTGTCGCGGAGTTTGCTTTTGCCTTGATGCTTGCTCTGTCAAGGAAGATACCGGAGGCTTACGAGCAAGTCACCGAGAGCGGTTCGTTTACGCAAGGGTCTTTACGCGGGTTCGACTTGGCGGGGAAAACTATCGGAGTCATAGGCACCGGAAGGATAGGCACTCACTCTATAAAGATGGCAAAAGGATTTGAGATGAATGTTCTAGCGTACGACCCGTATCCCAAAGAGGGTCTTGATAGGGAGCTAGGCTTTACGTATACAGGTTTTGAAGACCTTCTTTCGAGATCCGATATTATAACCCTGCATGCTCTTCTAAACGACAGTACTAGGCACATGATAAACGAAAATTCGATCAGGCATATTAAGCGTGGGGCTGTGCTAATCAACACTGCAAGGGGCGCGCTTATCGAAACTGCGGCCCTAGTCATGGCCCTTGAGGAAGGCATTATTTCCGCTGCGGGGCTCGATGTGCTTGAGGAGGAAGGCGACATGGGAGAGGAAGAAAACCTTATTTTCGAACCCCATCCCAAGCTTGATGAACTGAAAAACGTACTCGCTAACAACTATCTTATAAACCATCCTCGGGTGATAGTCACACCACACATCGCTTATAACACAAATGAGGCGGTAGAGCGGATAGTTGATACCACGATAGACAACATCCTCTCCTTTATAAACGGGGAGACCAAAAATAAAGCGCCTTAAATCGTCTCAACGATAAGCATATTCGTTGACCCGGTTTTATGGAAGGGCATACCTGCGACGATAACCGCTCTGTCCCCTTTCGTGGTGATTTTTTTGGATAAGCAGTATTTCCTGATTTCCGGGAAAACTTTTTTAAGATCGTCATAAATCGGAACTTTGACACTCCTGCATCCGTATGAAAGGCTAAGCTCATTGCATGTAGTCTGGTTGGGAGAAAAACATAATATAGGTGGAATTGGCCTATGCCTTGCTACCATCCGCGCTGTGTATCCAGTCTCTGTGAGAGCAACGATAATTTTAGCTCCTACGTCGTGTGCAGTTTTCACAACCGAGCTGGTGATAGAATCCGTAATTTCCATTTCTCCCTTCATGTGCCTATCGATAGCCTCTCTTTCCAGGTGGTGGTCTCTCTCAACTTCCTTTGCTACTCTTGTCATTACCTTTACCGCTTCTATCGGATGATCGCCGAGAGTTGTTTCTTCGGATAACATAATTGCGTCCGTACCGTCAAGGATAGCATTTGCAATATCAGAGACCTCTGCACGAGTTGGAACTGGGCTCTTAATCATAGACTCGAGCATTTGAGTTGCGGTGATAACAGTCTTTCCAGCATTGTTTGCTTTGCGTATAAGCATTTTTTGAATCATCGGAACCTTTTCCGTGGGTATTTCAATCGCCAAATCGCCCCTCGCTACCATTATTCCGTGTGCTAGCTTGAGTATTTCGTCTATATTCGATACAGCCTGTGGCGTCTCGATCTTTGCAATGATTCGTGCTTTGGACTTCGCTTTTTTTAATATCTCTCGAAGCTCTAAAATATCTTCTGGCTTTCTGACGAAAGAAAGAGCGATAAAGTCAACCTTGTTTTTTATTCCAAATTTCAAGTCTTCCTTATCTTTCTCGGTAAGCGAACTTACTGAAAGTTCGGAGTCCGGGAGATTTACTCCCCTCCTACCCTTTGTCTCTCCGCCGATCAGAATCCTGCACGAAACGTGATCTTCTTTAATTTTTATCACCTCGAGTTTCTTCTTGCCGTCATCAAGCATGATCTTGTCGCCAACTTTAACTTCTTTCGGAAACTGTTTGTAATTTATTGATACTCTGCCCTCGTCCCCTACAATATTATCAGTGGTTATAATTATCGAATCACCCTGCTTCAGAAGCACTCTATCTTTATAAAATTCCCCCAGCCTGATTTTCGGGCCCCCAAGGTCCTGTATTATCGCTACATGTTTGCCGATTTTTTTGCTTGCTTTGCGCAAATTCGCGACTCTTCTTCCGTGCTCAGCAAAGTCGCCATGGCTGAAGTTTAGCCTCATGACGTCCATACCCTCGCCCAAAAGCTTCTCAAGCATTTCCTTGCTTTCCGTTGCCGGACCTATGGTAGCTACTATTTTTGTTTTTTTCATTTTGTCTTTTAATAATTTTGAAATTTTGATCCTTGCTCATAATTGACCAAGAAATTAAAAAAATAAGTTTGCTCTCCCCGCACCATCTAGTGCGGGGAGAGCATGAAGGGATGAGGCCTGAGAACGGTCTAACTAAAGCTTGACACATTTAACCGCTCGTTGGCCTGCTCCATGAACGCGAAAATCTCTAAGACTACCGCTTCCACAGACGTTCGACCGTCAATCTCAATAGACTCGTAGCCCCTATGTTCGAAATACTCTCTGATCATGGGACCATAACTGTTAAAGCGATCAAGTCTCGATCTAAGCGTGTTTTTATTATCGTCCCCTCGAGTCTCTTCCCCATCGTAGGTGCGGTCGGGCGGTTGTGTTTCGAGACGATCAAAAAGAACCTCATCAGGCACTTTAAGATCAACTAAATACGCTATGATTTGATTTCTCTTGAAGAAATTATCAAGCCATTCCGCCTGAGGAGTCGATCTAGGGAAACCGTCAAAAATGATCTTACCCGGCAGTTTCGCTGGCAGGTACTCATCTACAACCTCGATCACAAGGGAGTCGTCTACCAACTGACCATTCTTCATCTGGACCCATACACCGGGCGGGAACTTCTCTCTTTCCTTCACTGTTCTGTCGAGCAGCTTCCCGCATTCCAAATGGAAGAATCCATAATTTGTTGCGAGTTCCCTCGATATTCTGCTTTTTCCTCCAAACGGCGGCGCAAGAATCACCACCGCTACCGTGGGAATCTCCTCAATATTTTCAATCACTCGTTTCTCCCTTCTTTAATTTGAACAGTCCGTTAAAACAATATCAAAAATAATATGGAGTGCAAGTTTTTATTGAGAATACATTCTAATTTTCAGAACTTTCATGCCTGCGTAAACCGCTTTTGCTCCAAGTTCCTCCTCAATTCTCAAAAGTTCGTTGTATTTTGCCGTTCGCTCGCTTCTGCAAAGCGAGCCAGTTTTTATTTGTCCCGTTGAAAGTCCGACAGCGAGATGGGCTATAGTTGTATCCTCTGTTTCTCCGGAGCGATGAGATATTATCGATGTGTATCCGGCGCTCCAGGCGGCCTTGACTGCATCGATTGTTTCAGACACAGTCCCAATCTGATTGAGTTTGATCAAAATCGAATTTGCCACCGCTGATTCTATTCCTTTTTTCAGTCTTTCGATATTAGTGACGAAGAGATCATCGCCTACTATTTGTATTTTGTTCCCGAGTCTGGATGTAAAATCCTTGAATCCCTCCCAATCATCTTCAGCGAGTCCGTCCTCGATTGAAAGGATAGGATATTTGGAAATCCAGCTATCATACAACGAGATGAGTTCGTTGTTTGTAAGAGTTCTGTTCTCAGTTGTGAGGTGATATTTACCGCCACGATATAGTTCTGTCGCGGCAACATCTAAAGCGATACCTATATCCTTGCTCGGCTTGTACCCCGCTTGGGTGATTGCTTCCACGATAAGAGAGAGCGCCGCCTCGTTGTTCTCTATTTTGGGTGCGAAGCCGCCTTCATCACCAACTGTTGTAGAAAGCCCCTTTTCTTCCAAAATTTTTTTTAAGGAGTGGAATACTTCAGATCCCCATCGGAGAGCATCTTTGAAGTTCTTTGCCCCGATAGGTACGATCATAAATTCCTGGATGTCAGTTGACCCATTGGCGTGGGCTCCGCCGTTCAATATATTCATCAAAGGCAAAGGCAGCCTTATTTTTTCTTTGGTTCTTGCCGTCTTGTAAAAGTATTTATAAAGAGGCATACCTTCCTGATTGGCGACGGCCTTTGCGAATGCGATCGAGACTCCAAGTATCGCATTTGCTCCCAATCTCGATTTGTTTTTTGTGCCGTCAAGCTCGATCAGAAACTTATCCAACGAACTCTGATCAAATTTCCTCCCCTTTATTTTTGAAAATATTTTTTTATTTACATTTGCGACGGCCTTAAGCACCCCCTTGCCCCCGTATCTTTTCATATCTCCGTCTCTTAGCTCTATAGCCTCGTGGCTACCTGTAGATGCGCCACTTGGCACGGAAACTCTGCCGAACCCTCTGTCTGTGAACAGATCAACCTCGATTGTCGGATTGCCTCTGGAGTCCAATATCTCTCTTGCCAACACTCTTTTTATTTTTTGCATGTTATATTTTATAGATTAGACCTGCTCGTTAATTGGAGCGAAACGGAAATTTTACTGGTGCGCGTGTCAAGAATCGAACCTGAGACCTCCCCATTACCGCGCCCGACTTCGCCTTGATCTTCATAACATCCAGCGTGCGCGTGTCAAGAATCGAACTTGAGACCTCCCCATTATCAGTGGGGTGCTCTAACCATCTGAGCTACACGCGCACGCTACCCATTATAAATCTTGACGCATAGTCTAGTATACACATTATAAACAGAACGATAAGAATATATCAAAAATTTCATAAAATTAAAAGAAAAGCCGCGGCGCGTGCGCGCGCCGCAGCAGGTTTTCTCTAGTGGCGGCGGTGGGCGTGTCCCCACCACTGCTCTCTGTCAGGAAGTTCTCCTTGACAGAGATCGACTCTCTCCTTCATTTTTTCCATCCTTCTGCCCAATATGACTCTTTGGGCAGTAAAAAAAATAAAAGAAAAAGAACCCGACACAATGGCTCCTCCGAGCCAAAAATAAATCTCATCCATTGGGCGCGGAGGCAGGGGTCTTTCTTCCCCTGTGTATCGACTCTCCGACATCGCGGCGAGCCGTTCATCGTTTGCTTCCCCGCTGTTTATGACAGCGACGGAAAGGCAAAACATCCCCGCGAACCCAAAAAAAATTCCAAGGTACTTGAGTGTCTGGCAGATTATCTTTTGAATTTAAATATTTCTGTTAGTGTTTTGATATGAAAAA
>CAYXKV010000018.1:0-10549 GCA_964464975.1 uncultured Candidatus Saccharibacteria bacterium | reverse complement strand
TAATTAACGATTAATTATACAGAATCGGTGTCAAAAATTTAGGGTCCGGGCCAAGAGCAAATCATGGAAATCTCTCAGGCTCTCCGACACATGGGTCTTGCTGGAGTACTAGAGACCGAAAAAGCATTGCTTAAGAAATTTGAGGAATCAAAGATTAACTACAAAGGCCTCGAGATCGTAAACCAAAAAGCTTGGGCACAGAAGTATAGGGAGTATAGGGAGGAAAAGGAGGAGATGGAGAGGAGGGAGAAAAAGCATTAAAAATGGAAAGCCCCCAATCGCAAGGAAAGGGGGCGGGTTAGCGTGGGTTCATCTTTGTTCCTCTTTATCCACGATTAGAGGAGATGGCACTTACGTGCAGTTACTGAAAAAATGTACTATGGCTGGGGTTTACGGTACTCACATTTAACCCGTTCCCCAGCCCTTTTCACCGCAGAGAGCAGACTATTGTCGGCCATGTGAGCTCAACCGACAACTCCTTCCGCAATATTCGCTCTAAGACCGAAGGTCATCTTTCGAGCTATCCCTGTTTTGCCCGCCACCGACCGAGAAACGTCGTTATGGCAGACCCAGCTGTCAGCCGCCTCAATTGACTTGGCATCGGAGTCCCGCTAGGCGGACTTCCGACATTAGTAGTATAGCAAATACACAGAATTTGTCAACATAAAAATCCATTTTGTAAAGCTTAACATTAAAAATATGGCTTGAAATATAGCTTTATTGGGTATTTATAGAAAATGAGATACCAACACCCACCCTAGACTCCCTAGCTCGTTTGCGTCATTCCTTAGGTATACAAGCTAATACAAGGAAACATGCAAACAGCACAAAGGCCTTTGGGAGTTCAGGTACAAAGTGCAACTCCACAAAAGATTAAATACTGTCTGTACTCTCGTAAGAGTACAGAAGAAGAGGACAAGCAGATATTGAGTATAGAGAGCCAAGTGAAAGAAATGGAGAGAATGGCGGTCGAAAATGGTCTGGATATAGTAGAGATTAAAAGAGAATCTCACTCAGCTAAAGAAGCTGGGCAAAGACCAGTTTTCAATGAGATTGTGGAAGAAATCAAGCAACAAAAGTTTGATGGAATTTTAACTTGGGCACCAGATCGTATTAGTCGTAATGCTGGTGATTTGGGCAGAATCGTAGATCTGATGGATCAGGGGCTTCTCAAGGAAATCCGTACTAACGGAGGTCAAAAATTCACCAATAACCCTAATGAAAAATTCCTGCTGATGATTCTTGGTTCTCAAGCTAAGCTCGAGAACGATAATAAAGTGCTAAATGTAACAAGAGGACTTCGAGCCAGAGTGGAGATGGGGTTATGGCCAGCTCCTGCACCAGTGGGATATTTGAACAGTAAAAATAGAGATGAAAAGTGTGTAGTGAAAGTTGATCCGCATAGAGCTCATATTGTCAGAAAGATGTTTGAGAAGGTAGCCTATGAAAACTGGTCTGGTAGACGAGTGCATAAGTGGCTTAAAGATGAGCTGAAGTTTAAGACAAAGAATGGCAAGTTTCTTGCCCTAGGAAATATTTACCTGACATTGAGATGCCACTTCTACTACGGCACCTTCGAATATCCTCGGGGTAGCGGTAAATGGTACCAAGGTAAACATGAACCGATTATCACCCAAGAGCTATTTGATAAAGTACAGGAAAATATTTCAGAACACGTTATAAAGGAATACGGCAGAGAATACACATTCACTAAATTAATGACCTGTGCCTTATGCGGTTCTGGTATAACCGCTAGTGAAAAATGGAAACATCAAAAGAACGGTAACGCCCATAAGTACATATACTATGGCTGTAACAAAAACAACGATAAAAGTTGTAAGTGTGGGTATATGGAAGAGAAGGATCTAATCAAACAATTCGCCAACCTTATGGACAACATAGACCTAGACGAGATTGGGATGAAGGAGAAGATAAAAACAGAGATAGAACGGCACAAAAAATTCCAATCTGGACTCCTTGGTCAAAAAGCAGATAAAATCAAAGCTGACGATATCGATATACGAAACTATGCAAAATACCTCCTGCGAGAAGGTACTATGTGGGAGAAGAGAGAACTGCTGTCTTGCCTTAAGAGTAGAGTCAAAATGGGGAACAAAAATATAACGATCATATAAAAAAATACAAACAAAAAATCACTACGAAGTGATTTTTTGTTTACAGGAATCGAACCTGTTTTTTAAACTTGACTCAACCAAAATATCGCTCTATTTAGCGGTCTCAGTCGGTCTCACTGCGTTGTGCGGCTAGGGAGAATCGAACTCCCATCTCGTCCTTGGCAAGGACGCATCCTACCACTAAACGATAGCCGCCTCTGCTAAAGCTTCGGCGGCCAAAGCCGCTATCGCTTAAGCAATATTAATCTAGCACAATTTTACGTTTAGCAAAATAAACTTTTATAAATTTAGTGTCCTAAATGGAATAAAGTGGTAAAATGTCCTTGTGGTATAGTTGGCCTTATTTATCAACAAATCTGTGGATAACTTTGGGGACAGTGTGTATAAGTCATTTACCTCAAAAACCGTAAAATGACGGACAATTATGGCAAAACACAACGAAACCGGGGTAAGAGGGGAGCAAATAGCATCAAAATACCTTGAAAATAAAGGTTATTCTGTAATAGACAGAAATTATAGAAAAAAATGGGGCGAATTGGACATAATCGCCAAAAAGGACGGAATTTTGCACTTTGTTGAGGTTAAAACCGTAAGTAGGAAAAGCTATGGAGGACATTTTGAGCAAGAGATAAACAACTATCGGCCGGAAGAAAACGTACATCCTTGGAAAATTAAGAGGCTCCAGAGAGCAATACAGACATATTTGCTAGAAAAGTCAGTGCGCTCGAAGAATGATTCAGACAGCGAGCTCGAATGGCAATTCGACTTGGTGTGTGTTTTTCTGGATTTCGAAAAAAGGGTGGCCAAAGTAAGATTTATCGAAAATATTATTTTATGATAAGCTGTTTTAATTGCGGAGTGTCATATAATGGTAGTATACATGCTTTGGGAGCATGTAGCCCGGGTTCGATTCCCGGCACTCCGACATCGAACCGCCGAGGTTTTATGAAGGCGAAGGCCCGACTTCGTTAAAACTTCGTCGGGTAAACGGGCTGTAGTATAACGGTAGTATACACCCATGGGGTGGGTGCGGCCCGGGTTCAATTCCCGGCAGCCTCACAAACAGAAACTTCCGAAAAAGTGAGTGCGTGGCGCGAGCGCGCCGAAGGCGCGCTCTCTGGTCTGCTGAAGAAAATCTCCTTTTGAAATTTGGCAAAATCGGAGGGCGGGCAAAATGAGATCGAAATAGTTTTGTCTTGAAACACGGGGTTCGTTCCAAAAGAACGAAGAAAATCTCTCATCTCGTGGAGATTTTCACTCGTAGCGAGAAACCCCGCGCGTTTTGAATCCAAAATCCATTTCCGCAGGGGTTCGACCCAATTCTTTCTCTCGGTTCGGGCAGATGAAGATTTGGCTTGAAGCGAGATTTTTTGACGCATCAAATTATCTTTTTTGGTCAAATATATTTCGCGTTCAATATCACCATTCAAATATAAATCAACAAGTGCGTCCAGTTTCGCTTCAAGCGTCTTCAAATTTCCCTTCATCTGTCCGAGACGATTTCCCGAAGACTGGATTTCCTCGTGCTCAAACTCTTCCACCTTTTTGAGCATATAATCTGTTCAGTCTTCGGGAAGCGACACTCCTTGAAGCTGTTCCTTTACTTGGGAAGCGAGCGAATATTCCATCAAATATTTTTGACCACATTTTCCGTTCTTTTTCGTGCATCGATAATACCGATACTTCCCACCGCACTTTCCGGTCGCCCATTGTGCGGTGATCATACTACCACACTCTCCACAACGAAAAAGACCGGTGAAAGGAAAATTGTGGGAAACTTTAGAATGTCTCGGTTTAGCTCGCTTCTCCAAAACTTTTTGCACAGCTTCAAACAGTGTCGGAGAAAGAATTGGCGCAAAGCTTCCGGGAAAATATTCGCTCTTGTGTAAAGTGAAGCCGAGATATGCGCGATTGGTCAAAATCCTTTTGACGGAAGCTTTGCCAAGTGGCGTACCGGATTTTTGAGCTACGCCATGGTCAGCCAAAAATTGCGACAGCGAAATGAGGGTATGTGAATTTTTTAAATATTCCTCAAATGCTCGCATGATAATTTTAGATTTAACCGGATCAGGTTCGATATTGCGCGTAATTGGATTATTCACATACCCGAATGGAGCTTTGGTGAGCCATTCTCCTCGTCGCAATTTTTGGCGCATACCTCGCTCCACATTTTGTTTTAAGTTATCGGAATAATACTTGCTCTGTCCGAACGCCACTTGAAGCATAAAGAGCCCCTGCGGTGTCGGTTCAAACCAAAATGTCGGAAAACGCAAAGAGACGATTTTAGAAGTGTCTACGGCGTAAATGATGCGTCCTCCGTCAATACTATTTCTCGCTAGTCGGTCAGGGTGCCATGCTAAAATACCAACACCACCCAACTTTTCAATTTTGAGCATCATTTCGCCGAACACTTCTCGTCCCGGACTCTTTGCGCTTTTCGACTCTTGAAATTCGGAGATAATTTCAAGATTTTCTTTATGCGCAAATTCTCGCAATTCAAAAAGTTGGGCTTCAATACTCATGACTTGTTTATCGTCATCTTCAGTAGACTTGCGAGCATAGAGAAAATATTTTGGTTTGATATTCATAGCTTTTGGATTCAAAAAGACAATAACTATTAAGATCTCATTTCTTGCCTTCAGCCCGCCCTCCGATTTTGCCAAATTTCAAAAGGAGATTTTCTTCAGCAGACCAGAGAGCGCGCCTTCGGCGCGCTCGCGCCACGCACTCACTTTTTCGGAAGTTTCTGTTTGTGATCATATTATCACCTTTGCGCGAACTTTTTTCGAGCGCGAGGTGGAAAAAATGTGAACATCATCGCACGCTCCCCGCGCGCGATGATGTAGATATTTTCATACGCTCGACGCAAGGTGCTAACTCGGAAAAGAGAATTCCGCTTGCCTCGCTTCACTCGCTCTGCCCCTCGCCCCACTACCAAGAATACCTTTCTCAACTTTTTTTAGCGGGGGTTATGAAAATGGATGGGTGGTGGTGGGGCGAGGGCAAAAATTTTTACTTTCATTTACAAAAAAGAAAGAACCCCGAGCATTGCTGCCCAGGGTCCACTACAATAGACCCTATCAAATGGATCTCCTCTTGTTACCACATCTGAATGGCCGCTTTCAACCAGAGAAAATAATTGGAAAAAACCTTCTTCTCTTGTCCTTACTTCTTGCGCTTCGTCAAGAACAAACTCCACCTCTGCATCATGATGATAGCGATCGGTGTTGAAAACGATGGGCATGCCCAACACTAGACACGCATCAAGGAGATGCAATCCGCACGGCGGTATAACATCCTCTTTCTATCGTTCAAGATGATGAAATGCCACTTCACGTTTTACATTCCATACGTCGTTTGTTCTAAAACTCCCCCATTTTTTTGCTTCCTCGCGAGAGTGTTCAATTCTGGGCTTGATTCTCTTCATCAGTATTGCCGTCTTTTCCTCACGATAATCTTCATTGCCTCCCGTGGGGAAGAAAATATCGCTGATCAGACCTTCATACTGCCCAGATCCGAGGCGGTTTTCGGCATCAAACAATGTAGATGCGTAGTCCACATCGATTGGTTGCGAAGCAAAAAAAGCCTTCGCGTCTTGAAGATGCTTCGAATCATCCTCAACGATCAAAATCTTCATTTCCTTCTCCTTCCATTGCTCCATTTTTCAGGAGTGTGATTACTCCCGGTATTCGGGAGGGGTTAACAGCCGCTCCAGTTTTTCCGCGCCTCGCGGAGACTGGAGAATCGTCACCAAGGTACCGAGCGATTCCTCGCCATAGTCCCTGATTGCACAGGCGTAAAATCTGGCAGCCAACGCTTTCTTCCGGCTTCCGGTCTGGTGTAAGACCATCTCGAAAGCTTTAGTAGGACTCGGTGCGGACTCGACAAGGTTGAGCAATTCCGGATTCTTCCAGATTGCCTTGGAGCGAATCAGAAGGCCGACGAGATCAACAGCATCATCGTCGTCAAGAACTCGACGTTCTGTTCTTTTAAACACTGGTGTGCTCCTTTCCTTTCAAGGTACAAATGCAGAATTTCTTCTGCTCTAAAATTACTAATTTGATAATCTTAGAGCAGAGCCCAACCGATACTGCTTGGTTAGGCTGTGGCCGTTTTAGGCGGCCAAGTGTTCGTCGATGATTTTGCGGAAGTCGCCGAGCGGAGATGTCTTGCAGATCGTAGCGATCCCCATCTTGGCGTATTCTGCAGCAACCCTGCTGTCGGATGTTGTCGAGTACGCCTTAATACCTTTCTTCTGGGCGATCTCTGCAATCCCATATCCTTCGTCACCAAAGTCGGTGAGGTGATGATCGAAAAAAACCACGTCCGGTTTGTGTTGCAACATGGCTGAACTAGCCTGTCCCACGGAGCCGCATCGGGCAATGACAACATCACCACTTTTCTTCAGTGCCGCTTCGATCGCACAGAGCCATTCCGTGTTATCGTCAATGAACAAGAATTTCATTCCTATCCTCCTCTTTAATCAAAGAACTACCCATTTCAGACCACTACTATAGAATCGGATTAATCAAAATAGTAATGGACTCAAATCGGGAGCCGAGCTTTCCCAAAGGATTGCTCGGCTCGAATGAACTACACGGCGGTCTGGACGGCGTACTTGGTGACGAGATAGCCGATGCTCACACCGAAGGTGTCCTCGAACTGCTTCTCGGTAGTCACATAAGCCAACTCGTGCTTCATTGAGTCGGGCCCATGGAGACCGCATTCACAGCCATTGGAGAACGGAACGTAGAAACTGCCTCTCTGAAATACATCGCCGCGTTCCTTGAGGTGCTCGGCCAGGGCGTTCATGAGTTCCGTATCGCCGGTGAACCAAGGCGATTCCCTGAACCGCTCCTGGCGCGTGAAGGTAAAGACCGGCTTGCCGAGAGCCGCAATACCCTGATCGGCCGAGTTGGAGAGGAAGCAATCATCACCAAACGGCTTCTCGCGCTCCCGCTCAGCGAAGTGCCTCCGGATTTCCACCAACTTCTTAATATCACCCAGGACATCTTCGCTAACAACGGCAGTGACGCCGTTGTTGTAGTCGTAGTAGAACGTCTTCATTTCGTTCCTTTCAAAGGTCATCTGGTGTTCTTTTGAGCCCCGCCAGACTAAGGCTTATTTTCTGCTACAAGTATAGCAAATTTCGCAATAAATTGCAACTATTTAATCATTTTGTAAATAGCACTCTAAAAATAGCTTGTAAAATAAGGATGGATTTCGATGCTTCAGTATGAGCCGTTAAAATGATATACTTTTAATAATGGCAGAGGATGAAAATCAACAAAATACTCCCGCTTCTCAACCCGAACCTGTATCGGAAGAAATTATTCCTCAAACTCCACAAGAGCAAAATATTCCTGTGTCTGAAAATGTACCAAAAAATATTCCAGAACTTTTACCAGAGATTTTAGTAAACACCGCGGAAACTCCAGATAAAGAAATTTCTCAACCGACAGAAAATGAAATAAAAACTTCCCAGCCTTCGCCAGAGGCTACGGCGGGCAAAGCTGAATCAATTTCCGAACCGGAACCAGTTTCTGAAATTTCTGTTGATCCGAACAATCCCAATATCACAATCGAAAAGTCTGGAGACAAAGTGACAATTACAGAAGTTATGGAAAAGCCTAAGTCTACAGAACCGGAAAAACCGACTAAAAATTTTGTCCGCGAACTTATCGCAAAATCCAGAGCAAAGAAACAAGAAAAAAAGAGAGCTAAAATAGATAAATTATTTCAAGAAATTACTGCGAGAGGAAAAATAACAAATGATGGAGTGGAGAAATTTCTACATGTTTCTGACCCGACCGCTACCCGCTATTTGGATATACTGGAAAAGGAAGGGAAAATTCGCCAAGTCGGGAAAACTGGAAAACACACTTATTACGAAAAAATCTAAATTCCAACGGCTCATTATTTTCCCGCAACGGCTCAAATGGTGTAAATGAGCTGTTAAATTTTTTCTTGAGCCGTTGCCGCCTTCGGCGGTAACTTGTCTTCTGGGAGTCTCCAAATGTCCGCGCACGGGTGGGCTGGAGCAAGGACACAAGAGTTTGAGTCCTCGGGCATTTCCCCTATGGCGTGGCTGAATATGAGCGCCGTCGTCAACGAAGTCACGAAAGTAAAGTAGCGAAAGCGACACTCTAAACTCAAGAATGAAAATGTGGAGAGGGTGAGCTTGGGTTGGGACCCAAGCGCAAGGCCTTTGATAGTTTTTTATGAGCAGATCGAAATAAAAAACAGAAAAGGTATACCGCGTATGTAAGACGGGTGCGAGGAAATATTGTCGCTAGTCCTCCCTACGGGAGCTGTCCACTTGTTGGCTTTTTTAAATCACTTCGTTCATAAAAAAGCTCAACAAGTCTTGCGATATGCTCCCAGCATATCTCACATAGCGGAAATGCCCGAGGACGAATGTCCGAGGGTGAATCGTATTCAGACCGCCAAAATATAGAGTAATGAACGAGGCACCTTTTTCTTCTGTCTTTTCCAAACGGCTCATTTCCTGCCATTTGAGCCGTTTGGTTTTATTTTTTGGATTCCGCTTGCTTCTTCCTTAGAAGAAGCTGACCCGAGCCCCACCACCACTCATCCATTTTCATAACCCCCGCTAAAAAAAGTTGAGAAAGGTATTCTTGGTAGTGGGGCGAGGGGCAGAGCGAGTGAAGCGAGGCAAGCGGAATTCTCTTTTCCGAGTTAGCACCTTGCGTCGAGCGTATGAAAATATCTACATCATCGCGCGCGGGGAGCGTGCGATGATGTTCACATTTTTTCCACCTCGCGCTCGAAAAAAGTTCGCGCAAAGGTGATAATATGACGAAATAAAAATGTCTTCTAAATTCAGAAAAAACAAAGAGGATTTCGTATGTGAAAATTGCAGCAGGGAAGTAGTAGGGGACGGCTTCACAAATCATTGCCCCAAATGCCTATATTCCAAGCACGTCGACGTATTTCCAGGAGACAGAGCTCTACTTCGATCCAAATTTGCTAAAGCTACGGCAGACGGGCAAGGCATTGCTCAAACCTGCGAGGGTATGATGAAGCTCATAGGCGCAGAAGAGAGCGGGGGAGAGTGGTCAATAATCCACAAATGTTCGAAGTGCGGCGCAGAAAGGAAAAACAAGATTTCAAAAGAAGATAATTTCGATTTGATTGTAAAAATTTCTGCAAAGGATCATGGCTTTGAATAATATTTCCATGTGTTAGAATGTCCTGTGTCTAACCTGTATTTGTAGGCTTAGAGTACTCTGTCCGCTCAGGCCTGTCACTGCGGGTAAAGGCGGGTATAGTTTAGTGGCAAAATGCGAGTTTTCCAAACTTGAGTCGGGGTTTCGATTACCCCTACCCGCACTGGATAATTATGCCTTTATAGTTCAATGGATAGAACAATCCCGTCCTAAGGGATAGATGTGGGTTCGATTCCTACTGAAGGCACCAAAACAGAACTCAACGGCTTTTTCAAAGCCAGAAGGTGGGACGCGCGAAGCGCGTCCCACTGATTTACCTCCATTTTTCCAAACGAATTCAGAATTTTTGGCGCGCTTGTGTGCACCTGTTTTTCTCCAAGGAGGAGGTTCGAGCCAAAGATTTCTTTGGCGCAGACCTTTTTGGCAAAAAGGTCTGAATCAGAAGCAATTTTGTCTATATTCTGTGCGACTTCTAACCAGTTTTGGAAAGGTTCGAGCCAATCATTCTGCTTGTGTGAAAGATTGTAGATTTCTTCTTCGAGCGACTTCTTTTCGGATAACAACTTTCCTTTTTGTAAACGATAATCTTCTTTATCAATTATTTGGTCTAGATAACCATTGAGAAGTCGCTCTAACTTCTGCGACAAAGAAGAAATCTTTTCTTGTTTCTCTTTCACACAAGCAGTCAAAGACTGGGCGGATTTTCCGTGGTCTTCTAAAGCAAGACGATTGAGTTCCACCGCCCAGTCTTTGGGCAAAGAAACTTTTTTGATTTCGGTTGATAACTGGCGATTTAATTCTTCTTGTCTGATACAAGGTTCGGCACACTTCACATTTTTGTTTTTCTTGGTGCAGTGATAGTAAACATATTCGTGAACATTGCCGTTCTTTTGTTTCTTAACCTTGTATTCGCCAGTTATCATCATTCCGCATGAGGCGCAGGAAATGAGGCCACAGAAAGGTTGTGGGGCGTTTAGGGGCTTTCTGTCGGGTTTACCGCGAAGTTTCAACATTTCCTGCGCCTGATCAAAAAGTTTCTTTGAAATGATTGGCTCGTACTTTCCTTCGTGGAGTTCACCGCCATAGCGAAAGAGTCCAGTATAAAATGGATTTGAAAGAATAGAAGTCGCACGGGATTTGTGGATTTTCTTTCCGGTTTTTGAAAATAGATTTGTAGTGGACCCCTTTCTTTAGACACTAATTCCGTGTCTGCATTTTAGCATT
>CAYXKV010000017.1:0-12677 GCA_964464975.1 uncultured Candidatus Saccharibacteria bacterium | reverse complement strand
AAAATGCTAAAATGCAGACACGGAATTAGTGTCTAAAGAAAGGGGTCCACTACACCGTAATATGAAAGATGCTGTAGTGATAAATGATTGGATTGAAGATGATGCTGATAGGCAGATTCATTTCATAAAGCAAAATCTTGTAATCCATAAAAATGCTAAATCAGACGAAAAGTTTCGTTGGGATATTGAAATCGTTCTAGCTAAAAAATACATAGCCAATCTTTCAGAAGAAGTTAAGAAGGGTCAAGCAGAAAAGATAAGGCAAGGATGGCTTCCTACTAGACCACCGATCGGGTATAGAACTATTGGTGAGAAAGGTCACAAAACTCATGTGATTGATGAGAATACAGCTCCAGTCATAAAGCGAGCTTTTGAACTCTATGCTACTGGTAATTATTCCATGAAGCGATTAGCGGATGAATTGTATAAAGATGGTCTCCGGACCAAAGCAGGTAAAAAGCCCGCCAAAAGTAGAATTGAGGATATTCTAAAAGAGCCGTTTTATTATGGTGCTATCCGTTGGAATGATGTACTTCATAACAATGGCGCACAGAAGCCACTTATTAGCAAAGAATTGTTTGATAAGGTTACGGAGGTCCGAACAAGGGGCGACACTCCAAAATATCAGAGACACCAGTTTACCTTTCGCAAACTTCTAAAATGCAAAGAATGTGGTGGTACTATCACAGCCGAGATTCAGAAAGGTATTATTTATTATCACTGCACTCATTACAAAGGTTGCACCCAAAAGAAATACACACCGGAGGATCAGATTGAGCAGAAGCTCTTGGGAGTCTTCAAGTTTTTTGAGAATATTACTCCATGGGAGGCAGAGCGCATAAAGGATAAGATCAAGGCGAATCATGCCGTAGAGATTGAATACAAGGAAAACACCATAAGAACTCTAAACGAGCGTTATAACCATCTACAGAGGCGTGTAGACCAGCTTTATGATGATAGATTGGATCACGTGATAAGTAATGAACATTGGGAGAGAAAGCAGAAAGAGATAAACGATGAACAGGCGGTTATCAGAGACCAGTTAGCTCAACTCAAAAGTGAGGAGACAAAATACTTTGAGATTTGGCTGAATATCCTTGACCTCGCCCGCAGAGCCAAGGAGATATACCAAAAGAGGAGTCCGGAACAGCGCAGGACTCTCATCAAATATATTTTCCAAACTCTTATGCTAAAAGATGGAGATACTGAATCCACTCTAAAGCCGACTATAGAGAAAATAGCCAAAAGAGTGCAACAAAAGCTAGATTTGGAAAAAAGTTTCGAACCAACGCAAAAAACCACGAAAAGCATTGCTTTAAGTGGCTCTTTGCGTTCTTTGAAAACCAATAATCAGACAAGATCTTCGGAAGCTCAAAATAATTTTCGAACCTCAAAAAGACCTTCAGTTAAGCCACGACATGAGGTTTCTGACCTCATTTCACGACCTTTGCTCTGGTGCCTGGATTCGAACCAGGGGCCAATCGCTTAACAGGCGACTGCTCTACCGCTGAGCTACACCAGAATAATTTGATATTACCAAAAAAGCACCGATTTTGTAAGTATAGCTTGCGCTGCAGTCGGCTGAACAGGCAACCTCCTTACAGGAGCTGTCCACTCATTGGCCTTCGACTAGCCGAGGCTCAATGAGTCTTGCGTGTCGGGTCCCAACCCAACACTCACTCTACCGCTGAGCTACACCAGAATACATAACGATTGTATATAATTTAATCACCTTACGCAATATCAGCGAAGTATGGCTTGTATACAAAAAGTCCGACAAATATGCCGAACTTTAACTCTCCCTTGAGAGAAGTTTCTGGAGTTTGCGAATGTTTGCCGCTCCGTCCCAAACAACACTCATCCCGTTCTCAAGCTTCATGATCTTTGAATTTTTGCTTGGGCAACTTGGATTTTTTCTTTTTGAAGAGAAGATGCACAACACATTGTGACTAGTGTTTTTGGAGCATACAGTTGAAAGAACAAGTGTTATTTCATCCAAACACACAGCAATCCCATCTGCTGTCGCCTGACCCCTTTTCTGGCAAATCATGTGAATTTTATAGAGCAACGACGCAGGGATTTGGTTCAGTGCCTTTTTTGGATCAATTATCCTGTATCGGTCCTCATCTTTTCGCACCTTCATTTAATACCCCCTGTACACAGATTAAGCTATGTGTTCTGAATAGTCAAAGTCAATAAATATCCCCAGAAAATTTTTGTAAACTTCGCCTGCTCTGATAATTTGGGGAAGGTAAGGGATCTTTGAATCCTTCGAGAAGGAGGCTTTGTGCTAATTGCAGAAAAAGAATATTGCAAGCACACTCATTTGTCGTTTTGGTTTGAGCGGCTCGCAAGGCATCTTCTGCACTGCAAGGAGATAAGCCTAACCGAGTGGCTCAGTACCAGATGTGGAAACAGTTTTGACATCGACTGTCTAGAGCTTGACGCCTTAGTTGAGGTAAAAGGCTCGAGCAACAAGGATCAGTTGATGCTCTTTGAAGATCAACTAGAAAGCCAACTTGGAGAGCTCGGCTTCCCTGTTTTCAGGGGATTTATTCTCCTGTTTAGCTACAATAACAGGGACAGCGATAGTTCCTACGGGCGTTTGTTCCCAAAATGCGGCGAAACACCTGAGGAGGTATCAGCTTTCCTAGCCAGAAACATTGAACGCGCTTACGCCATTGATATCGAGATCGTTGAGGCATTCCGCAGATCTCAAGGAACAAGGGTGTATAAGTGGGACAAAGGTTGCAAAAGGCGGATAGTAATTATTAACAGAAGAGTGATGGAGAACATGGCAGCAAATGCGCGCAACGTTCTCCTGAAACTCGGGTTCGATAAATATATTTCCAAATGGCTACCACACAACGCAAGAGGTATCCGCAAGCGAAAAGTAGAAACCGTCTTTGATGGGCATAAAATAACCTTTGATCTTTTCCCTATCCTTCAGGCAGGGTTGAAGAGGAGATTCCTCAAAACCCTCAATGGAAATGTGAGAATCTTATGAACTTCCGGTTTCTCGAGCCGGGAGTTCTTTGTTTATTGTTAAAACAATGATCGAAGATGCGATCAATTAAAAATTACGTTTTGCATATGATATGATGTGTCTATGGTAAGCGTAAAAAAGGCGGAGAAATTCAGGAGTTTTGTTTTCGGTGTTGAGGACAGCTTGGTCTCTACTGTGGGCTTGGTATCGGGCATTGCCGTGGCTGGTATGCCGAAGCCTCTGATCATCTTAACCGGAGCAGTGCTTATTTTCGTAGAAGCGTTTTCGATGGCAGTAGGGACGTTGCTTTCTGACAATTCAGAAAAGGAATTCGAGGAACACCGCGATATTCCGTTCAAAAAGTCTCTTGCTTCTTCTTCTGTGATGTTTATATCCTATCTTTTGTCCGGGTTTACTGTTCTCACGCCATATTTTTTCCTAACCGGCGGGCCAGCAGTCTTGATTTCAATTCTAATCTCCGTATTTTGCCTTTTTATACTTGGAGCTATAAGCGCGCATTATTCCAAAACTTCCATTATAAAAAAGGGTTTCGTCATGGTTTTGGTAGGCGGTTTCGCCATAATTGTAGGAATGGCTATAAGCAACCTCGTCAATCGTTTTTGATTACTTAACAGAAAAAATTTGATATAATTTCTATTATGAACAAAGTGTCAGAGGCCGTATACGGGCTGGGATTCGTAGGCGCAGTAGTCTATTACATCCAAGTGGCTGATACCTTCAGCACGGGTGTATGGGGGGTGATCAAGGCTATTGTTTGGCCGGCCATCCTCGTCTACAGAGCTTTCGGAGCACTACCTTAATGCACCAGATCGACCAAGCCATACTTGAATACTTTGCGTCAGCAAGAGTGGAATGGTTGTCTTTACTGATGCTTGCTGTGACATACTCCGGAGGATACATGGTGGTATCTTTAGTTACCTGCCTGTCGGCAATTTCTTTTTATATACACAAAAGATACCGCGAGCTTGTCTCGCTTTTAATCTCGGTCGGGGGTAGCGCCATATCGGTGTTTTTGCTTAAAAATTTTTTTGACAAGTCTCGTCCGGCGATTTCTGCCCTGTATGAAGAATCGGGCTTTTCAATGCCAAGCGGCCACTCGGCTATGGCTATGGCCCTTTACGGATTTATTTTCGTTTCGATCCTTAGGCACGAAAATCATCCTCTGAAAAACAAAAGCCTCCTTCTTTTGGGACTATTGATCGCCCTTATCGGATTGAGCCGTCTGTATCTCGGAGTGCATTATCTTTCAGACGTGCTTGCGGGCTTCACGGTCGGATTGATCTGGGTTTGGGCATCCAGAAAAGTCATTAAGATTTGAGACCTGTTTAGAAATTAAAATAATTAGGGTAATTAGGTCAATTTGTGACACTTCCTCCTATTTGAAGATTCAAGATGAGAGATCTTGCTTCTTCGGGATGCCTCGCGTCCGGAATGATGATTTTCCTATTGTGGCCGGCAGTTTGGATATGTAGTGTCCCGAACTTGAAAAAAGTTTCAATAATACCGCGAATTTCCACGGTTATGTCCTGTATTTGGGCGAAGTTGAAGCTTGTAACCTCGCGGTGGAAAAATCCTTTTTGCTCCACATCAATTATTCGCCGGTCTGTTATGATCCACGCATCGAGGTAATAATCGGTCCATTCGATAAAAAAGACGATCCAAAGCAAGAGAAGCCATATTGAATACGCAAAAACTTTCCAACCATAAATGAAATTCTCGATATCAGTGATAAATTCCTGTTCAAAAGGAACCATACCGGATTTTACCAGACCGAATACTACTGCCGGGGCCACCGCCGCCACAATCATGGTAAAAAGCATCGGAATAAGTACAAACCAGTGCCTGCGCACAATTTTTATTATTTTCTCTCCTTCCTCGAATTTTATGGTAGACATGCTATTGAAGTGCGAAAAAGGCAGTCGACAGAAGCAAGACTGAGCCTGTGAGATAAACAAGCTCCGTTATGGCAAGGGCCGCTCCACCGAAGCCGTACCTCCTCCAGTGATAAAACAGCACAAGCGAAACCACGGCCGCAAAAAATGCCGCTATGAAAAAAAGCAGGTCAGCTGCGCCCTTTGCGCTAAATGACATGAGCTCGTTTAGCCTAAAAACAAAATCCATAACTCAATTATACGATATTAGAAATTTCTTGACTATCTTCTCGACATCATTGGCATTTTGAGCTTCCATTAGTTCTTCTCTCAGGTGTCTGCCCCCTTCTATACTGTGCACGTATGATTTGAAGTGCTTCTTCATTATGGCGAAGTTTTTAAAGCCGCCGAGATTCTTCTCGAAGATCATAGAGTGCTCTGTTAGTGCAAGGAGCCTATCCTCTACTGAAGGCTCCAGATTTGAAAAGAGCCAAGGATTGCCGAAAATGGCGCGCCCGAGCATCGCTCCGTCAGCGCCTGATTCTTCAGAGAGCTTGTGTGCATGGTTCACGCTTTCAACATCCCCGTTGCCGATTATTAAAGTTCTTAAGCGCTGGACGCTAGGTGAGAATGGAGAAGCCTTTTCTTGGGGCTGTATTGAGTTTCTAATTTCGACTGCCCTCTTGACTCTCTCCCACTTCGCAGGCACTTTTGACATTTCCTTCCTTGTCCGAGCATGGATTATTATAGCCGCAGGATTTTCGGCAAGTAGCTCGGGCAGCCACATTTCGAGCTCGTCTTTGTTGTAACCTAAACGAGTTTTAATCGAAACAGGAAGTCCGTTCTCTTTAAATGCTCGACTATAGGAATTCCTTAATCCAGAACTTGCTCCTTGCTTTGCGGCAGAGATAAGTTCGCGGGCAAGGCTTGGGTTTTTAATGAGGGCGGCGCCTGCTCCCTGTTTTTCAACGCTCCGGTCAGGACAACCCATGTTGATGTCCACTCCGTCAAAACCAAGTTCTGCCGCAATCCTTGCTGCCTTCTCCATCATTTCCGGCTTTGATGTAAAAAATTGCGCAACAATCGGCCTCTCAATTTCTGTAAATTCCAGATCTTTTAGTAGTTTCCTTCGTCCTTCCTCCGGCGCCAAAACCAGCCCATCCGCCGATACAAATTCCGTATAAGTTACATATGCCAAGGGTTCCCCTTGGCTTTTTTGGTGTGGTGTAATTTGTTTTGAATATTTAGCGATGATATAACGGAACGCCGTGTCGGTGACATTTGCTATCGGCGCGAGGCAGAGAACAGTGACATATTTTGATTTCATTTTCCCCCAAAATCCGCTCATAAAAGCTATCCTAGCATAACTTATCTCCTTCTATAAAATTCATATAAAAATTCAGCCCGCGACCCCATATACTTGGGGTCGCGGGCGTCGTCGCGGTCAGCGGGTCGGTTAATTCGTTTTCTCGCTGGAGTGGGCCGCCGCCGGCCCCGCATTGCGGGGGAGGAGATCCGAGGGCTTTTATAAAATCTTGTTTTCACGAGTGTTATTTCGAGTGTTATTTTAGTTCTTCTCTTTGAATCTCTATCTTGCTCCCCGGCCTAGCTTCGCCGGAGACGATTTTGTGGGCTACCAGATTTTCAATTTCATTTTGGATGGCCCTGTTTATGGAACGGGCTCCGAATTGAGGATCGGCCCCCTTCTCCACCAGATAGTTCACAATCTCGTCGTTCACCACAAGCTCGATGTCCTGCTCTTTGAGTCTTCTTACCAATTTCTCAAGTCCGAGTCTCGCCACCGATACGAGTTCCTCAGCGTTTAACGGATGAAAGAGTATGACTCCATCGAACCGGTTCAGAAGCTCCGGTTTAAAAACTCTCTCTTCAATTATGGCATTGATTATATTTTCCTTTTCGGCAGAAAGATCTCTGCCTTCCCTTGCGGCATTCCAGATAAGGCCGCTGCCTGCGTTTGAAGTGGCGATGATTATAAGGTTGCGGCAGCCGACTTGCCTGCCTAAAGCGTCGGTAAAAATGCCTTCATCAAGAATTTGGAGGAAAAGGTCCAAGACATCCGGCGCCGACTTTTCAAATTCATCGAGGAGAAGCACGCTGTAAGGGTTGTCGCGGACCCTGCTTGGCAAAAGTCCGGTTTTGTTCTGGCTGAAGTCGCCGATGAGCCGGAGCATGGCATCCGGCCCGTTGTATTCCGACATGTCAAAACGGATCATCTTCTTCTCGTCGCCAAAAAAGCTCTGGGCCAGAGCCTTGGACACTTCGGTCTTGCCGACTCCGGTGGGACCTAGGAAAAGGAATGATGCAAGAGGGCGCTTCGGGTTGCCAATGCCGGATCGGGAACGCCTTACGGCGCTTGCGATGCTCTTTACTGCTTCCTCCTGTCCGACTACCCGTTCGTGCAAAAGTTCCTCCAAGTGCTCTATTTTTTGGGCCTCAATCTCTTTTATCGGTCCGGTGGTAATGCCAGTTTTTTCAGAAACAAATTTGGAAACGTCTTCCTCTTTGACTATCCTTACACCTCTTTCGGCAAAATACGGCGCTGACTCGGTGAGCATATCCAAGGCCTTACCGGGCATTTCTCCATAAGTCACGAACCTCTCGGCAGAATTGGCAATAGCCAGAATGCTGGGGTATGTGAAAAGTATCCCGTACTGGCTTTCATTCTGAAGAGCCTGCTCGATAAGCACGTTTATTGAAGATTCGGCACCGGCGGCATCGGGGATAATGCGTTCGAATTTATTTAGAAAATCGGGATTCGTCTCAATAAAGAAATGAAAATCGGCGTTACTTGCTTGAGCGATAACTTGCAATTGAGAGGAAGTGAGATACGGAGAGATGAGCGATGGCAGGTTGATGCCAAGATTTTTGAGTGTGGCTATAAAGCCTGACGCGTCTCTAATATAAATAATGATATTGCCGGCATAAGCAGACTCTCCGAAAATCTTTAGGATTTCCGGCTCAAGCTCACCCCTGCTCTTGAGGTCGGCAACAAGGGCGTTCCAATCAAGCTCGATTATGCTTTTATGTTCAACCGAGGGCAGGGCGATGCCGAGTTTTATTTTTTTGAGCAGTCTGCCTACTATGTCGCGCGCAACCGATTCGTCATCGTCTATGATTATGGCATTTGCTTCCTGTCTTCGCTCCAAAATACCCTCAAGACTTGAAACTTCCCTCTCACGATAACCGTTCTCTATATCCAGATTGTAAATATCAAAACGGTATTCAAAAGGCTGTCCATACCTGCCAAGGTCCTGAGAGACTCCATAAGACCAGCTCGTGCCTATCGACGGAATGGAACCGAGATTTTCCCTGCTCCAAAACCTCTCTCTCCTGCGCTTCTTGACACCCTGATCCGAAACCCAGGTTGCAGCACCGAGGAATTCCGATTTGTTGATTGAATTGTTTGAAAGAAAGAGTTGCAGTGATTTGTCGGCGTCATATAAGGCAGCGGCATACTCCACAATGTTTGCCGTTTCGCCGTTCAATACTATAACCGATGATATGACAGGCGCTCTGCTTGAGTGAATAAATCCCTTGCACGCATCTGCCCCTATCCCGCAACGAAGCATTATTTGCCGCCCGATATCGGTTTCAAAGAGGGCGCGAGAAGCGTCGATTTCATCAGTGTTGTATATAATCTGAGAAAGGGAGTAATCAAGACTCGGACCCTGATCTGTCTTCTCCGGAATCCGGCCGAAAAGGCCTTCATTTTTCATTGACCTATAGAAAAATTCAAGGCATGAAAGCAGCAAAAAAAGGAAAATGAAAGCAAAGAAAAGCCCGTCAGCCCAACCGAATTTGCGGAATGAATCATTTATGAAAGGAAGGAGTGAAAGCCCGAACGAAAGCAGAGCAAAAAAAGCAGAAGCTTTCCGCAGAGCACCCCTCAGTCCTCTAGGGAAAAAGCCGTCAAGCCAAATTGAATAGAAATGCGGTCTTGATATTTCTCTTAATTTCGCTATATACATTTTCTTATATTAAAAAGAAAGTGATCGTGAGCACAAGCGAGCCTATAATCACCGCCGGCATAACAAGCCAAAGCAGGAAAAAGAAAATACCAAACACAAATACTATCATCCATGCGACACCCCCGACTACGAGGATCACCACCTTGGTAGCGAAGCCAACAGCCCTCATGATGGTATTGACCACAAAGGCGGTAGTAAAAGCCTCAAGGTTGAATCCTCCGCCGTATGATTCACCAAGCCTCTTCCACGGCATAAAAATAGTCTTCAATAGAAGCTTGAAAGAGAAAAAGTGCGCTATGAACCACAAAAAATTTTCAAACACAGCAATCAGCTCAGCCACCGCCTTGGTATAGTGCCACTTCAAATAAGCGACAATAAACGAGTCACTTTCATATGCTTCGCTCATAAAATCATTATATCAGAAATCAAAATCAATTGGCTGTCTTGTAGAAAACTTTGCTGCCGAAGCGGGCATCGATATAGTCTATTTCCGCGTCGGGATTCTTTTTCCTCAGATCGCTTAATATAAGGGAGGTATTCTCTATAGCTGCAGAAAAATCATCTTCGCTCGGGTTTAGAATGATTTTGGCCATATTGGTATAGACCTCTATCTTGTCCGCCGAATGAAAGTCGATCACAGAAACTTCAAGGCCGACTAAAGAGAGACCTTCAATCAGTTTTGAAAATTTGATCATTTCATTTGCCGGTAGGAAATTCTTGGACAAAGGGTCGCCGGAGATGCCTCCGGTAAAAGTTATCATGCCCGAGTCAAAGCTTTCTGCTACCTCAAAGATGAAGCCGTCCATGTCCATATTGAAGCATTGTTTTATGCTATCGCACCAAAGAAATTTGGCTTCTCTCTCCTGAAGCGAAATTTCTACGCGACCGTCAGCTTTTTTGTTTACATCGATATTTTTTATTCTGGGATATTTCGTGAGCAAGACTGAAGCCAGACCGCTACCATCAAAAATAAGAAAATTTGTTCTAGGGATTACACCCAAAAGCGCGCCTTCGGAAAAATTTTTAGCTTCAGATACTATTTTTTCCCTCAGATCACCGTCCGCTCCAGCCACTTCAATTCCTTTGATTTTTAAAAAATCCGCCCTGGAAACGTAGACAAGCGCGAAGACAATGACAAGCAAAAAAACAAGGGCTAAAAAAAACTTTGCCTTACCTTTACCCCTGCCCCGCCTGCCAAGGCGCGAGGCCCTATTGTACCTGCTTCCGGTAGTCATTATTCTTCACTTTTTGACGATTCTCTCTTTGCCTCCCATAAGGAAACGCAGTGCTTTTGGTATAGTGACTGATCCATCTTTGTTCTGATTGTTCTCTAGGATTTGAATAAGTATTCTCGGGGTTGCAAGTGCTGTGTTGTTGAGAGAGTGTGCAAACTTGAGCTTGCCGTCCGTATCACGATATTTGATATTGAGCCTGCGGGTCTGAAAATCGTGGAAATAGGAGCAGGAATGGGTCTCTCCGTATTTATTTTTTGAAGGCATCCAAGTTTCAATGTCATATTTCTTGACCTGCCCCAGTCCCAAATCTCCTCCGCAATTCACTACCACATGATAAGGCAATTCCAGTGCCTGCAAAATCTCTTCGGCATTTGACAAAAGCTCCTCATGATATTTGACGCTCTCGGCATGTGAGGCTTCGCACAATATGACCTGCTCGAATTTCATGAACTCGTGCACTCTGTAAAGGCCTTTGACGTCCTTGTTGTAGCTGCCGGCTTCCCTTCTGAATGCAGGCGAAAAAGCGAATTTTTTTACGGGCAAGTCCTTTTTGTCCAGTACCTTGTCTGCGAAATAAGCCATTGTGGCAACCTCGGCCGTGCCGGCAAGGTAGTCTCCATCCTGAGTCTTATATAGATCATCCTCTCCCTGCGGCAGATAGCCTGTACCAAGAAGAGTCTCTCTTCTCACAAGAGACGGCACCAGCATGAATCCATATTCTGAGTGGTTTTTTCTGAAGAGATCTATTGAAAGCTGCCAGATTGCAAAAGCTAGTTCGGCACCTTCGTTTTTGAGGAAGTATCCGCGGAAGCCGGACACTTTTGAACCTGTCTCAAAATCGGCAAGGTCAAGATCTTCCATTATTTCAATGTGGCCTTTGGGTTTGAAATCGAATTTTGGCAGAGTGCCAGAGCTTTTGATTTCGACGTTTGCGCTATCGTCATCGCCTTCCGGCACCGACACGTCGGGGATATTGGGAACGCTTACCATAAGCTTCTGCCACTCGATCATTATCTCCTTGAGCTCGTCCTCCTGTTTTTGGATTTCTTCCTTCAGAGGCTGCATCTCTTTTATCAGCTTTTCTTTCTCTCCGGCATTTTCCGCCTGAATTGCCTTGGCGATTTCCTCGCTTACCTTGTTTTGCCTTGCTTTCTTCTCTTCAAGTTTCTGACTAGTCTCTTTCCTCTTGTCATCAACCGCAAGAAGTTTATTGACATTAAAGTCAAGGTGCTTTTTTCTTGCGCCTTCGGCTATAAGTTCGGCATTTTCCCTGATGAATTTAATATCTAGCATAAAAAGCTTGGAGCTTTAAGCTGGGAGCTTAGAATAGTCGGTTTCTCTAAGCTCAAAGCTCTTAGCTATAAGCTTATCAAATGATACAATTATTGTGAAATATATATGTCACATAAAATCAAATTGCTTGAGGGAAAACATTGGCCGCCACTTCTTAAAGAAATAAACCAATTGCCGGATAAGCTGTATTTTGCTGGACAAATCCCTGATTGGAAACGTAAAATCCTCTGCGTTGTCGGAGCACGCAAATGCACAAGCTACGGCAAGGAGGTAGCTGAGACTTTGATCGAGGGACTCAAAAACTATCCTGTAACGATAGTTTCCGGCCTTGCATTCGGCATCGACTCAATTTCCCACAGGGCAGCCATCAAGAACAAGTTGCCGACTATCGCCGTGCCGGGATCGGGCCTTTTGCCTAGCGTATTGCATCCGCAATCCCACAGGAAGCTTGCCGAAGAGATCACAGAGAGTGGAGGCACTCTCATGAATGAATTCGTGCCGGATTTCAAAGCCACCCACTGGAGCTTCCCGCAGAGAAACAGGATCATGGCCGGTATGAGCCATGCCACTCTTATCATCGAAGCAGAGAAAAAATCGGGGACTCTCATCACCGCACGGCTCGCTATAGAGTACAACCGCGACGTTCTTACAGTCCCCGGCAATATTTTCAACACCACAAGCGAAGGGCCGCATATGCTCCTCCGGCTTGGGGCAGTACCGGTGAGAAAAAGCGAAGACATTTTGGAAGTCTTAAATTTAACGGTAGATGAGTCCCTCTCCGCCGAGGCTTCGCAGGACGAGAAAAAATACTTTGACTGCTCCGAAAAGGAAATGAAGATAATAGATATGCTCAAAGAGCCTCTTGAACGCGACGAAATCCTCCGCCGAGCTCTTATGCTCCATAGCCTGCAAGTCGGCGAGACCCAAACGCTTCTCTCCCTCCTCGAACTCAAAGGCCTCGTCAAGGAATCTCTGGGCCAAATCCGCCTATCATAAAAATCAAAGGTGCAGAAGCCTAGGACCACCCTTTTCACTATTGGATTTATACACTTTTACGCGCCTTGCCAGTTCGCAGCTTAAGCGGAGTCGGGGCCGCAGATTTTTGTATAAAAACATTTCATCATTACCGCTCATCTAATTATGTCTTATTTCACCTGTTCTTAAGGTGTAAACTTTAAACAGCTTAATTTCCAGCCTGCCCGCCGCAGCTTCAGCGAAGGCAGGGTATTTGAGCCGTTCCTATACTCAAAGCGTACCACTTAAGGTACGCTTTTTGTGGGAC
>CAYXKV010000016.1:0-12798 GCA_964464975.1 uncultured Candidatus Saccharibacteria bacterium | reverse complement strand
CCAATTATTATCTAACCGCACACCCCTTGGTAACAGTTTTAATTATCCAAAGGGGCAACTGGATTGTAGACGATTTTGATGGTAAAATAGGCAGGCAATTTTTTGCAATTGCCGGGTCGTCTAACGGTAGGACAGCAGCCTTTGGAGCTGTTTATGAACGTTCGATTCGTTCCCCGGCAGCCAACTCGTGTTATGCTCTAAGTCAATGGTTTAAGTGAGTTAAAATTTAGTTGATTCCATCCCGACTTCGCAAAGCTACGAACGTGCAGGTAAGCAGAGTTTGAATGACCGCCGAACGCGATACTAATTAGATCCAATCTACATTTTCTAAAAAATGATAAAATTGATGCATGAAAGGGATTGCTTTGCTAGTTTTGGCGGCTGTAGCGACGATATTGCCGCTTGTAGGAGTAGGAGATAGGGCGACGATATTGTTTGTGGGCGATATGAGCTTCGACAGGTATATCAGGAAGGTCTCTGTCGAGAAAGGGGGAGACTTCGTCTTTTCATGCATTGGAAATTTCTTGAAGGAGTTTGATCTGGTGGTCGGCAATCTTGAGGGGCCTATCACGGAGAATGAGTCGGTAAGTCTTGGGTTGGAGATCGGCAGTCCACAGAATTTCGTCTTCACTTTTCCACCCGAGACTGCAGACCTTCTAGCAAAATACAATATAAAGCTTGTAAACCTCGGAAACAATCATATCGGCAATTTCGGCATCTCTGGCATTACTTCGACCCGCAGTTATCTAGAAAAGGAGGATGTAAATTTTTTTGGAGGGATAAAGGCCGACACTTCAAACCATCCGGCAGAGCCAATTTATAGAACGAAGCTTAGAGATATGGAGTTTTCGTTCATTTCATACAACCAATTCGGAGGAGCCTCTCCCGAGGAAATATCAAAAAGGATTTTGGAGGAAAGGAAGGAGGGCAGGGAAGTTGTCGTTTATGCCCACTGGGGAGAAGAATATGCTAGCCCTACTTTGCACATGAGAAAATCCGCAAAGATGTTTGCGGATTCGGGAGCTCTCGCCGTGATAGGCTCGCACCCCCACGTCATTCAAGAGTCGGAAAAAATCGGAGAGACTTTTGTATATTATTCGCTTGGCAATTTTATTTTTGACCAGTACTGGAATAAGGAAGTCCGCACGGGACTCTTACTTGAGATGAAAGCAGGGGAAGGGAAAATTAGCATAATCGAACGCAAAGTCGAGGCCCAGAAAGACGGCCGAGTTTGTTTACTTAAGTAATTATGCCTGTAAGTTTTGAACGAAAAAATTTAATTGCAAATGCTGTACATTAATCAAGCGTTAGTGACACTTTTCTTCAATTCGCGAATCTCGTTTTTTGTTTTGTCAATGTATTTTTTAAGGAAAGCAAAAGGTGAAATTCCTCCTAAAGATTGATGCGGTCGCAGGTGGTTGTAGTAGCGGACAATGGCGTAAAGGATACGTCGTCTTTCTTCTCGTGAACCGAAGTGATGTTTCTTGAGCATCTGCTTCATTGTTTTGATCACTCTCTCTGCCTTGCCGTTAGTCTGAGGATGATACGGTTTAGTGAATTGCTGAGGAATATTTTTCAGTTTGCAGAACTCTTTGAAAGCTCCTTTGAATTCCTTGCCATTGTCGGAGTATATGGTTTCCACTTTAAACGGCAGCATGGTCAGGGCTTCATCAAGCACAATGGCCGCGCTGTAGCTCGTCTGATCAGGTAGGATGTCGGCAAAGAGGACCCTCGAGCAATCATCAATAGTAATCCTTAGCCTGATTCAACGGGATCAGGCCCACCATAGTCTTTGAAAAGATTCGAAAATTACGGTGGGGATAATCACGTAAAGCAAGCGATGCATGCGTGCGTGGAAAGTCCCAAATTCCAGACAGTTTTTTAAAATAAGGAGGTGCTACATGATAGGTCGCTAAGGAGGCCTTCATGAAGAACAAGATCCGCCAGTCGATTCGGACCGTCGGCCGCAAGGCCATGAGGAAGCTCGGCTGGCACGAGAACTGCGAGGTTGGCGTGCACGCCCCCGCGGCCTTCCGCCGCTTTCTGGTGGGCGTCGCCCGGGCCAGGGAGAATCACCATCTCCGCAACGTGTTCGCGAACGAGCAGCTCGACATCTACGAGTCTGTCGGAATGACGAAGCGCAATGCGGATTGGCTCTACTTCTAAGCCACCACCTCGCGAACAACCAATCCGCTCTGCGAGTACTGCAGAGCGGATTTAACTTTACTTAATAGGCTAGGTACAAAAGAAGGCTGCCGAGGGAGTGTCTCTCGGCAGTTTAGGGGTCCAGATATTCCACTTCGCAATCTCCTAGCCCAGCCTTCATGATATCTACGACTGTCGGATTTTCGAGGCTGAACACTTGCTTGTATATCTCGGCCACCTCAGGACGGAAGTTTGAAAGCGCATCGTTCATTTGTCCAGCATTGAATATGCGATTTCCCGGATAAGCGTGCTCAAAAGCAAATGTTCCGAACTGTAAACGCAAGACGGCAACAGTGCCGGAAATTTGTGAATTTCCGTTAATACCGTTCGTCCGAATGGTTTTCCTGATCTCCACAACGCGCCCCTGAGATACTTTGACGCAAAATTCGCATTCGCGCATAAAACAAAACCTCCCCCCACAATCTACTCCGTCCACCACCAGAGTCAATTGTACAAGGTCAAGCCTTGTACATTTAAGAGAGGATTTTGAAGGAAAAAATGGTATAATCGGAAGGAATGACAGAAACAGCCACAGTGAAAAAAATTCTGATAGCAGAGGATGAAAAAGCGTTGTCGAGAGCTTTGACACTTAAGCTTCAAAACGCCGGCTTTGAGGTCAAAGTTGTCGAAAACGGAGAGGAAGCTGTAAACGTGATGAAAGCCGAGCGATTTGATCTCTTGCTTCTCGATCTTGTGATGCCCAAAAAAAACGGGTTTGCCGTGCTTCAAGAAATGCGTGACTCCAATATAAATGTGCCAACCATCGTCCTTTCCAATTTGGGACAGGCGGAGGATAGGGAAAAGGTGCTTAAACTCGGAGCCATCGACTTCCTATCCAAATCGAATATCCCCATAAATGACGTCGTAAAAAAGATTCAGATCATTCTTAATGTTAAAATGTAGTTCATTAGAAAATAAATCACATGCAAATTAAGGACGACAGAGCAAAAGAAATCCTGCTTCAGGGCTCTTACGTGACTGAAGAGGATTTTAGGAATGCCGAAAATTACATTAGGGATCATCGCGGCAGTCTTCTCGATTATCTTTTGGGCCAAAATATCATTACTAAGGATATTTTGGGGCAGGCTGTGGCTGAGTCCTACAATATTCCATACAGCGATCTAAACTCAAACAAGCCTTCGCGCGAGGCGGTCAACAGGATTCCCGAGGATATTGCAAGGAAATTCAGATTGGTATTGTTCAAGGAAAATGGCGATGAAATCACTATAGCTACCGACAATCCGGAGCAGAGCGGAATAGAAGAGGAGCTTTATAAAATTTTTCCCGGCAAGAGGATCGTTGGCAGCTATTCGCTTAGCGAAGACATTGACGCGGCATTTGCGCACTATAGGAAGCCTCTGGAGACAAGGTTTTCGAAACTTGACGAAAACGACCCGAAAATCGCTCCTAAAATTTTGGAAATGATTTTTACCGACGCTTTCGAGCTTAACGCATCAGATGTGCATTTCGAGCCCACGCTGGAAAACATCTTAGTGAGATTCAGAGTGGACGGGGTGCTTCGGGACGCAGGGCATATCAACAGGCTTTTTTACGAAAATATTCTTAACAGAATAAAAATTGAAAGCGGAATACGCCTCGACGAGCATTTTGCAGCGCAGGATGGAGCTATGCAGTTTCAGAAAGAGGGCATGGTCATAGATCTGAGAACTTCCATCGTGCCTACGGTTAAGGGTGAGAAAATAGTTTTGCGAGTACTCAATTCATACCTTCAAGGCCTCAACCTTACCGAACTTGGACTCTCCGACGGCCACAAAAAAACGGTCGAGGAAAATGCCGATAAACCTTTTGGCATGATCGTGGTCTGCGGGCCGACAGGGTCAGGCAAGACCACTACACTTTATGCACTTTTAAAAATCCTTAATAAGTCGGATGTAAATATCACCACCATAGAAGATCCGGTGGAATACAAGATGGAGGGTGTGAACCAGATCCAGGTAAACGCTCTGACCAACCTTACCTTCGCCAAGGGGTTGCGTTCAATCGTGAGACAGGATCCGGACATAATCCTAGTTGGAGAAATACGGGATATTGAAACAGCGGAGATAGCCGTGAATGCGGCTCTTACGGGACACTTGATGCTTTCAACCTTCCATGCAAACGACGCGGCAACAGCGATACCTAGGCTTTTGGATATGGGGGTGGAGCCGTTTCTACTCGCTTCCACTCTCGAGCTTGTGGTCGGCCAAAGGCTTGTGAGGAGAATCTGCGACAACTGCAAATACAGCATTAATACTAATCCCGACGAGATTGACAGGATAAGACCCGGGCTTCGGAGATTTTTCTGGGAAGAGAATATGACTCTCTATCGCGGCAAGGGATGCGAAGTATGCGGGTTTTCAGGCTTCAAGGGTAGGACGGGAATTTTTGAGATGATACAGATAGGCTCAGATCTTGAGAATATGATTTTGAGAAACCCTTCATCGCAGGAGATCTGGAAGGTAGCAAGAGAGAAGGGGGCATATACCCTTTTTGAGGACGGCGTCAGTAAGGTGAAGGCGGGCGTTACAACAATCGAAGAGCTCCTGCGAGTAGCGGAGCCGCCGCAATTTTAATTGAAGCTTAATTTTTTAAAATGTTTTACTCAGCATATCTCCTGAAAAGCACACATAAAAATCTGCTGATTTTTTGCTCTGCTCGCGCTGTCGCGCTGCGCAAGGTTTTTCATGAGATATGCTTCGACAACGTTTTTGCTTTTGCAATCTAGAGATGAACAAACCCAAAAAAAGAAGAGAGATAATTTTCGGACTCGGTAAGGAAAAGGAGTACTTCCTTGAGAATTTAAGTGCGCTTCTATCATCAGGGATGCCTATGATCGAGGCTATGGGCGCTATAAGCGAGGAAGTCAGATCAAATAAATTCAAAAAAATCATTCAGGAAATGGCCGAGAACCTAAAATCAGGTTTTTCTTTTTCGCAAGCAATAGAGGATTCGGGAATTTTTTCGCAGCACGTAGCTTCTCTTATTAGGATAGGAGAGAGATCGGGCAAACTTGTGGAGAATCTCAAAATTCTTGCCGTAGAGCAGGAGAAAGAGACTGCTTTAAAATCAAAAATACGCTCGGCCACCATGTATCCGGCTTTTGTGCTTTTTCTTACTCTTGTGGTCGGTGTGGGCATAGCATGGTTTATCCTGCCAAAACTTGCAACCGTTTTTTCGCAGCTTAAAATCTCGCTGCCCCTCATAACTAGGATGCTTATCTCATCCGGATTGTTCCTAAATCAGAGCGGCATGTATGCAATACCGGCATTTTTCGTCGGGCTTTTTTTGATTTTTTACTTTGTTTTTGGCTTTTCAAAGACTAAATTTATGGGTGAGGCGGTGCTATTCTCACTTCCAGGAATCAAAAATCTTCTGAAGGAGACGGAGCTTGCAAGATTCGGGTATCTGTTCGGCACCCTTCTAAATTCTGGGCTTTCACCTACGGAATCGCTTGATGCTATTGCCGGGACCACGCCTTTCTTGCGCTACCGCAGACTCTACCTTCACCTGAAAGAAAGTTTGAAAGACGGACATTCGCTCAAGGGGAGCTTCACCTCTTTCAAAAAATCGCAGAGGCTTGTTCCGGCTCCGGTCATATCGCTTATCGTAGCAGGGGAACAGTCAGGTAATTTATCTCTGACCCTCCTTAAAATTGCTCAAAATTATGAGACGAAGACCGATACTACTACCAAAGATCTGACTGTAATCCTTGAACCGATACTTTTGGTAATCGTATGGCTTGGAGTGGTGGGAGTGGCCCTCGCTGTGATACTGCCGATCTACAGCCTTATCGGAGGACTGAACCAAAATTTGTGAGAAAATGTTTAGGAATACAAAAATAAATGAAAAAAGTAGCGAGTCGAAGGGATTCACTTTGGTCGAGGCTTTGCTTTCGGTAGCTGTCATCGGAATCCTCGCTGGAATGTCTGCACCAGTCTACGAGCAGGTTATAAGCAGAAACAATATTGAAATAGCGGCTTCAACCCTAGCAGGAACCCTAAGAAGAGCCCAGATATTGTCTCAAGGAGCTGAGCAGGATAGCGGGTGGGGAGTGAAATTGGAGAGCGGCAGTATTACGCTATTTAGGGGAGCAAATTTTGCCTCACGAGATCCGGCATATGACGAGATATACAACGTGAGTCCGTCGATCACTTTAAGCGGAATAAACGAGCTGAGTTTTTCAAAGCTTTTCGGCGCGCCGAGCGCCATCGGTAACATTTCTTTAACAAATCCTTCAAATGAGACAAAAATCATCAGCATTAATTCAAAGGGCACTGTTTCGTACTAATTACGGTTTTTCACTGGTTGAAGCCATACTTGCAAGCGCAGTCTTCGGGCTTCTTCTTGCCGGACTTGCCGGGTCGCTTGTTTACGGGCAAGAATCGACAGTGATAGCGGGTTCAAGGGCTAGAGCTCTTATGCTTACAGAAGAAGGGCTTGAGGCAGTACGAAACGTCAGAGACTCAGGATTTTCAAACCTCACAGACGGAACATACGGGCTAGATATAGCCGGAGGCACTCTTGTGCTATCAAACACTCCCGACTCAAGCTCCGGATTTTTTAGGGAAATCACCGTAAGCACGATAGACCAAAGCACCAAAAATGTTTCGGTCAAGGTGACCTGGAAGCAAAACGAACAGAGAAACGGAGAAGTGATGGTGAGTTCCATTCTGACCAATTGGACACGAGCTTCCGTCGTAGAGACTTGCAACTCTTATGCCGTTTCGCAGGGGTATACATCCGGCGTTTGCCGACCTAGCGCGAATGCCTGCGGGAGAAGGAACACGCACCTTCCCGAAGGGGATACTTATTGCACCGGAGGGGCAAACTCCGACACTTGTTGCGCGGTGCCATAAAAATGTGTAGTGAAATATGATGGTCAATTTTTCTAAAAAACAATGGTTCGACTCCGCCCCGCACCATACAGTGCAGGGCTCCGCTCACCACAAACATCAAGCAAGATGTTTGGGATTTACACTTATTGAACTTCTACTTTATGTAAGCCTCTCATCGGTGCTCGTGTTTTCGGTTTTCATGTTCGTATCGAGCGCATTAGCTTCCAGAGTCAAAAACCAAGCCATAGCGGAAGTAGAGCAGCAAGGAATACAGGTGATGCAGACCATAACCCAAGCGTTAAGGAACGCCGATTCGATAAATAGCCCTCTGCCTCAAGCATCAGCGGCTTTCCTTTCTATAAATACTCAAAATCCTTCTCTCAATCCTACGATTCTTGAAATTTCCGGAAACAGCTTGAGGGTAGTTGAAGGCGCGGCGTTGCCCCAAATACTCACCAACAACAGAGTCGTGGCTTCAGGCTTCACTGTCACAAATTATTCCAGGGCCAATACACCCGGCATCGTGCGGGTGCAGTTTACTCTCTCTCACCTAAACCCGGAAGGAAGAAACGAACTTAATTGTTCAAAAACTTTTATCGGCAGCGCCTCATTGAGACAGCCTTAGAAAAAACCAATATGCAAATTTGCACCAATGGCACGAATAATAAAATGAGTGAGAAAAGGGGATATATTTCGCTCATCGGTGTTCTGGTGGCGGGAGCTGTAGCTACGGGAGTATCGCTTACGCTTATTATCATGGGACTTGGCTATTCGAAGTCGAGCCTGACACTTCAGCAGAGTGTCATGGCAAGGGCTTATGCAAATGCCTGCGCCGAGGAGGCTCTGGAACAGGTAAGGCGCTCCACCTCCTTTGCGGGAAATGTAAATAAAATAATGCAGGGGGGCTCCTGCAGCTACACGGTCATAAGCACGGGCACGCAGAGCAAGTCCATAAGGGCTTCCGGCACTGCGGGAGTAGTGGTCCGTAGGCTAGAGATCGCGGTTACGGCGATCAATCCCCTAATAACCGTCTCCTCCTGGCAAGAAGTCCCTTGATTGTACAAAGCCTACAAGATTTACCTTTAATTTGGTTTGAGAGAAATATGCACGGTGGCTCATTCACAGAATTGGGTTTAGAAATTAAATGTTATGCTAAAATATATAGTTAAAAGGTTAATAGGTAATATAAAATTATGAAAAGATTAAAGAGGTGGCTTGCCCTGAGCGAGCAAAGTGAGTCGAAGGGTTTTACCTTGATTGAAATTTTGCTTGTGGTCGCGGCTATATCCATACTTGCAGGAATTGTCATTATTGCAGTAAATCCAAACAAGCAACTCGGAGATACTCGCAATGCCCAAAGAAGGTCTGACGTCAACACCATCCTGAGCGCCGTTTATCAATATTATATTGACACTGGCATTTTGCCGTCTTCGATCACAACCACGCAGACAGAGATTTGCAAAACGGGAACCACTTGCTCCGGACTCGTTGACCTCTCGGTTCTCACAACAGACGAGAAATATCTGGTATCGATGCCATTCGACCCGAATGGATCTTCCGCAAACGGAGCTGGTTATGAAATATACAAGAGCGCAAACGGGAGGGTGACGGTGGTAGCACCTGATGCCGAACAGGGAGCGACGGTGAGCGTCACCAGGTAAAGGTACTCTCAAAATGGATGACGCTATTGACAATAGAGTGCGCCTTGCAAAGCTTTTGGAAAAAAAGGAAGTTTCTTCCGGTACCTTTGATTATAAGTTCAAACTCGAGCATTCTATAAGCTACGAAGCAGGCCAGTATGTGTGGCTTGAGCTTCCCACTATGAGATACCCCGACCCGAAAGGGGACAGAAGGGCATTTTCAATCACAAATCCACCGAGCAACGGAGATGAGATATCGATACTGTTCAGGAGAGGAGAAAGCGGATACAAAAAAACTCTTGTGGAAATGGAGGTAGGTGAAGAGGCAAATATAGTAGGACCGTTCGGTTCGGCATTCACCTTTCCGAAGGATGAGCTTGTCCCGCTTGTGCTTATGGCTGGTGGAGTGGGGATTTCCCCATTTCTATGCCTCGTAAGGGATGCTTTCGCAAAAAACTCAGGCAGAAACATTTCTCTTTTATATTCTGACAACAAAAAGTGCTACGCAGCTTTCAACGAGGAATTAGAGAATATTTGTAAGGAAAGAGGCAACTTTAGATTCGCGTCGCTAGGAAGAAAAATGGAGCAGGAAGATATTTTAAGCTTCAAGCATTCAGATGATGCGCAGTTTTACATCTCCGGGACAAGCGATTTTGTGGATCATGCCTACAACCTGCTTTCGCAAAACGGGGTTTTTTGCCACCGGATGAGATTTGAAAATTTTTATCCGGCAACGGCTAGAGTTTATAAGGCTCACGAGCTTTTTACCGACAGCGGGGTACCGGTAGTATCCATGATGGAAGACGAGTATACCCGCAGGAGGCAGAACCTTTTTTTGTCGGCTGTCGAGAGCTCATCCCAGCACATCATCATCACAGACACGAACGGGCTTGTGCTTTTTGCCAATAAGACCGCCGAAGAAAAAACCGGATATTCATTCACGGAGATGCGCGGCCACACTCCACGGCTTTGGGGCGGTATGATGCCGAAAGAATTTTACGAAAAGCTTTGGAAAGATATGGTAGAGGGGAAAATCATAAACGAGGAGATGGTGAACAGAAGAAAGGACGGCAGGATATATCATGTGATGGCGCACATTTCGCCTATTCTGGATGAAGCGGGAGAGATAATCGCCTATATAGGAACAGAAGAAGACATCACCCACCTCAAGGAAAGGGATTTTCTTTTGGCATCGCTAAATGCACGCTTCAATCTTGCTACCAAAGCCGCGAAAATTGGCATCTGGGAGTGGGATTTGGAGAAGGAAAGGATGGTTTGGGACGAACATATGTTTTCGCTTTACGGCCTTCCGAAAGATTCAGCTGAAGATCCTTATAAAATATGGAAGGAGAGCGTGCACCCGGATGATAAAACAAAGAGGGACCAGGAAATCAAAAAAGTGCTTTTTGGAGAGAAAATTCTTGAGCTCATTTACAGGATCGTCTGGCCAGACGGGGAAATCAAATATCTAAAAGCCTTCGCAAATGTCGAAAGAAACGAGGAAGGCAGGGTGACAAGAATGGTGGGGGTAAACTGGGATGTCACTTTGGAGCAATCCATAGACAAAGCAAAGACTGAATTCGTATCGCTCGCTTCCCACCAGCTCAAGACGCCTATCGGGTCGGTAAGCTGGGACTTGGAGATGCTTCTAAACGGAGATTATGGCAAGCTTACTGAGAAACAGAAAGCCATCGTGGAACAAATCTACAACACCAACATGAGGATGAAGGAGCTTGTTGACGGACTTTTGAATATTTCACGCATTGATCTCGGTACTTTAAGCATCGAGCCGATTCCTGTAAATTTCGCAGAAGTTTGCGAGGATGTACTCATAGAGATGACTCCTCGTATCACTATAAAAAAACACGAGATTGTAAAAGACTACAGCAAAGAAATGATCGAGGTGCCGGCGGATCCGAAGCTTCTGCGCATAATTTTTCAAAATTTCATTTCAAATGCAGTAAAATATACACCAGACGGAGGCAGGATCACAATTTCAATAAAAGCCCACGACCACGAAGTGAAGATCGCGGTTGCGAACAACGGTATAGCTATCCCCAAAGAAGACCAGCCTAAGATATTTTCGAAAATGTTTAGAGCAGAGGGAGCAGAGGAGATGGATCCGGACGGTAATGGGCTCGGGCTGTATTTGGTGAAGGCCATAGTCGAAGAAGGTGGAGGCAAAACATGGTTTGAATCTGAGCCCGGCAAAGACACTATATTTTATGCTTCCTTTCCTATATCCGGCATGAAAAGGAGACAAGGTTCAAAAACTTTGGAATAATTTATTATTATAATTTCCTATCATGGAAAATGTAAAAAAAATAATCCTGGTAGTTGAAGATGATTCCTCCTACCGAAGGATACTCAAGGAAAAGCTTGAGGGTGAGGGGTTCGAAGTGCTCGCCGCCCAAAACGGCGAAGAGGGTATGAGCATGGCCCTCGAGCACCATCCGGATCTCATTATCCTCGACCTCGTGATGCCTCAGATGAACGGTCTTGAGGTCATAAAAACCCTTCGTACCGACCCGTGGGGCAGGAACGCCAAGATAATAATACTTACAGTGCTAGAGGATTCACAAAAGGTGGCCGAGGCCGTGGCCAATGAGACTTTCGATTATTATGTTAAGACAGAAATAAAAGTCGAGGAATTGGTGGGCAGGATAAAAGAGAAGCTTGGAATAAAGTAGGAGATAGTGTATAAAAAATATATGAGCGAAAAAACACCAGAGCCAAATGAGTCACCGGAATTTTGGGAGAGCAAGCTTAAAGAAGCCGGGTTTGGAGAAATTCCCCTTCAGGAAAAAATCCCCGACCAAAAAGAAGAACCCGCCCCGTCTCAAAATTTTGAGAAAGAGGCCATAAAAGTAGCCCTTGAAGGGGAGTTTGCGAGATTTTCTGCTCTCGATTCGGGGTCACAAGATGCGATAATCGAGGATTTGAGAGAAAAAGCTAATCAGGGGATGTCATACAAAGACATCACTTTGAGACTCAAGCAGCTGCTTAAGGGCACGGAAGAATTTGAGAGCATGGGACAAGAATCTTCAGACAAGTATTACTCTCCAAAGAGAAGCTTTGAGGAGATAAAGCTTGGTGAGGAATCTAAAAAAATTGATGAGATCATAGCGGAGGGTGTAGATGACTTGCTTAAAAAACTTGAAGAAATGAAGCAGGAGGGGATAAGGAATGCAAATGAATCGATAAAGATCCCCGAAAATCCAGAGGATTTAAAAGACTTCCCGCCCGCTTCGGATTTAATCCAATAAAATAAAAAATGCAGGAATCAGAAGAGAATTTTCAAAATTCAGAGAAACCCGAATTGACAGGGGAGGATAAGGAGATAATGAGTGAAATTAACAAATTGGAGAGCGCTGAGCGCGAACATGTTGCGGCAAGGATCGGCAGGGAGTTTGACGATATTGTCTCTTATTATGAGTCCGAAAGAAACAAAATTAAAGAAATCTTAGTTTATTTATCTAAATATTTAGATCGAAACCGAGAGATCGTGAGCGAGGCAATGGCTATGCCGGATTTTTTGGAGCATATGAATAGCACTCCTAATTTCAATACTTATATTAAAAACAATATTGAACAGTTTATTATAAATTTCAAGCACGAAAAGGATTTGGAGAGTAGTGAGTTAAACTTGGGTTCATTTCTGAACTTTTTGCAAGGCAAACATGATGAATTTTCATTTCTACTGAACCCAGGACCACCAGGGCCAGAAGAAAATTCGGAGACCCTATAAGAAACCAATAACGGCTCTCCTTTGGATATTTGGGGCATCTGCTTGCAATGGTGAACGAACGTTTGCTAAAATGGAGGCATGGAGAAAGGCGAGAAAGACAAAGCTCTGGCACAAAAAATTTACCGGTTTTACCGCAATGAAAAGAGGATGCCCTCTTACAATGAGGCGGCATCCATTTTGGGCTTCCGTTCAAAGGCTGGGGCTTTCAAGGCACTCGGAAGGCTCGCTTCAGCCGGAATCATAGGCAAGTCTTCAGGCAAGATCGTGCCCGGGCCCAAAATGCTCGGGGTCAGAGTTTTAGGCCTTGTGGAAGCGGGTGGCCCGGACCCTAAATTTTTGACACCGATTCTGTATAATTAATCGTTAATTA
>CAYXKV010000015.1:0-13042 GCA_964464975.1 uncultured Candidatus Saccharibacteria bacterium | reverse complement strand
TTTACCAGAAGCGATATACTATGATTTCGGTAACACTTAATTATTATCTAACAAGCCTGATGAAATTTATTTACAAGACAGTCTTGAGACCGATCCTTTTCAGTATTGACCCCGATTTTGTACATGAGGGGGCGGTAAGTATTGGCCAATTGGTAGGGAAAATAGGCCTCCTTAAATATCCGGTGAAGAAGATATTTGAGTACAAAAATCCTGTCCTTTCCCAAAATTTTTGGGGCATCAATTTTGCAAATCCGGTCGGGCTGCCTGCCGGTTTTGACAAAGAAGGCAAGCTCGTCTCGTCAGTCGATTCCTTAGGTTTCGGTTATACTACGGCGGGCACGGTTACTTTCGGTGCCTATGATGGCAATCCAAAGCCTTGGCTTCATAGGCTGCCAAAGTCAGGTGCGCTTGTTGTGAATTACGGCCTAAAAAATTCCGGAGTGAGGAAATTCGCGCAAAAGGTCAAAAAATGCGACAAGCCGATACCGCAGGTTATATCGGTAGGCCGGACAAATCTTAAAGAAGCGTCAGCCTCCCTTGAGGCAGGGGCAGATGATTATGCAAAATGCTTGAAGGTTTTAGTCGAAGAAGGAGTGGGCGATATATACGAAATAAACATTTCCTGCCCAAATACCTTTGGCGGCGAACCCTTTACGACCGAGGGGAGCCTGAGGCTTTTGCTTGAGAAAATTAAAGAAATAAAATTACAAAAGCCGGTATTACTAAAAATGCCCATAAGCATACCAGCAGAGGAATTTGAGAAGCTATCCGATGTGGCTTTTGATTTTGGCGTAAGCGCTCTTGTTATAGGCAATCTAAACAAAGATCGAAGCGACCCGAGCATTAAAGACCCCATACCTCAAAATATCAAAGGAGGAGTAAGCGGCAAGCCTGCAAAAAAGCTTTCAGACGAGCATATAGCACATACATACAAAAGATACAGAGGCAAAATGAGAATTATAGGGGTAGGGGGGATATTTTCTCCCGAAGACGCCTACGAAAAAATCAGGCGTGGAGCGTCTTTGGTAGGGCTTATCACCGGAATGATTTATGAAGGCCCCTCTCTCATCTCCCAAATTAACCGCGGCCTCGCTTACTTTCTCAAACGCGACGGCTTCACAAACATCTCCGAAGCCGTGGGGAGCTATTACAAATAAATTTCACCACTAATTGCCGCGGACTTTGAGGCGAGTTTGGCGGTTTTTGTCGAGCTTGGGCAGTTTGATTATGAGAAGGCCGTGCTTTTCGATCGCCTCTGCGGCGTCAACGTCAATCTCTTGCGGCAGGACGATGGTCCTAGAGAATGATCCCCAGTACAGTTCACGGTGGAAATAGTCGTCATCGGCGATGGTCCTCTCGCTTTCGCGTTTGCCTTTGAGGGTGACCATATCTCGAGAAATGGAAACATCGAGGTCCTCCGGCTTGACTCCAGCTACCATGGCTTTAATAACTATTTCATTTGGCGTTTGGAACACGTCTACCGAAAGCTCGCCTTCCTCGGGAGTACCGCTAAGCCAGCTTTCTTTGTTCTGCGGCACAGGGAAGTCGTTCTCATCTTCATCGGGAATGGAGATTGAGCCTGTAAGCCTTTCGAAAAATGATCTCTTGTCTTTTGCCATGGGTTAATTTTATCTTTTAATTTGTTCTCCGGACTGCTTTCACTTTCTCGATAAGGACAAGCAAGAGGACGATCAGAAGCCAAACTCCGGCGAACACAAAGAATATGTTTTTCTCAAGCTTTATTATAAGCAAGTTGTAGGCCATGTGCAATACGATTGAGATTGAGATGCCTGTGAATAAGAATATTTTCTTTACCAGCGGATTTTTGTAATAAGAGAGGCCGAGCATTACGCCAATCGCGGCAGATGATGCGGTGTGGAGAAGGGTGGCGCCCAAAAATCTAGAATTGCCGGTGATGACACTCTGGGCGAAATAACCTACGTCGATAAGCCGCGATAGGAAAAGAGCGTTCTCAAGGGCTGAGAAGCCCAAGGCGGCGGTTATCATGTAAATCACGGCATCGATGGGTTCGTCCATTTCCTTCCTCCGGAGGGCGGTAAAATAGGCGGAGAGATATTTGAAGATTTCTTCAAGTCCGGCCCATAAAAAGATGGTCATAAAAGTGATAGCCTCGAAACTTTGCGAAAAAATGAATCTCTCAAGCGGCAAGACAAGTAAAACGGATATCATTCCGGCGAGGAATACGGCAATTATTCTTCTTTTTGGCTCCGGGTGAAGTCTGTCTTCCTTGAGCCAGAACCATAGCCAAAAAACTGCAGGCAGGACGCCGCTTGCCGCAGAAATAAAGATGGTGTTTATCGAAAACATTCTAGTATTGTGGCCACTTCTCCACCATAAGCAAGCTCTTTTCCCCGGGAATCATTGACCAGATTTTTTCGGTAATGAAAGGCATAAACGGGTGCAAAATCTTAAGCTGCTCTTTGAGCAAAAATCCGAGCATATTTCTCGCGCTCTCCAGGTCAGTACCTCCTTTAAGTTCCTTTTTGCTCTCCTCGATTATTATATCTGCAAAAGTGTGCCACGAGTAGTGGTATATCTTCTCTGCGGCGATATAGAAGCGGTAATTTTCCATATCCGAGGTGATATCTCTCGCGATATCCTCAAACTCGGCAATCCGCGATTTCATTTTTTCATCAGAAACCTTATCCCTGTCGGACAAAAAATCCGGGTTGTTTTCAAAGACGAATCTCGCGATGTTCCAGATTTTATTTGCAAACTTCTTGTAACCGACGACCTTGTTCTCGTCATATTTGCTGTCATTGCCTGGACCTACGCCTACGATTAGAGCCATCCTAAGAGCGTCAGCTCCATATTTATCTATAACTTCGATCGGCTCAACTCCGTTGCCTTTTGATTTGCTGAATTTTTCGCCGTTTTTGTCTCGGACCATGCCATGAATATAAACTGTTTTGAAAGGTATATCATCAAGCAATGCTTCAGACATAAGTATCATCCGAGCTACCCAGAAAAAAAGTATTTCATAACCAGGTGCCATCAGGGTATTAGGGTGATAAGTCTTCAGATCCTCAGTTTTTTCTGGCCATCCAAGGGTTGAAAAAGTCCAAAGCGCCGAGGAAAACCAAGTATCCAAAGTGTCGTCATCCCTTTTCCATTCTGATCCGGGGCTTTCTGTACCGACTCTTATCTCTTCATCTTTGTACCACACCGGAATTTGATGGCCATACCATAATTGCCGGCTAATACACCAATCACGCAAGTTGTCTATCCAATTAAAATAAATTTTTTCAAAATTATCCGGTATTATTTTGACCTTTCTGGATTGCACGGCTTCTCTCATTGCTATTTTTAAAGTTTTACCTCTGAATTCTTTGTTTACGTCTATAAACCACTGGAGTTTTGGCAAAGGTTCTATTATACCTCCTGTCCTCTCGGCCAGAGAAATATTGATTTTTATTTTCTCCTCGTTTATGAGAAGCCCGACACTCTTAAGCTTTTCTACGATTTTTTCTCTTGCCTCTACGGTCTTAAGATCGCGATACGGATCGACTGTTACTCTCGCATATTCATTAATGACAGGTACTGTTTCCAGATGATGCCCCTTGGCAATCTCCGCGTCTATCTGGCTATGGGCCGGGGTGATACCCACCGCTCCTGTGCCGAACTGCATATCAATGCTTTCGTCCGCAATGACTTTGATCTTAAGTCGGATTCCGACGAACTCTCCTTCAAAAATTTTTCCCACAAATTCTTTATACCTTGCGTCTTCGGGGTGCACTGCTACAGCCGTATCGCCAAGCTTTGTTTCCGGTCTTGTGGTTGCGATAGCGATGGGGAAGTCCTTCCAATATTTAAAAGTGTATAGCATTCCGTCGCGTTCCTTGTGCATGACCTCATCGTCGGAGATCACAGTCTGACCTTTAGGATCCCAGTTGACCACCTTGTACCCTCTGTATATTAGCCCAAGATCATATAGTGTTTTAAAAGCGGTATTTACTGCAAGCTTTCTTTTTTCATCCAAGGTAAATGCAAATCTAGACCAATCAAGTGATGCTCCGACTCTCTTGATCTGGGAAATAATAATATTTTTGCTCTCATCGGCAAAGGTGATTACTCTTTCCAAAAATTTTTCTTTTCCAAGATCTTTTCTGCTCAAGTTTTCTTTCGCTAGAATTTTTTCAACCTTTGACTGCGTGGCGATAGCTGCATGGTCAGCTCCGGGGACCCACAAAGTTTTCTTTCCCTTCATCCTATTGTACCTCACACAAACGTCCTGGAGTGTGTTTTCAAAGGCGTGCCCGATATGCAGAGTGCCTGTAACATTTGGTGGCGGTAGAGTTATTGAAAATACTTCTTTTCTATCATCAGGCAAATTGTCCGGATTAAAAAAGCCGCTATCCTCCCACTTCTTATAAATTTTTTCCTCCGTATCCTTAGGGTTATAAGGTATTTTCAATTCATCTTCCATAAAAACAATAATACAATAAAAAGTGATTTTTATCCCAATATTCATATAAATAACTGAAGTTAAAGGATTATAAAGGACACAACTAAATTGTGATTGTCCTATATAAAAACGTGGCTTAAATATAAGACATTTATGTCCTATATAAGACCTCTCTATAAGTTAAAGGACAAAAAATTTTTGTTTTTCAATTTTGTTGTATTGATTTTCAAATTATGTTTAATAATAAGGGTTTTTTATAAATTCATAAAAATTTATAAAGTGACCCGTGGACAAGTTATACATTGACAAAAATGTTGAAATTTAGTATGATACTTCCAGTTAGATTTTTACTAATTTTTTGTGTTGACTTAAGATATACCTTTTGCTAACACAGAGTAAGCAATATGAAAAAATATATAAGCAACTTCATAGGTTTCAGCAGGTCGTCGGCAAGCATTTTGATTGCGGGTATTTTGGTTTTTTCTTCTTACCCTTTTGCCTTTGCTCAAGAGATTGGAGGCGCCAATACAACTTCACCAGATAGTTCGGTGGTTCAGACACAGGAAGTTACAACTGCGATTGTAGGGACCCCAGAGTCCTCCATATCAGATGGACAGGTTGGTGGTACGGCTTTTGATTTAGGCACCGAGTCAGCTGATCAAGCAATCGGCGACGTTTTGGATGCTTCGGATCAAGGAGGTACGGATCAGAAAGATCCGATCTTAGATGATGGCCAACCTATTATTGCCGATATTACTGATGAGGGTGTGGCTGTGACAGAAGCAGCTATTTCAACACAGGCAATCGGCGGCACCGAAAGCAATGTATCAACAGTCACCGTTTCGGACGAAAACCTCTTGGGGCACACATGTCTTATTCCAAGTTCTCTTGGCGACGCTACTGTGGAGGGGATAATGTTTGGTTGGGACGGATACTGGCTTGAGGATAATTTTAGAGATCTTGGGATTAACAAGGGAATCATTTCCGACCAGAAGCAATATCAGGAGTGGGAAATGAGCACAGGCGGCACTACTACTATTCAAGTAGAGTATTTGAGCAAGAATGGAACACTCAATCACACCTTTGGATACTATATAGTGGCTGGAGGGGCAAGTCTTGAACCAATATTCAGTTCAAGTGCAAACGCGAATTACCCTGATACTCCCGTGCTTGCGCTTGGGGGCTCGAAGACTGTCGAAATCAAAGGTCCTACGCGAATAGGCTTCGGTATCGGTACAAGCGACGGATCAAGCTACTTCACTCACAATTTCAAGAATGAATACGGCAATGACCATGCGGTTGTTTATGAACTTGAGAAAAATGTTTACATACTCTCTTTTGAAGATCTGCCTCTCGGTGAAAATGCAATGGGGCAGGATTCTGACAGGGACTATAACGACCTTATAGTTAAGATTACCGTCCTTGGGTGCGGAGATAACGTTCCTCCACCACCTCCACCACCGCCTCCACCGCCCCAAAAATGCAAGGCCCCGCTTGACGTAGTCTTGACTATAGACAGGTCTGGATCCATGCAAGGAGATCCCTTGGCAGATGCCAAAGAGGCCGCGAAACTATTCATCGACAATCTTTCAACTTCAACCGATAAAGTCGGCATAGTCTCCTACAGCAATGTTGCCCTCCTCAAGAGCCCGCTGAGCTCTGACTTTGCTGCCGTCAAAAAAAGCTTTGCGAGCCTCAATGCCGATGGAAGGACAAATATAGGTGCCGGGATTCAGCTTACCTACACCGAATTTGACACAAACGCAAGAGGAAACGGTGTCAAGAAAGTAATGGTTCTTCTCTCCGACGGAGTGGCTAACTTGCCAACCAATGAAACAGAAGGTGCTGCCTACGCGAGAGAGCAGGCCTCTACAGCGAAGTCCAAAGGTATAACCGTATATACGATCGGACTCGGTTCTGCGATTGATGAAATCTTGCTTAAAGATATAGCGTCAGCTCAGGAATATTATTTCAAGGCACCAACCTCAGATGATTTGTCACAAATATATAAACAAGTCGTAGAAACGGAGTGTGAGCGCGAGCCTTCTTCTGTTTCCGGAAAAGTGATAAACGACAAGAACGGCAACGCGATTGTCGATCAAGGAGAAGAGGGTGTCTCCGAATGGGTGGTAACTTTGGAATCCCTAACCTCGCAAGGAGTAAAACTTACCGCTACTACAAGCGCGACCGGCGACTTTATATTTGACGATGTTATACCGGGCGATTATAAACTCTGCCAAAACCTAAAGTCTCAATGGCAACAGATTTACCCTGATCCAACCATAAACGGTAGCTGTTATGCTGTGACTGTTGTTTTAGACCAAGATCTTGCTGACAAAAACTTCTTAAACAAGGAAATCTCAATACCGCCTGCAGAGCCCACGGTCACATTGACTGGGAATCCTCTTTCAATAATTGTTGGTTCCACTACTACACTTTCTTGGAGCTCTACAAACACAAACTCCTGCTCTGCAGTATGGACTTCTGCCACCTCGACATCTGGTTTTGAGATCGTTTCGCCTGCCACAACTACTGAATATGCAATCACATGCACTGGCAACGGAGGATCAAAGACCGCTTCAATAACGATCACAGTTACCCCGAAAGGAGAGGAACCATCGCTATCCGTCACTCTTACTGCAAATCCTGCAGCAATAACTCAGGGGGGAAGCTCGACTCTCAATTGGAGCTCTTCAAATACGACCTACTGTACAGCAGACTGGACTTCAGCTACTTCAACCTCCGGGTCTCAGGTTGTCACTCCTGCATCGACAGCACAATACTCAATTTCTTGCGGTGGCCAGCATGGCACCTCATCTGCAAGCGCCACTGTTGTGGTTAATGCTCCTCAAAATAACGGAGGCGGAGGAGGAGGTGGTGGCGGTGGCAGTTTTAGTGGAAGCAGGAGGCATCCGGTAATAGTGGGAGAAGTATTGGGTGCCACATCATGCAGCTACCTTAGGGACTATCTGAAGATTGACTGGAACAATGATCCGGTTGAGGTATTGAAGCTGCAATTCTTCCTTAATAAATTTGAAGGTGAAAACTTGTCCTTTACGAATGTCTTTGATGAATCGACTTTCGGGGCGGTTCAAAGATTCCAGAACAAATATTTTGACGATATTTTGAAACCTTGGGGCCATACAGCGCCGACGGGCTTCGTCTATATCACTACAAAGAAGAAAATCAATGAGATTTACTGCAATACATCTATAACCCTAAGTCAGGCAGATCAACAGGAGATCAATGCTTTCAGAGCTTATATAGAAAGCCTCGGTGGTTCCATGGGATCATGGGACGGAGCAGGTGTTGGTGCAAATATCGGTGGCCCGTCTGATGACGGCGATCAATCTGACAACATTTCAGGCAGAGGAGTTTCGGTAAAGGACATTGAAGTCACGGCTGTGGATTCTCCCGTGATTAACCTTGAGGGCTCTACAGAAGAAAAGTCACCTATTGCAAATGTCGGTAGAAATCTCGCGGTCTCTCTCTTCTCTCTGCCTCAAATAATATTCAGCGATTGGAGCAATGCTATCGCCGCCCTAGTCCTGCTTGCGGTCATAATAATGGCGGTGAGAATTCTCGGATCTTCAAAAAAGGAGGATGCCAATTTGGAAAAGGTTTCTGATATTTCTGCTCCCTCCTCCGGAAGCGATTCTCCAGTGATTGTGTTGCCAGGCTTAGGATCAAAAGAAGACAAGAACAGCCCTTTGGACGAAGAGATAATTATCAATGAAGAAGAGGAAGAGGTAGCCTAAACCTCTTCAATATCCAAATTGCCTTTGGCGGAAAGCGCTACATCGGGTCTGCGGCCTTTGAGGTGCTCTATGTAACCTGCAGCCGCCATCATCGTGGCGTTGTCGCCGGTCAAAGATTTTTGAGGAATCAAAATCTGGAGATTCGGGAACTCTTCTCTGAGACCGGTAAACCTTTCTCTCAAAGCTTTGTTTGCTACCACTCCTCCTCCTATAATCAAAGTTTTCGGATTGTAAGCTTCGATTGTCGATTTGGTTTTGTGAAGAAGGGTTTCAATGACCGCATCCTCAAATTCCCTTGCCACAGCCATTTTATGTAAGGAAGAAAAATCAGTCTCGTTCGTAGAACCGTTTCGCAAATTTCTTAAGTAATACAATACGGCAGTTTTGAGGCCTGAAAATGAAAAATTAAGATCCTTAGAATTTATCATCGGTCTGGGAAATTTCGACTCCAGTTTCACTCCCTCGTCTCTAGCTTTTTCTGCGAGCTTGCTAATCTCGGGACCTCCGGGGTAGGGAAGGCCGAGCATTCTGGCTACCTTGTCGAAAGCTTCGCCTACCGCATCATCGAGTGTCTCTCCTATTTTTTTGACTTCAATCCAGCTGTTTAAGAGCACGAGTTCGGTGTGGCCGCCGCTTATAAGTAGAGCAGCAGCAGGGAAGCTAATTTTAGATTCATAATTCATGATTCTTGATTCATGATTCTGTGTCAGCAAAACTGACGCTATGTGTCCTTCCATATGGTTTACGCCAATCACCGGGATACCCCATTCTTCCCCAATTTTTTTCGCAAATTCGATGCCTGTCCAAAGCGCCGGTTCAAGCCCTGGCCCTATGGTTACCGCGATTAGATCGATCCTTATTTTTTCTGATTTTTCTCTCTTACCTAATTCATAATTCATAATTCTAGATTCATATTCGAACCCCGCATCATGCAGGACCTTTTTTAGTACAATAGGTAGATTTCTCTGATGCTCCCGCTTGGCGAGGTTTGGCACTACGCCGCCGAATTCTTTGTGCACGTCTATCTGGCTATGAACGGAGCTTCCGAGTACTTTGAATTTAAACGAATTTAAATCACCTTCGGCTTCCACCACACTTATGGCTGTTTCGTCACAGCTTGTCTCTATCCCTAGTATTATCATGACCAAAATCTACCACAAAAATCCGACTATCCAAATTTGTTGACAAGTCATGCGGGAAGTGTAGCCTTAACATGGGAGGGTCTTATGAGAGGACATAACAAGCTTTTGAGGATAAGGGACTCTTTCTGGGACAGACACCGTGGGCATGTTCATGGGGTTGTGGTGGACAGAAAAACAAGGACCATCACAGCATACACTGAAAAGAAGAACTGGAATCCTCCACGGCATTTCAAGGGCTTCAGGATAAGTGTCGTGAGGGAGAAGAATCCTACCCGCGGGTCTTCAGAACTTGGTGGGGGCGGCTAATAACCGCCCTCAAAAATTTGTTCTACTATTTAATTTTAAAAATGGCGGAGAAAATAATAAAAGCAAAAGTTTCCGCAGGAGCGAAGACGGAGAAGATAGAGGAGGTGGAACCGGATTTTTTCAAAATCAGAGTAAGCGAGCCGCCCGAAAAAGGCAGGGCAAACGAGCGTGTGCTTGAAATCGTAGCGGAGTATTTTGGCGTACCTAAATTTAGAGTTTTCCTGAAAAGCGGCCACTCTTATAGAGAGAAAGTAATTTTGGTGGATCTTAAATCCCAGCAATGAAAGAAAAACATTCCCTAGTCTGTATTAAGGATGAAAGGGTCGAATTTAGAAGTCAAACCAAATAATATGAAGAAATCAGTATACGGTTTAGGCGCTCTCGCCTTGATGTTTGGAACTGTCGCAATCTACCCTGTGCTCGCATCGGCATACAGGGGAGATGTGAATGTAAAGGGCCCCAATTATTCGACAGAGAGGCATGAGGCCATGCAGAAAGCTTTTGCTTTAAAAGACTACGATGCCTGGGCTTCTCTCATGCATGGACGAGGTAGAGTAACAGAAGTGGTTAATAGGGAAAATTTCAGCAAATTTGCGGAGGCTCATGAACTCATGCTTCAAGGCAAAACTTCTGAGGCAAACCAGAAGAGAGAAAATCTCGGGCTCGGATCTCCCAACCGATCAGGCAGGGGGCTAAACAGGGCAAACCGCTAACAAACCGCAGTCTGAGCCAAATCCTTAAACGGATTTGGCTCGATTGCGCATGATTATCTATGGAACAGTCAGACAACCTTACAGATGAAATCATAGTAGAAATGGTTCGTCAGTCGGAGAGGGAACTTTTCGCAGTGATAATGCAGAGATATCAGAGCAAGCTTCTCCGCTATGCTAGAAATTTGATCAAGGACGGAGATAAGACCGCCGATGTGGTGCAAAATGCTTTTATCAAAGCGTACCAAAACCTTAACGGCTTTGACACAAAAAGAAAATTTTCTAGCTGGATGTACAGGATCGTCCATAATGAAGCTATGAACGCGGTTGAAAAGTACAAAAGAGAGGAGGTTTTACCGGAAAATTTCGATCTGGAAAGTGATGAAAGCCCTATGGGTGACTTCGAAAAAAAAGAAATCGTTGAAAAAGTCGGAGATTGCCTGAAGCAGATTCCGATTTTATACTCTGAGCCACTAGTCCTTTATTTTATTGAGGAAAAAACATACGAGGAAATCGGTGAAATTTTGAGAATCCCCATGGGGACAGTGGCTATCAGAATCAGCAGGGCTAAAAAAATAATGAAAAAAATATGCAAAAAGAATTGAAAAATATAAGCGAAGCTGTGATGGATCGCATTTATAAAGGCGAGATCAAAATGCGCCCTAAAATATATTTCATCTTGGGCTCAGTCCTCACATTCTTGGGTTTGGTAGCATCAATTGCCGTTTCGGTTTTTGCAGTTGGTGCTATCAGGTTTGTTTTAAGGTCAAATGGAGGAATCGTGGGCCACAAGCTGGAGAGAATATTTACCCTGCTTCCTTGGTGGCTTCTGCCCCTTGCTGTTGTCGGATTGGTTTCGGGGATAATTCTTGTGCGCAAGTATGATTTTTCATACAAAATCGGCTACAAGCGCGCTGTTGTCGTGGCAATACTTGTGGTCATTTCGGCTGGTTGGCTCGCAGACGCTTTAGGCTTCAACTCTTTATTGGAACGCAGAGGTCTTATGAGGGGGATGATGAGAAGAAATTATCAGGAAGAAAGTATGAAGCTTAACACTGGGCCAAGATGGAATACTCGAGGAATCAGGCAAGCAGTAAACCAACAACTCCTAAAATAATCAGATAGGTAAGGCAGGGGATAAAGACGCCTTTTATTATTTCAACTTCCTTGTTCCTTATTTTAACCACGACCTCTGCTGCCATGATGTCCGCGAGAGCTATCATATTGCCGGCGGCCGCTCCGGTAAGCCCGAGGGAGAGTATCAATTGTAAATTGAGACCAAGCTCCATCGATACCGCGGCAAAAAAGTTGCCAAACATAATATTCGAAACTGTAGCACTGCCAGTGATAAAGCTTCCGAATGCGGAGACGAAAGGAGCGAAAAACGGCAAGAGCGAAACTCCGAAAATTTGGGAAAGAATCTTGGTTATTGAAGGCAGGCCGGAAGCGTTGGTGCCCGAATTTATCATTATTTGAGCGAGCGCAGTCACGGCCACGATGACCATAAACGGTCCGACAGCACTTTTAAAAGCGTCCTTGACTTCCTTTCTCTCGATGAACTCTTTTTTTGATACCAAAGTAGTGATCAAGGCCGCGGCGATGAAGGCAAACCCCGGATTGAACCAGCTAAAAGTATGCCTGAGGCTCCCTATCTCAAAACTCAAATTGGCATTGCCTAGCAGAAATTTGCCTGCGACCAGAAGCGCGACCAGTATGGCGTAAGGGAAAAAGGCCCTTCCTGCATTCATAGTCCTCTCCGGAACCCTTTCGTCGTCGAATTTTTTTATTTCTTTCGGCATGAAAAGCCCCATCCTAGAAGTAGCCATGACAAGCAAAAGTCCTATGACCGCGCCTATGATCGAAGGGAACTCTTGGCCAAGAGGGACACTCAAAATAGACGCTCCGGTAAAGGCAATGCCGGACCAGATAGCGAAGGGGAGAGCATCCATAAACTCTTCCTTGGCCTTCTCCCTGCCTCTGGTGGCTACCCAGAGCATGAAGATTGGCACTACCGCCCCGGCAAGGTTTAAGACCGAAGCAAGGAGGGGCACCGAGGCTGTATTTAAGCCCGCAAATCCGACCCTTATCGGGGTGCCCGCCGCTCCGAAAGCTCCGGCGACGCTGTTACCTAAAAGTCCGAGCACTAAAGCTCTGATAGGACCGAAGCCCATGCCGATGAGCAGAGGTACCACCACGGCCGCAGGAGTGCCGAAGCCTGCCGTCCCTTCAAGGAAACTTTCGAAAAACCAGGCAAGCATAATGACCTGTATTCGGTAATCCTTCGAAAAAGTCTCAAGATAATATGAAATATTTTTGATGACCCCGAGATGCTCTAGAGTCTCAAGAAAATAGATTGCGCCGAAAACGATGATAAGTATATCGAAAGCTACAAGCGCTCCCTTGCCGAAGGAGAGAGCCACCAAAGCCGGCTGCATCTTAAAGTAAATTATCCCGATGAGCGCGAAAAGCCCTGCGGTCAAGAAAGAAGTCTTAAGCAAAGTAACTCTCCTCCACACCAGAAGATAGACAAAAATGACAAACGGCAGTATGGAAATCAAGGTGGGAATATTCATAATGCAATATATTCAAAATACCACAAACCAAAAATATTTTGGAGGGACTATGGGGCAATCCTCATGAAAGATATGGCAGATTATCTTTTGAATTTAAATATTTCTGTTAGTGTTTTGATATGAAAAA
>CAYXKV010000014.1:0-13605 GCA_964464975.1 uncultured Candidatus Saccharibacteria bacterium | reverse complement strand
GGAGGCGGTCAGTTCTTCTCAAAAAAGGTTCGCGCAAAGTGTATAATTACAGCACAAAATTTGATAGTGCTTGGAATTTTTAAATTTACGCCTTGCTTGGGGTGGCGTCTAGGACGGAGGACTCTAGGATGGCGCCTTTGCGTCCCTTTTTGATATCGAAGACAAGCTCGTTGCTCTTGACCGATACGGAGACAATGCCGCCCTTCATGATGGCCTTGGAAATAATGAGAGAGGCCACTTGGTTTAATATTTTGTTCTGAATAAGTCTCTTCAAAGGCCTTGCGCCGTATTGCGGATTGTGGCCTTCCTTTGCCAAATATTCATAGGCATCATCGCTTAGCTCAAGCAATATTTCTTTGGAAGAGAGCCTCTCACGAACCAGATCAATCTGGATTTTGACTATGTCCCTTATGGCATCCATAGGTAGGACATCAAATATTATGATATCGTCCACTCGGTTTAGGAACTCAGGCCTGAAAAAGTCCTTCATGGCTTCAAAAACCTTTTCTTTGGCATCCGCATAGCCGCTATCTATCCTGTCGTGATCTGCGAAACCCATCTTTTCCATCTTGTCGATATATTGAGCTCCGATATTCGAAGTCATGATGATAATAGTGTTTTTGAAGTTCACCGTCCGTCCTTTGGAGTCAGTCAATCTGCCGTTGTCTAGAACCTGCAGAAGTACATTAAAAACTTCGGGGTGAGCCTTTTCGATCTCGTCGAAAAGCACGATCGAATATGGCCTATGTCTGACCATTTCCGTAAGTCCCCCACCCTCGTCGAAACCGACATATCCCGGAGGGGCGCCAATAAGCTTGGAGACTGAGTGCTTTTCCATAAATTCCGACATATCTACCCTTATGAGCGCCTTTTCGTCGTTAAACATAAATTCAGCGAGCGCTTTGGTAAGCTCCGTCTTGCCTACTCCTGTAGGACCGAGGAATATAAACGACCCGATAGGTTTGTTGGGGTCGGAAATGCCTGCCCTTGACCGCTTGATGGTGTCGGCAATTTTCCTTACGGCGTCGTTTTGACCCACGATTCGTTTCTTTAGATCGTCCTCCATGCGCACCAGTTTTAGGGCTTCAGCTTCAAGCATCCTGTTTACCGGAATACCGGTCCACTTTGATACGATACCCGCAATATCGTTTTCCGTAATCTCTTCTTTAATAATTCGTCGAGAACTCTGCAGCTTTTTCAGTTTTTTGGTGTTAGCCTCAAGGCTCTTTTCAAGCGATGGGATCTTGCCATATCTGATCTCAGCGGCCTTGCCCAAATCCACGCGGGCTTCGGCGGCCTCAGCTTCGAGTCTAGCCTTTTCAAGTTCTTTTTTGAGACTTTTAATCTCGCCTACCGTTTCCTTTTCGTTCTTCCATTTCAAATCTATTTCTCCCGTCTTTTCTTTAAGATCGGCGATTTCCTTCTCTATCTCCTGGAGACGGCTTTTTATTTTGCCCCCTTTGCTTTCTTCCTTTTTTAGAGCTTCGCGTTCTATTTCAAGTTTGACTATCTTGGAGTTGGCTTCCTGAAGTACTGGCGGCATATTCTCAAGCGAAATTTTTAGATGGCTTGCTGCTTCATCGATGAGGTCAACTGCTTTGTCAGGCAAAAATCTGTCAGAAATATATCTCGAAGAAAGATTGACTGCAGCCTTGATAGCATCATCTGTAATATGAACACCATGGTAGATTTCATATTTTTCCTTAAGCCCGCGTAAAATAGTTATAGCATCATCCACCGACGGTTCGCTCACATAAACCGGCTGAAATCTGCGGGTCAATGCCGGGTCTTTTTCTATATGCTTCTGATATTCCTTGATAGTAGTCGCTCCGATGGCTCGCAGATCGCCTCTGGCAAGGGGCGGCTTCAAAATGTTCGAGGCGTCAAGCGAACCTTCTGCAGAACCTGCACCGACTATTGTGTGGATCTCGTCAATGAAAAGTATGATCTTGCCTTCCGATCTTTCGATTTCCTTAATAATATTTTTGAGCCTCTCCTCGAATTCTCCGCGGTATTTGGTGCCGGCCACAAGAAGCCCAAGATCGAGAGAGACGATCTCCTTGTCCTTAAGAGATTCAGGAATGTTGCCTGAAGCGATGCGCATAGCGAGCCCTTCAACTATAGCCGTTTTACCGACACCTGCCTCACCTATGAGGATAGGATTGTTTTTGGTGCGGCGCGATAAAATCTGGACTATTCTCGAGATTTCATCATCCCGTCCGATTACAGGATCAAGCTTATTATCCCTCGCCATCTTGGTAAGGGAGCGTGTGAACTTGATCAGAGTCTTGTTCTTCTGGGCACCCTTATGGTCGGCTATCTTGCCTTGCTTTATTTCTTGGATCAAAAACAAGACTTTCTCTTTTTCAATCTTGAACTTGGAGAGAATATCACGGGCTTGGCTTGGTACTTCAAGACATGACAAGAAAAGATGCTCTGTTGATACAAATTCATCGTTCATAGAGGAAGCGATTTTAGAAGACTGCTCGATCACATGCACCAAATCCGGAGTAAGATAAATCTGGTAAGACGGTGCCATGGTACTTCCCGAAGCCGACCCCTCCATGGCTTCAAAAAGAGAATCGATTAGTAGAGTGGAGTCAACTTCCATCTTATCGAGAATTGAGGCTACCATGCTCTCCTCCTGCAAAATCAAAGAACCCAAAAGGTGCAGAGGGCTGACGTGACTCTGGCCGCGTTCAATTACGAGCTCGTGGGCCTTCTTTATGGCTTCCTTTGCTTTTGTTGTAAATTGATTGAATGGGGGCATAGGCCCTTATTATAACAGGTTATTTATAAAAAAGCTAATTAGGCAGGTTTTCCAGCGCTTTGGCAAGTGCTGATTTGATTTTGTTAGACGGCACAAAGGTGTATGTGCGCTCCCCTTCGGCAGTCGGTTCTTCAATACCTATCACTTCTCCCGAAAGATTCACTGCCGGGCTACCGGCGTTGCCTCTGACATAGGCGATATCAGAGACAATTTCCTCCACTGCTTGTCCATTTTCAGTAGAAATAAGTTGCCTTACTCGCCCTATCGAAACGGCGTTTGATTCCTTGCCGCTTATTGCAACTAAAGTCTGCCCGATCTTAAGCTTGTCCGAATCAGCAAGAAGTGCCGGAGTAAAGGTCATTTTCGATGCCTCTGTTTTTGGTAGACCAACTTTGACAAATACCAAGCCGTTTTCGTTGTCTATATAATTTTTGTCGTTTACTGAATATTTCTTGCCATCGGAGAAAACAATGGTTCTTGAAAATGAAGCGTTGAATGTCTTCAAATCAGTAACGATAACACCATTCGAAGTAAGTACGAGCCCTAGCCCGGTAATCACTCTTGATCCGTCGGATGCAAGGCCCTCGAATCTTACTATCGACTTCTCATTTTTGGATATGGCTTCCAGCACGCGATCCTCTTCGTTCACGACAACTGTAGTTGTCACCACTTTACCCGGCTCACCTTCTTCGGTCACTACCCTCTCGATGGTCTTTTCTACCACTCGATTGATGGTTTGGGTCACTTCGACAGGCGCCTCTTGAAGCAAGGTAAAAGTGATGATGCCCGTGGCTATCGAAGTCACGAAAGAGACCAGAAGCACCAGGAGCACAAGCTGTTGTTTGGTTAGGTCTTCCATCAGATGTATTTTAACAAATTAAAATTTTAAGACAATCACTTTATAATTCTCTTTAGCGCCGATATGAGCTTGTCGAGGTCGGGCTTTTTGGTGTCTCGGCCGAAGGTAAAGCGCAATGACGAGCTAGCGCATTGTTTGCCGCCTAACGATTCGATCACATACGATGAATTTTCAAGCGAAAGGCTGTGGCAGGCAGAAGCGGCAGAAACAGCGAACCCCAAGGTATCAAGCTTAATGACCAAAAACTCGCTGTCAGCTCCTTTAAAGCAGATGTTTATATTATTGGGCAATCTGCTCTCACGGCTACCGTTCAAGGAAGCGCCCGGAATTTCGTCAAGAATTCTTCCAATCGCATAATCGCGCAAATTTGCAAGGCGCATTGACTCTTTCTCCCGCTTTTCCTGCGCTATTTCCAAAGCCAAGGCAAATCCTAGGGCTGCAGAAACGTTTTCAGTGCCCGGTCTTAATCCCCCCTCCTGACCTCCGCCAAAATTTGAGGGCATTATTTCAACGCCTCTCTTAACAAAAAGCATTCCAGACCCACGGGGTCCATAAATCTTGATGCCGTCTAGAATCATAATATCCGCACCAAGCCTTTCCACAGAGATATTTTCATAAAGAGCGCTCTGGCTTGCATCGACTAAAAGATAAGGAGGTGAATTAAAATTTCTAATTATTTTAGAAATTTCCCGGATCGGCTGGATTGTTCCAATCTCATTGTTAGCATGCTGGATCGCCACCAGGACAGTGTTTCCTCTTATCTCCCTTCTTACAGTTTCGGGGTTAATTATTCCTTTTTCGTCCGGCGCGATGAAAGTAGCCTCGGCTTCGCCATTTTTTACTAATTGCTTTATAGGATTTAGCACCGCCGGATGCTCGATCGTTGATACAATTATATGCCCGACGACTCCCCTTGCCTTTGCACTTGCAATAACTCCGAGGGTTACTATATTGAGCGACTCGGTTCCGCCGCTCGTGAAATAGATCTCTTCCGCCCTGCAATGCAGCGCGCGCGCAATTCTTATTCTCGCACTCTCAAGGATGGCTTTCGCCGACTGGCCCTCGAAATGCAGAGAAGATGGATTGCTCCAAAATTTTTTCTGCGCATTTTGCACCTCTTTCAACACCCTCTGGTCAACTGGAGTAGCCGACGCATAATCGAGAAATATTCTTTTTTGCGCTTTTTTTGTATTCATTGTGCATTTTGGATATTATCATTTTCGTGTATAATACGCGAGATGCCGAACTTATGGAATTCAGTGGTTTTTTTCGTGCCATTTGCCGCGCTTGCGGCTTCTCTTGCGGCGCTTATAGTATCCATATTCCTACAAAGCAGAATGAAAAAACTATTTGGTGTCTTTAAAGCCCATGATATTGAAACTTTGATTGGGAAGCATTCGGGAATAATCGAAAGCCTTCTTAAGTTTGAGCAGGAGTCAAAGCAATATTTCCACACTCTCGACCGAAGGACAGTGGAAAAGATAAGGACTGTAAGGACCAAAAGATATAATTCTTTTGTCGGTGACAATATGGGTGGGAGTCAGAGTTCGTCGTCAGCTTTTCTAGACGAAAGCGGAAGCGGCATAGTGCTTACAAGCATCTACACCAGAGAGCGCACAAACGTTTTCGTGAAGCCCGTCAAAAATTGGCATAGTGAATACGATCTTTCCGAGGAAGAAGTCGAGGTCATAAACAGCGCAAAGAATGGATAACAAAAAAAACAAAGAAGAAGAGGGCATTCTTGAAAGGCCGCCGGTGGTCGCGGTTTTGGGGCACATTGACCACGGCAAGTCTACCCTGCTTGATTCGATCAGGAAGATAAACACCACCGAAAAGGAATTCGGAGGAATCACTCAGCATATCTCTGCCTACGAAACTGAAGTGGACATCTCCGGTGAGAAAAGGCGTATTACTTTCCTTGATACTCCGGGGCACGAGGCTTTTTGCACTATCAGGGAGCGCGGTTCTGCCGCTGCAGACATAGTTGTTTTGGTTGTCTCAGCTGAGGACAGCGTCAAGCCCCAGACTATCGAAGCTATAAAATGCATCAAACAGAACAACGTGCCTTTCGTTGTAGCCGCAAACAAAATAGACAAGCCGGGAGCAGACGTAAACAAGCTCAAGCAAGACCTTGCCGAAAATGAAGTATTCGTTGAAGGGTGGGGCGGCAATGTTCCTTTGGTTTCAATATCGGCAAAGTCAGGACAGAACATCGAAGAGCTTTTGGAGATGATCGTGCTTCAAGCCGATCTTGAGGAGATCAAAGGAGACAGCGGTGCAATGGCAGAAGGCTTTTGCATCGAGAGTTCCCTAAACCCAAGGGAAGGGATTTCGGCCACCTTGATAATCAAAAACGGAACGCTTAGGAAGGGAGAGTTCGTCGCAACAGAGAACGCCTATGCCCCAGTGAGAGCAATTGAAAATTACAAGGGCGAAAAGATAGATAGTGCGAGTTTTTCAAGTCCGGTTAAAATAGTGGGTTGGAGCGCCCAGCCTATGGTTGGTGGAGAATTCAAAACTTTTAAATCAAAAGAGGAAGCTGAGAATTTCGTTGATTCGCGCAAAACAATAGTTTCAAAAAAAGCGCCCGAGAATGAGGAAGACGCCTTTTTACCGGTAATCATCAAGGCAGACACCATAGGCTCGCTCGATGCCGCGATCTATGAGATGAAAAAAATTAAAAATGACAAAATATCGGTCAAGGTCATCGGCAAAGGTGTCGGCCCGATAAGTGAGAACGACGTCAAAATGGCGCTCGTATCGCGATCACCGATTCTTGGCTTTTGCACTAAGACTGAGAGGGGCGCAGAGTCTCTAGCTTTGCGCAGCGGTATTGAGATAAAGAATTTCAACATCATATACGAGCTATTGGACTGGGTTTCGGCTAAGCTTACCGAGATCACACCGGTCGAGACAGTGGAAGTAGTAGACGGCACTGCCAAAATACTGCGGTCCTTTAGCAAAAACAAGGACAAGCAAGTCTTGGGGGGAAGGGTTGAGGAGGGAGAGATAAAGTCCGGCTCGAATGTCAAAATAGTCCGCCGAAGCGTGGAAATCGGAGAAGGTAAAATTAGGGAGATGCAGAGTCAGAAAATAAAAGCCGACTCTGCAAGCGAAGGCTCCGAGTTCGGAGTAATGATAGAGTCAAAGATTGAGATAGTTCCCGGAGACTACGTCAAAGCGATTTCGTTTGTGAAAAGATAATGAAAAGGTTTAAGGACCAAAAACTATCATCGCAAATTACGAGGTATGCCGCCGAGTACTTTGAACAGGAGTCAAGTTCCGACCCGCTAATCACGATTACAAAGACAGATATTTTAGATAAGGGCAGAAGAGCCGTCGTGTTTTTTACCGCTTACCCGCAGGATAAGGAGGAGGAAGCTTTAGATTTTGCAAAGCGCAGAAGAAGTGATTTCCGAAAATTTGTAACAGCCAAAAAAAATCTCGGGTTCACTCCAAAGTTCGACTTTGCTATCGACTTTGGCGAACACAACAGACAGAGAATAGACGAGCTATTAAGCCAGATTCCGATTGAAAATATCGGTGATAAAAGCTAAAATCAGGGTAAGGCCACGTCGCCAAGTAGTAAGGCAAAGGTCTGCAAAACCTTTATACGCGGGTGCAATTCCCGCCGTGGCCTCTGCGAATTTTTAAGGAGCTTGCGACTATAAAAATTCAGCATCCGGCGCAGCTTTGAGTGGAACGAAAAGCGAAGTCGGAAAGAATTTAAAATTCGCTTTTGAAAAAAGAAAAAATGACGCTCGGGTGGATAAAAAGCAAACTGCTTTGCTTTTTATCCGAGCGAAGCGAGGTGGCCGACACCCGAGCGTCGGTTGCGTAGTAACGAAAAATGCGTAGCATATTTTTCGAGACGCTCGGGTGGCGGAATTGGTATACGCGCACGACTTAAAATCGTGTCCCGAAAGGGGTGCGGGTTCGATGCCCGCCCCGAGCACAGTATAAAATTTTATTTTTGTTTGAGTTGTAGTATATTTTAAAGGCATATATTCCGCCCATAGCTCAGTCCGGTAGAGCAGTCGCCTCTTAAGCGAATGGTCCTAGGTTCGAATCCTAGTGGGCGGACAAGTTGACCTTTGTTGGTCTCAAACTCGGAAGATAACTTGAAAATCCAATGTAATTTCGCCGTTCCATTAACTATTTCGTGATAAGTTGGTATCTCCTCAAACACAAGACTAAACATTGCCTCTTTTGAGCTTGTAGTCTTTGGGTCTAACAGCATTTTAGCTGGCCGTTCCATTATTTTTTTCGCCTCTCCCATAAACCACTTAATATCGTTCTCTGAAATATCAAGTTTTAACCTTTGCTTTTCCACCTCCTTGATTTGAGTTTCCAGTCTTTCCACTTGTTCGTCCAATTCTTTTCTTGTTGTTTGATTTTGAGCGGCAACAAAAGCTTCAAGGGTAGCCGCTTTCTGAGTTTTAAGTTCGCTTATAGAAAGGTTCATTTCAGCAGAATGACTAACAATTTCTTTTTGCCTATTTTTATATTTATTTATAAAACTCAATTCCAAACTATTTAGAAAATCGGGATCAAATTTCAAATTATTTATAAACTTTTCAACATTTTTGTCAAAATCAATTTTATTAACTCCAAAATATTTATGTTTATACTGGTGGCAGTAAGTTGGAGTATTTACACCAGACCCGTTTCTGGGTGAGCCGTGAGTAAATGATTTGTCTAAACCGACTTCCTTACAAAGTGGGCAGCGTATAAATGAATATGGGAAAAGTGGATTATCTTTGAGTCTCTTTTTTGATCTTATCGGATCATAATTTTTTATGAGTTCAGCAGTTCCATCTTCATTTATTTTCAAACAAACTTTTCCTCTATTTGCTTTGTTAAAGGTTTCAATGTCTACTATTCCCTCACTTCCAATAAGTTTTAGTGGTTTATAATTTGTCCATTTTTCGCAATTATAACCAATATAATCAACTCTCTGAATAACCTTTTGAAGCTGTTTAACTGTAAGCAACACACCTCCTCTATGGCCGATAATTTTTGTATGCTCCTTATTCCAAACATTCTGTATTTTTGACTTGTATCCCATTGCATTAACTTTATCCACAATCTCTTGGTCTGTGAGGGTGTGCGCGGCTCTGGCTTTAAGCATTTCAATAAAATATTTCTGTCTATCGGGATCTCCGACTTGGGCAACCCGTTTTTTGCCGTCAACATAAATTCTTACATTCATCATTCCATCTTTGGCTTGTCTGACCTTAAAACCTTTTCTAACTAATACGATCTCAGCTTCTATAAGTTTTACTAGTGTATCTTTAGCATCATCTTCTGCTCTTTTAGCCTCCAATAGTTCTGCTGCTTCTGTAGGAGAAAAGTATGCCCACTCGTAATCAACGCCCAAGTATTCCAACCGATTTTGTTTGGGTTGAATAATGCCATAACTATCTACAAGTTCTGTCTCCGATTTTTCTATCTCTTTTTTCATCCATAAAAATTCAGCTGCCCCTGCTCTCGTTATACGATTAATACTTTTGAAAATATATTTATGAATTTTGATAGGAGAATTTTTTATATATTCTTTTATTTCATTGAAAAGCGGTCTTGAAGTTTTTCTGCCGGAGTATGGCTCATAGAAAACTTTTATAACTTTCCATCCATTTCTTTCAGCCATCCGTCTGCCAGCTTTTTCTTGTGCATCCAAACTATCTCCCTGTTGGGCTTGTTTGGCACTGCTAACTCTACAGTGAATTATGCAATTTATTTTGTTTCCGTTATTTTGCATTACTCTTGATGGATAATATTATTTCGCTTTCTGAGAAGATAATCAAACATACTATCAGCGATATGATCCATAAGCTCTCTTAATTTCAAAATCTCTTCTTCAGAAAGAGTGTTTGCTTTTTCTCCAAGAGATTTTTTGAAATCTGGAAAAGAAAGAGTTTCTGTCTCCTGAATATGATCTGATTTGTCGTTATTTTCAACTAGCCATTGGGTTAATTATAAAAAGCCCTCTCACACCTTTGCAGGTTTTGTTGGTTGACCTGCAAAAGTGTCAAAGGACTTTCGCTTACCAACAAATTACCTATAAAAACAATAGTCCGACCAAGGCAAAAACCCTAGCCGGACTATTGTTTAGATATTTAAGGAACTTAGCGTAAGTATAAAAGTTATTTATTTTACTTCAATAATCAGTTGTGGATAATCAACTGCGAAAATGATATTATTCAGTCACAACTTAATAGCCAGCAAGTAGTGTCGGCAGGAACCTAACCCACAAAAGTGACACGATTTCAAAGTCCAGTGAAGCATAAAAAGGCCCAACGGGGTCGCTTCACTGGCCATATCAGGAAACTGGTATGAGAAGCTTCGGCTTCTACCCGTTTGGGCTTTTTGTGTAGCTAAAAAATAATTATTAGCAAAATACATCAATAAGATGAGGACAAAATTAACTTCCGGTTTTGTTGGATCACTAACAATTCTTTCTGTTCCCATTATGATACTAAATCTTCTTGGAGGAATTATTTCCGGTATATGGCTCGCAATACTTGGAGAATGGGGAGAAATTGGATCAGGAATAATCTTATCTTTTTTGTCAGCTTTTCTAATACCGGTTGCTCTTATACCTGGAATGATTTTCGCCGTCCCATCTGCTATTGCCATATCAAAAGGCAGGAGAATTATCGGCTCATTTCTAGGATTTTTAAGTATTTTATATACTGTCGTTCTTATTACAATTTGGTGTATATGGATAATGTGGATTTTTGTTAAGTCAGAAAATAGCTCAGCCTTAATTCCATTGTTAATCTGGTCCTATGGTGTGGCTATAACTCCCTGGATGTGGCTTACAAGGAAAGATCAAGAAGGAGGAAGTGGGAACAGTTATTCCGTATTTACAACTCTTTTTGCTCAAGTGGCCTATATAGTTGGTATAGTTATGTTTCTGACTGGTGCTACACTCGGATCAATCGCTTTGATTTTTTCAATTATAATGATTGTAAACGCATTACTTCAAACAGCAATTTTATTTTTTATGAGTTCACAACATAATTATTATGAATAAATCTTTCTTAAAATCTGTATCACTTCTTACCTCACCCCTTATTCTTTTTCCGGTCCTAACCAAGCTCTGGTTATATCTTGCCTCTATACGCCCAGATTTAGCTCTTGGTTACGATTTTATATCAAAGATTTACTCTGTGTTATTTTGGCTTATTTATTTGGTCCCACTCATATTTTTTATACCAGTAATAACAACTAACATACGAAGTTACAAAACTTCAACAAACCAAAAGGAGAAAGTTATATCCCTAATTTTTATTACTCTCGGAGTATCTTTTTCAATAATCTACCTTCTGTCTCTAACTCTCTGATATGGACCCAAAGACTAAAGAAAAAATGCAGAAATTACTGATAGATGCCTTACGGGAGATAAAGGATGAAATTGAAATAGAAGAATGTCATAAAATCCTTATTTCTAAGCTTATTTTGCGTTCCTCTTTACAAAACTCTAAAACTATTGACAAATAGTTTATGTTTTGATAGACTTTCGCCTAGTTCTTTTACTTGGTAGCTATGCCTAAAATAGCAAAGGAGGTTCTGTATGAATGCGTTCAACAGGACAGACTTTCACTAGGACACTTGAGGGTGCCTCTAGCCAAAGTCAAAGCAAACGAATGGACCCAGATTTTTGGTCGTATGATTGGAGGATCTGCCCATAAGTATTTTGGCGGATTTTCTCCTCTCGACGACCACTTGGATCAGATCATCAATAACGCTCTTCAGTGGGAAGCAGAACGGGTTGAGAGGAAAGACGTTGTCGTTACTTGGCCCCAAGGCATTAAGGGTTCGACGCAAGTTCTGCTTCTCTATGACGGTCTTGATGTATCCAAATGAGATGATCCGATCGTTAAGGTTAACCACGAGCGCCTGTTCCTGACCTTAAACGGTCGTTGGGTCCTTATTCTCTACAGCTACTCCAAAAAGGAACACGGCTGTGTAATGTTTACCCACGTCGTCTGCGAGTTTGATAGCTTGCAGATCAATGAGCTTGACCCCACATCTCTCTGTCAATTCTTCGAGAAGAAAGATGGAGGCGAACGGGGGCGTATGGTTTTTCTCAAGCTACAGGAAGCCCTGCACAATGGCATCAACAATGCACGAAAGCGTTTCGACGACCTGTCCGCTATTAACAGAGATATGGAGCAGATATGGAACAGAATAGGGGCATAGTAGCCCCAAACTCGGCCTCGCAGAAGTCGCAAGACGGACGCGAGGCCTTTTCTATTACGAATTATCTCTCAAAATCTCATCAAGATATTTCCTACGTTCTTCTGTTGGATATTCTAAATGATGGTCAACTCTACCTAAAACAAATGTTTTATTAGGACTAATAGCATCAGTAATTTTGTATCCCAGTTCAACTGCCACTTTACGGATCATCCACTCCGGCATTGCATAGACAACCTCAATTTGGTTTTTAGAATTGTTTATAAAAAGAACTCTACAACCATTTACAGATTCAATCATTTTTACAATTAAGTCGTTGTCAGTATTTATAAGTTTTTCAAAAATAGCTTTCTGTATAGTTTCAGCAAAAAATAAATCCTTATGGACCCCTGCGAGAAAGTCAGAAGTAATTCCGGCCTCCTCCAGCGCCTCCCTAACCCCTTTTTGTTGGAGTAATTTATCAGTCGGTTGTTTTGATGTATAGCTAGAATAACCGGACTCAACCATAATCTTACCGAGGTTCACTTTCTCACCTTTACTCACTTTCTCTTTTATTTTTTTAACGGCTGTTGCCGCATTTATTGAAAGACGTTTTCTCATAGTAGTTATATAGTTCTATACATAGTTAGGTAAATATCTTCATAACAAAAATTATCAAAATCAAAGTAAATAAAGGGGATTTCATACCCTTGCTAGGTCAATGTTGAATGTGCTAAACACATTTTTCCACCTTAAAATCGTATTTTCCAAAGTGTTCCATTCTGGGTATAATGAGCGGACAAAATCACATAGTAATTTTGGACGCCCACGAACTTGTCACGCCGTAGCTTTAGCGAAGGAGGGGTGGGCGGACAAGTTGAAATTGTATATATAGGTAAATGAGCCTTGCACACCCTTGTAATGCTGTTTTAATTTTGTGTTATGATAGTGCCTGTTAAGGGCAGGTGGTGGAATGATAGACATGTGAGCTTTATTTGCCAGCAATGCCTTGGTGGCGGAATTGGCATACGCGCTAGCCTTAGGAGCTAGTTCTCGCAAGAGATTGAGAGTTCAAATCTCTCCCAAGGCACAAGAGAAGGGACTAAATTTTTTCCAGACTGGCTTTCTTTGGTGCGGGTCAAAGAAAGCCAGTGATTTTCAGGCACGCCGCGCGCTTGGCGCGCGCAGAGAGTGAGGTTCGAGCCGAAGATTTTCTGGAGGGAGGATTTTTTTGAAAGAAGGTCTTCCGATTCCGCGATTTTGTCCAAGTTTCTGGCCTCTTGTATCCAATTTCGCATAGGTTCGAGCCAATGTCCGGCGTCTCTCTCAAGCCGTAAGATATTTTCTTGCGTCGACTTCTTTTGAGACATAAATTCTCTCTTTCTTTCCAAATATTCGCTTCGCTCAATATCTTGCTCAACAAAGAGGTCAGTGATGCGAGCGATTTTGCCCGCAAGCTCGGCAACTTTCGCTCGCATGGCTTGGAGAGACGCGCCGGTGGTTTGAGAAATTTCTTTTTCATCCTGCTCTGTCATTTTGTATAACTCATTTGCCCAATCTTGCGGCAAATGGAAGCGCGAGAGTAAGCCGGATAATTCTTGATCAAGTTCTTCCTCGCGAATGTATTCGCCGCCACACGACCCTCGTTTTTTGGTGCAGTGATAATATACATAGCGATGAACATTTCCATTTTTCTGCTTTTTTATGATCTCCTCGGCAGTGATAGAACAACCGCAAAAAGTGGCCCGGACCCTAAATTTTTGACACCGATTCTGTATAATTAATCGTTAAT
>CAYXKV010000013.1:0-19748 GCA_964464975.1 uncultured Candidatus Saccharibacteria bacterium | reverse complement strand
TAATTAACGATTAATTATACAGAATCGGTGTCAAAAATTTAGGGTCCGGGCCAAATAATAATTTCTTGTTTTTGAATCCCGATGTATGTAATATAGCAAATAGAGGTGTTTTGTGTCCAAAGATAAAGATAAAAAGCTCACTAGAAAACAGTGGCAAATCATGGTTGGCCAGCAGATGGGCAGAGTGTTTCAGAGAGTAATATTCCACTCCGGGATGACCATGGATTTTGAAATCATCTCTTACCCCAAAGATGAGTATTACATGATTAAGGTCTTTGGTAGAGATGAAATCGGTGATACATACGACGACCGGGGTCGGAAAGGTTTTGAACACGTGAGGGTCTGTGTCGTCTATCCACACATTTTTGTTTCCGTTTTTGAGTATGGTGAAGAAGTGGACGGTTCAAAATCCTTTACTGGATACCCAGAAGCATCTGAATACACGAAAGCATTGCTGGAAAAAACGATCTGCGATTACTGTATCAAGAAAGGAATATGCAAAGTAATATGAGCTCTGCACCAAATGCGGGGCTCTACCTTTAATAAAAAAATTACAAATTACTGAGCGATCCGCGGCTGTTCTTGCGGGAATATTCCGATATGGGCTCCTCGGATTTTTCATCAAATCTCACGCCCACACGAATGGGTGCGCTTCTGATTATTTCTAGCACCTCGTCCTCGTTGTCAGTGATTTTGTAGTGTAGAAGATCTGATTCGTCCACTCTGCCTCTGGCGGCAAGCATGTCCTTGAAGTACTCATGAAGCGGGGTCCAAAACTGCGGTCCGAACAAGATCATTGGCGCTTTAGGGATTTTGCCTGTCTGAATCAATGTCAAGATCTCAAGAAACTCGTCTAAAGTGCCGAAGCCACCCGGGAAAAACACGTATGCTTCGGCGGAAAAAGAAAGACAAACTTTCCTGCTGAAGAAGTAATGAAAGTCGATTCTGTCGGTGAGATATTTGTTGGTTTCCTGCTCGCTTGGGAGGTCAATAGTCAGTCCTATAGAATTGCCACCGGCCTCAAACGCTCCTCTATTTGCCGCTTCCATCACCCCGGGGCCGCCGCCCGTAACTACCGTATAACGAAGTTCTCCGACTATCCTTTTTGCCAAACTTCGGGCCCTATCGTAGCAGGAGTCGCCCTCAACCGTGCGTGCGGAGCCGAAAAACGTGACAGACCGGGGGTAGTTTTTGATAAACTCGAAACCCTCCGAGAATTCCTTGGTAATGAGACTGACCCTTTTTTGAGCCGCCTCGCTTATTTCCGCAAGCGAGAGCGGGGTGTTTTTTTCTTTATCCATACTGCACATTTTAATCGTTTTAAATTAATAGGCAATATGCTATATTTTTTATGTTTGAATTATAAATAAAATAAATCAATGAGGAATCTTTCAAGAAATGAGTGGGTGGCGGTCGCAGTGGCGATAGTTTTTACCGGCTACGCATTCTTTGGGCCTGCAATTATGAGTATTTTTAAAACAGATACAGTGGATCAAAACAATCAGCCTGCGGCAGCATCCGGAGGGCTTGATAAGGTGATTATAAGTGATGCAAGCGTAGGTAACGGTGTTGTGGCGGAAGTCGGTAAGCTCTTGGTAGTACATTACACGCTTTCTCTTTCAAACGGGACCGTTATTCAAAATTCAAAGGATTTCGGACAATCTATGAGCTTTATCTTGGGGGCCGGGCAGGTGATACCGGGGTGGGAAATGGGTTTTGACGGCATGAAGGTAGGAGGAGTGAGGACCATAATTATTCCTCCGGAATACGCATATGGGGCAAACCAGGTCGGCCCTATTCCACCAAATTCCACACTGGTTTTTACGGTTGAACTTATCGATGTGCAAGACGCGCCCATGCAGACTCAATAATGAGAGAGGCCTTTGGATTTAGAATTGAAAAAAAAATCAAAAAAAATTCCGGCTTGAGTTTGGGTAGAGCCGGAATTTTGAAAACCTCCCATGGCGAAGTTTTGACCCCGTCCTTTGTGCCTGTCGGGACCAAGGCGACTGTCAAGTCAGTCACTCCGGAACAACTTGAAGGTGCTCTGTCGCAGATAGTACTTGCCAATACGTATCATCTTCACCTTGAGCCGGGAGAAAAGGTAATAAAAAAAGCAGGAGGGCTTTGCAAATTCATGAATTGGCAAGGTCCTACCATGACGGACTCCGGGGGCTTCCAAGCATTTTCTCTTGGTGTGGCATACGGCCATGGTCTGGGGAAGTTCATTTCCGCGGATTCGCCTGAGCAAGATGTGATAGAAGAGTTGGGCAGAAACAGAAAAACTCCCAAGAAGGCAAAAGTTACCGAAAAAGGCGTTGAATTCTACTCCATAATTGATGGATCCAAGCGTTTTCTCTCTCCCGAAAAATCAATTCAAATACAAAAAGATATCGGGGCCGACATTATCTTCGCTCTTGATGAATTCACCTCGCCTCACGCTGATTTCGGGGCAATCAAGTCGACGATAGATAGGACTGAAAGATGGGCGAAAAGATGTGTTGACGAAATGAAGAAGTCTCACAAAAGTTCCATCTCGGAAAGTCCTCGGGCTTCCTCCCCCGCAATGCGGGGGCGGCCAGACATTTCCTCGACGGACTTTTGCTCGACTTCGGCACAGGCATTGTTCGGCATAGTCCAAGGCGGTAGGTATGAAGATTTGCGCAAAACGAGTGCCAGGCAAATTTCCCGCTTGTCTTTTGACGGTTTCGGCATCGGAGGCACTTTTGTGAAAGAGGATATGGCAACCGCGGTCCGATGGGTTAATGATATTTTGCCTGAGGAAAAACCAAGACATCTTTTAGGCGTAGGCGAACCAATCGATCTCTTGCTTGCTGTTGAAAACGGCTGCGATACTTTCGATTGCGTAGCACCGACTAGGATGGCTCGCAATGGCGGCCTATACACGAGAAAGGGTAAAATAAATATAACCAATGCTAAATACAAAAATCTTTTTGAGCCTATCGAAAGGACTTGCGGCTGTTACACCTGCAAGAGCTTCTCTTGCGCATATCTTTCCCATCTCTTCAGGGGCAAAGAGATGCTTGCCGCCACACTTTCTACGGTACACAATATTTATTTTCTCAACAGTCTCATGCGTGACGTTCGAAATTCGATACTTGACGGAAATTTCCAAAAATTTAAGGAAAAGTTCATCAAATCCTACAAAGCATAATCACTTATAACTGTGGTATATTTTGCCTGTGGGAAAAAAGCAATTCAAACTAAAAAGCAAATTTAAACCGGCCGGAGACCAGCCCAAGGCAATTGATGCGCTTGTGGAAGGAGTAAGATCCGGTATGCGGGATCAGACGCTTCTTGGAGTTACCGGAAGCGGCAAAACCTTTACCATAGCAAACGTCATTGAGCGCATCCAGAAGCCTACTTTGGTGATTGCACACAACAAGACTCTTGCTGCCCAGCTTGCGCAGGAATACAGAGAATTTTTCCCAGACAATGCAGTCCATTATTTCGTCTCATATTATGATTTTTACCAGCCGGAAGCTTACATGCCCGTTACCGACACCTATATCGAGAAGGAAGCCATGATCAACGAGGAGATCGAAAGGCTTCGCCACGCTTCCACTCAGGCTCTTCTTACCCGCACAGACGTCATAATCATAGCGTCGGTATCTTGCATATATGGCCTGGGTTCCCCGGAGGAATATGAGAAGGTAAACATGAAAGTCGAAGTCTCTCAGAGCGTCTCGCGGTCAGAATTTATGAGAAAGCTCGTGGATATTCACTTTGAGAGGACCAATGCCGATCTCATCCCCGGAACCTTCCGTTCTATCGGCAACACGGTTGAGATAATGCCCGTTTCTGAAAAAGTAGTTTTCAGGATGGAAATACTGGATGGCAGGATCGAAAAAATCGAAAAAATTGACGCTATTACAAGAGAAATTATTGACAATCCAAAAGTTTTCTATCTTTTTCCCGCCAAGCACTACATCACATCGGATGAAAGCGTCAAAAGGGCCATTAGAGAAATAAAAAAAGAGCTTCAAAACCAGCTTAAGAAATTTGAAAAGGAGGGCAAGATCCTTGAAGCCGACAGGCTGAAGAGAAGAACCAGCTACGATCTTGCTATGATTCGCGAAATCGGGTACTGCAATGGCATCGAAAACTATTCCCGTCACTTTGACGGACGAAGCGTTGGCGAGCCTCCGCATACTCTGCTTTCGTATTTCCCCTTTGACTTCGCTCATAGTAAGCCGGATTTTCTTACAATTATTGATGAATCCCATGTTACCGTCCCACAGATTGGTGGTATGTATGCTGGCGACGCTTCAAGGAAAAATACTTTGATTGAGCACGGCTTCAGGCTTCCAAGCGCCAAGGACAATCGGCCACTCAAGTTTGATGAGTTTGAGAAGATGGTCAATCAGGTCATCTACACTTCTGCCACTCCGGCGAAGTACGAATTGGACAGGTCGGTCCAAGTTGTAGAACAGGTTATCCGCCCGACCGGCCTTATTGATCCGGAGGTTTCAGTGCGGCCAGTAACTGAAGTGTTAAATACTTCCGTAAAAATTGCTTCTCAAAAAGTCCTCGGGTCGCCCCTCGTAAAACTCGGGGCTCAACCAGACATTTTTTCGAAGCAATTTTTACGGAAGTATCCAGGCCAGATAAAGGATTTTATAGAGGAGGCTAAAAAGGAAGTCAAAAAAGGTAACAGGGTCATTGCAACCACTCTTACCAAAAAGATGGCGGAGGATTTATCGGAATACCTAAAGGAGCAGAAAATAAAAGCCGAGTATCTCCACAGCGATATCAAAACTATTGAGAGGATAGAGATACTTACCAAGTTCAGAAAAGGCGAGTTTGACGTGCTTGTGGGTGTAAATTTGCTGAGAGAAGGCCTTGACCTGCCGGAAGTGTCATTTATCGGAATTCTCGATACTGATAAGGAAGGCTTCCTTAGAAGCGAGACTTCGCTAATCCAGATTATCGGCAGGGCGGCGCGCAACGTAGAGGGGCGAGTCATTCTTTATGCCGACTCCGTCACAGGCTCCATGCAGAGAGCTATTGAAGAAACTAATAGGAGAAGGGCTCTTCAGATAGAATATAACAAGAAAAACAAAATTACCCCTCAGACCATTAAAAAGGAAATAAAGGATATCACGGAACAATTACAGAGAGAGCACAAGAAGGCTGTGGGAGAACTTTTGGCCATCGACACCAAGGGGGTCAAAAATTTATCAAAGCTAGTAAAGCAAAAGGAAAAGCAGATGAACGCTGCGGTTAAAATTCTCGATTTCGAATCGGCGGCTATTTTAAGGGATGAAATAAGGGAGCTGGAAAAAATGCTTTCAAAATAGCTATTCACAATATCCTTTTTACCACAGATTATTTCTGTTATTCTAAATTCAGAGGTGGCACGTGCAAAACTTACGCTTTAACCACGGGGGGAGTACTTACATACTTAAGGTCGAATCTCTTCCAAGAGTAGGCGAGTCTTTGGGCATAGTGGAGATAAATGGACACGGAACAATAAGACTTGGCCGTTTCATTGTTGAAGAGGTTCGCCCAAATGAGAACAGTATAGACGTAACTCTCGAATATGAAGGGGAGATTGGGTTTGGTACTCAATCAAGCATGTCGCTTATCGCGACGCCGATATCTGAAAAGCCCGGATGACCGACCGCGTTAAGCGGTTAGGAAATCCGGGCCAATCTGTTATAATACGTCCCATCAAACCCTATTGCCGAAGCAATGGGCTTGTAAGCGTTATGACAAACAAAAAAACAAAGAGTGACGACCTGCTTGTCGTAAAAAGAGCACGAACTCACAACCTCAAAAACATCACGGTAGAAATGCCGCGCAACAAGATGGTAGTTTTCACCGGACTTTCCGGTTCTGGCAAAAGCTCTCTTGCCTTCGATACTATTTTTGCGGAGGGCCAGAGGAGGTATGTAGAATCGCTTTCATCCTACGCAAGGCAGTTTTTAAGGCAGATGCAAAAGCCCGACGTTGACGAGATAGTCGGCCTCTCGCCCGCTATCTCAATCGATCAGAAATCCCGCTCCAATAATCCCCGTTCAACAGTGGCAACCATTACCGAGATTTATGATTACCTCAGAGTGCTTTATGCAAGGATAGGTAGGCCGCATTGCTTGGTCTGCGGAGACGAGATAAGGCGACTTTCTTCAGACGAAATAAAAGTTTTTATTTTGGAAAAAGTGAAGAAAAGTATTCCGACCAAAGCTCACACTGACAAAAAAATCAGTCTGCCTGTGTATCTTGAGCTGTTCGCTCCGGTAATCCGAGGCAGGAAGGGCGAGTACTATCAACTTTTGTATGATCTATTAGGCAGGGGATTTGCGGAAGTCATAATTGACGGCAAGCGCCAGAGCTTGCGTGAGCGCATTGATCTTCCCAAGAACAAAAGGCATGATATTTCCGTTCTGGTCGACTCGATAAACGTGCGCGATTTTGTAGAGGACAAAAAGAGCGCAGAGGAGAGGCTCTCCGAGTCTTTGGAAAAATGCCTAACCGAAGCCGACGGCCTTGTAGAAATATCTTTCCGTAGCATGAACGAACCGGACCTGCGCAGCGAGTACGCCATAATGTCCTCTAAGTTTGCCTGCCCCCGCGATGGTTATTCATATCCGGAAATCGAGCCGAGACTTTTCTCATTCAATTCGCCTTACGGCGCCTGCCCGGAGTGCAACGGTCTAGGCACCAAGCATTTTTTCGGAGATGAGCCCTGTCCGGTTTGCCTTGGCAAAAGACTCAGGCCAGAGGCACTGAATGTGTTGATCGGTGGGAAAAATGTCATTGATTTTGCTTGCTTGTCAATCGAAGACGCTTTTGAATTTTTGGCAGAGCTCAAATTGACGGAAAGAGAAAAGAGTATTTCCAAGGTTGTGTTAAGGGAGATAGAATCGCGTTTACGATTTATGCTGAATGTGGGCATCGAATATCTTTCTTTGGATCGAAGGGCACACACCCTTTCGGGGGGTGAGGCTCAGCGAATAAGGCTTGCAAGCCAGCTTGGTAGCGGGCTCGTTGGTGCTCTCTATGTCCTAGATGAACCTACAATAGGATTGCACAGTAGGGACAACGATAGGCTCATTAAGACCTTAATCGAGCTCCGCGATCTTGGTAACACCATTCTTGTGGTTGAACACGATGAAGACACCATATTTGCGTCTGATTACATAGTCGATATTGGGCCGGGAGCCGGGGTGCACGGAGGAGAAATAGTCGTTTCCGGGTACCTTGAGGAGCTTTTGACTGACAAAAAGAACCATTCCGGCTCGAGAACCCTCGCTTATTTGAGAGGGGAGGATTATATTGAGATACCGGACGAAAGAAGGACTCAAGACAAAGGTAAAATCCAGATCCGCGGGGGCAATATTTTTAACATCAAGAACATGGATGTGGACATTCCGCTCGGACGCTTCGTCTGTGTTACTGGGGTTTCTGGAAGTGGCAAGTCATCGCTTGTGTACGAGATAATATACAAAAACCTGCAAGCAAGGCTTGAGAGGAAGTATCGAAGCAATGAAATTTTTAATTGCAAGCATTTTGGTGGTACCGAATATGTAGGCAGAAGCATTCTTATAGACCAGTCGCCTATCGGACGTACCCCGCGCTCCAACCCGGCGACATATACAGGGGCTTGGAAATTCGTAAGGGATTTGTTTGCTGAGACTTCAGAGGCCAGAGTCCGGGGCTGGGGACCTGGAAGGTTTTCGTTTAACAGACCTGGTGGCCGATGCGAGACCTGTGAGGGTAATGGCGAGATTGCCGTAGAAATGCACTTTTTGCCTACTGTTTACGTACCATGCGATGTCTGCGGGGGAAAGCGGTTTATGAAAGAAACCTTAGAGGTAAAATATAAGAAGAGGAGCATCTATGAAATACTTAAAATGACAGTCGAAGAGGCACTTGGATTTTTTGAAGATATCCCTGCGATCTATGACAGGCTAAAAACCTTAAATGAAGTGGGACTCGGTTACCTTGAGCTTGGGCAATCGGCGACTACGCTTTCCGGCGGCGAAGCTCAGAGGGTCAAAATTTCGTCCGAGCTCTACCGACCGCACATCCAGAAAACCATTTACATTCTTGATGAACCAACCATCGGCCTGCATTATGACGATGTGCGCAGGCTTATCGAAATCCTTCAGAAATTAGTGGACAAGGGCAATACCGTGGTTGTGATCGAACATAATATGGACATTATCAAAAGCTCTGATTATGTAATAGACATAGGTCCAGAGGGCGGCAGCGGAGGCGGCAAAATAGTGGCCAAAGGGACTCCTGAAGATATCGCAAACAACAAAAATTCATATACCGGCAAGTATTTGAAGAAGCATCTAAGAATATGATTCTGAATCTATACAAGGAGAGAGGTGAAACCCCGCTTGAGCGAGTGCAGAGGTTTGTTGCAAAAAATCCGGAACACAAGAATGAAAAAATTACATACCTTGGTCGGCTTGATCCGATGGCTCATGGAGTAATGCTTGTTGCAACAGGAGAGGATGTGAAGAGGAAAGAAGAGTTTTTGAATCTGGATAAGGAATACGAATTTGTGGCACTATTCGGGTTCGTCACAGACACCTACGATATTTTAGGCAAGGTCTTGAGAGTTTCTCGAATCAGCGCTTTAAATGAAAATGAAGTGAGAAAAGTCGCATCTGTTTATCAGGGCGAGAGAGAGCAAAAGTATCCGCTATATTCATCAAAAATGATCAGCAAAATTTTTAATCAGAAAAAAAAGTCTTGCTCGAAAAGTCCTCGGTCCTCCTCGTTGCCAATGGCAGCTCGGCCAGACATTTTCTCACAAGATTTTTTTTCTGATGACACTCTAGAAATAGAGATTCCAAGCAAAAAAATAAATATATACGAAATGAATTTCCATGGGCTCGATGAATTGAAGGCCAAGGAACTATTCGGAAGGTTGCTCATGGAAATTTCAAAAGTAAAAGGAAATTTCAGACAAAATTCTATCCTGGTACTCTGGCGGGAGGTGCTGGAGGGCTTTAGGGACGACAGGCTATATATTGGCAGATTTTCTGCGAAAGTTTCGACCGGCACCTATATCAGAGGGATAATAAGCGATATGGGCAATACTCTCGGCGTTGGAGCTTGCGCGTTCTCTATCAAGCGCAACAAAGTTGGCGATTTCGATATCTCCGAATCGATCAGATGAACATTACATTATAAAAGAAAGGAGCGACCTTTCGGCCGCCGCTACACTCTGATCTCTCCTTCAAAAGAGGCAATGAAATCTATTTTCCTCTCTCCCAAGTTATCGGCGATCCATTTTCCCATCTTGCTCGGCTGCGCTGCCTTGCTCCAATCCCTAACATTTTTATACAGAGCCCGATTTTCAGGGGTGTCAACGAGGGAAGGCCGAAAATTCGTGATGCGGACGTTCTTTTTTGCATATGTTCTATACACCGACCAAAGAATCGTTTCCAACATAGCCTTCGCCCCTCGGTAGAGAATATTGCCGCTCAATTCCTCTTCATCATACTCCACCACGTGAGAGGATATGTGGATAAATAATCCGCCTCGTCTCTGGTTTTCTAAAAACTTCAGGGCTTCTAATGACGCGATTATACTCGGCTCTATCATCGTTGTATTCAGGTGTCTATGCCTAAGTATAGCATCACCAGGTCTCAGACTAAGTGGGCTAATCACCCACGAACCTAGGCTGACGATAAAACAGTCGATGTTGCCGAATCTCTCGCTGGCTTGGTCAAGAAGTTTTCTGACTTCGCCTTCATGCGAAGCGTCCGTTCTTTCACAAAGAGTTCTAGTCCTGCCAAGTTCAGATTGGAGTGACTTTAGGTTCTCGCGATTACGAGCTCCTACAGCAACATTTGCTCCATGTTCATGAAGCCATTTTGTAATTGGCTTGCCGATACCTCCTGTACCTCCAAGAATAACAAATGTCTTATTTCGCAAATCAATCATTTCAAAAGTTCCTCTATAATCCTTTTTACCACACTTCCGTCCGCTTGTCCCGCCGTTTCCTTGATGACAGCCCCGATCAAAATCCCCATTTTTGATTTATCCGAAACGCCCAGGTCCTTTATTTTTTTGTTTGCAATTTCTCTAATTTTGTCTTCGCTCAGTTCAGGGGGTAAAAGCTCTTCTAGCACCTCCATCTCTGCCCGCTCGTTGTCCGCGAGGTCCTTGCGTCCGCCTTTTTCAAATTGCTCGATCGAATCTTTTCTCTGCTTTACAAGCCTGCGGATAACGGCAAGAGCCTCGTCGTCCCCGAGTTTGTCATTTGGTTTGCGCTTCAGTGATACTAGCTCGTTTACGAATGCCGCTAAAACGCCTCTGAATGTGGTGAGCCTGACTTGATCTTTGGCTCTCATGGCGTCGGTAATCAGCTTTTGGATATTTTCATGCATATTCATATGTGTGAATAATATAATTTATAAATAATTATTTCAAATTCATAGTGAATTTCCATAATAAAATGATATAATCCAGATCATGGAAAATGCGATTATAGCGGTATTGGCGGTCGGCCTTTTGCTTGCTGTAGCGGCGATTTTAAGAAAAAAGGATAAATCTACCGACGAGGTCGGGCTGAAGCTCCTCCTCGAGCAGATCAACGAGCTTTCAAGGATGGTAGACCGTAAGATGGGGGAAACCACGAAGCACGTGAGCGAATCCATCCAGACGCAATTGCGCGAGTCCGGCAAGCTTATCAAGGACGTGACCGAGAGCCTGACCAAGCTTGACGAAACCAACAGGCAAGTCGTCTCTTTTGCCGACCAGTTGCAAAATTTGCAAGACATCCTGCGCAATCCCAAGCAGAGGGGGGTACTGGGCGAATATTATCTGGAAACTTTGCTCAAAAATGTTCTGCCTCCCGGACAATATAAAATGCAGTACGCATTTTCAAATGGGGAGATTGTGGACGCCGTAGTCATGGTCAAGAATAAAATTATCCCGATAGATTCCAAGTTTTCTCTCGAGAATTATAACAGGCTGATCGATGCCAAGGACCCTAGTGAGAAAGGCCGGCTGGAGAAGATTTTTGTGAACGATCTCAAACTGCGCATTACCGAGACCTCCAAATACATAAGGCCTGCGGAAGGCACCATGGACTTCGCCTTTATGTTCATACCACATGAGGCAATTTACTACGACCTCCTCATCAACAGAGTGGGAGGAATTGCAGGCGAGGACACCGAGAACTTGATGCAGAGGGCAGCCGGTAAATACAATGTCATCATAGTTTCGCCGACATCGTTCCTCGCCTATCTGCAGACGGTTCTTCAGGGACTGAAGGCCATGCAGATTGAAGAGACAGCCAAGGACATAATAAAGAGGATAGGGGAGCTCGGAGTGCATCTCAAAAAATACGAGGAATTCCACAACAAGCTCGGCAACTCGCTTGACACAACCGTCAATCATTTCAATGCCGGAAGCAGGGAATTCAAAAAAGTCGACAAGGACATCATGCGCATTACCGGCACCGCAGTTGGCCTCGAAACCCCACTTGTAGACAAAACCGAAGATGCAGACCTGTAACTCGTGCTATATAAACGTATTGCGCGGATTTGGGAAATAGTGTATTGTAGAGCACGTTATGCCAGAAGCGAAATCAAAGAAAGCGGTTCGAAAGGCACCGAGCAAACGAGTATCCCAAAAGGCTAAGGAACCGAAAGGAGAAATGCCTGTCAAAGGAGGTTTTGCTGTTATCGAAACTGGGGGCAAGCAATACAGGGTTTCCGAGGGCGATTCCATAAAAATAGAAAAGATTAAAAACGGATCAAAGGTTTTCAAGATCGGGGATTCTGTCGCCTTCGACCGAGTGCTCCTGCTCGATGACGGCTCCGGATCTACCTTCGTGGGCACTCCTTATTTGGATAAAGCCAAAGTTGAAGGCAAGATAGTTGAGATAGGCAGAAACAAAAAAGTGACAGTCATCAAATACAAGCAAAAAAGCAGATACTTCAAGAAGCAAGGACACAGACAGCCGTACTTCAAAGTCCAGATTCTCAAAATCTCATAAATATTATAATAAAAGTATTGGGCGCCCTCCGCGGGGGCGCCCTTTGCCAACAGTTTTGCCACATTGATTTTTTGGAACTCACTTTTGCGGCTCCAGCTTTACACGCATTGTGTGAAGCTCCGCTACGTTATTCCAAACTCCAAAACCAATGTGACGGAATCCCAAATAAATTATAAATTAGTTTTAAATCGAAAGCAATCAGGTTGTGGATAACTAGCCGAGGAAGTACTCATTAAACCTTGCGATTATTAGAAAGACGATGATCGCATACCATGCTGTTAAAAAATGTATGTGATTTCTAGAAATAAAATTAAAGAAATTGCCGATTTTTTCCTGAGCGCGCACTTTGAGAAAACTAAATTTGAAGTGATCTTCACGAAAATTCCAAATAGTAGTGTATAGGAATATCGGCCATATAACTGCCCAGACGATCATGCAATAAATGCAGAGCGTACCTAGGTTGTACAGGCTCTGGTATATGAACCAAATTACGAACAGTGTGGACGCAAGGGTTCCCAAATTAACGAATAGCCAAAGAGGCTTTCTCGCTCTTCCGCCAGAAAAGAGCATAACTCCTACAGCGAGAAGCATCGAAAAAGCTATGATGCCCAATATCGAATTGGGAAAACCGAAAACCTCGCCTTGCCACGAAAGTGCTGCATTTTTACAGCTGACAAAAGGATTAATGTTGCATGGTATATTCGCTTCAGGATTTACGACAAGCTTGATGGTATCGAGCGTGAGCAGGAACGATGCCACAAGGCCGACGAGCGAACCAATTATAAGTATCCAAGGAAATAATTTTTGTATTGACATATCATTTTTTCAATAACTTTCTTCCGAAAAGTCCTCGCCTGCCCGGCATTCCTTACGGCAGGCGGGGGTCGCCCTTCGGGCTCAACCAGACATTTTCTCCAGAAAGTTTTCTCAAAAATTAATTGTTAATTTCGATTTCTCAAAGCGTTTTTCAGGGTATCAGGATCAGCATACTCCAATTCCGTCCCCATTGAAAGACCTTTGCCAAGGGAGGAAACTTTGATGCCGTGGTTTGTGGTTGTCGGTTCGATCGTCTTCTTTACATAATCTGCCGTGTACTCTCCCTCGGGATTCCAGTTGAACGCTATAATAATTTCCTTCAGTCCGTTTTTTGATCTACTCTCGATCTGTTTCAAGAGTTCGGCAATCCTGATTTTTTTCTCAGGCTCCTTCTCCATGATTGGAATACTTCCTCCCATAACGAAATAATGCCCCCTGAATTCACCGGCTCTTTCAACCACCTCCAAATCTGCATCCCTCAGGACAAGCAAAAGACTGCCTTCATCCCTGGTATGATCGGCGCAAATGGAACAGACACTGCTCTTGGCGTGTTTTTTTTCAAAAAACCTTTTGCACTCTATGCAGTTCACCACATCATCTTTAAGCCTGCTGATATTTTTGGATAGCTCTTCTAAGCTGCCGTTGCCGCGGGTGAGTAGAAAATAGACAAACCTGTGCGCCTGCCTTGGGCCGATACCGGGAAATTTCGAAAATATTTCAGTTAGTTTTTGTATGCTATTCATCAGAATTCTCTAAATTCACGCTCCGTACCTGCAAACTCAGCTTTTTCAAGCGGCTGGAAGGTGGCTTTCTTTTCATTGAAATAAAGTTCTACTTTGCCGGTAGCTCCGTTGCGGTGCTTCTCTATGAGTATCTCAGCAATATTAGTTCGCTCGGATTCATCCTTGTTCTTATCTTCTCTGTGGATGAACATTACAAGATCAGCATCCTGCTCGATAGACCCAGAGTCTCGCAAATCAGATAACTTCGGCTTGCCACCTCTCTGTTCTACTGCTCTCGACAACTGGGACAATGCAAGTACGGGTACGTCTAGCTCACGGGCAAGGTTTTTGAGCGATCTAGAAATTTCGGTAACTTGCTGGACCATGGAATCGCTGTTACGGGTCTGCACCGGAGCCATAAGTTGCAGATAGTCAACCACTATGAGTCCGAGCCCTTTTTCCTTTTTTAGCCTTCTTGCTACAGATCGCATTTTCAAAATGTTGTTACCCGGCTGGTCGTCAATGTATATGGGTGCCTTAGAAAGAGTGTCGAGGGAGTGCCTTATGGAAGCAAAATCATCTTCTCTAGAAAGCTTGCCGGTGCGGAGTTTCCAAGCGTCCACGTTCGACTGGGCTGCAAGCATCCTATCTACGAGCTGTTGTGAGCTCATCTCAAGCGAGAAGATCCCTACCGGTACCTCGTGATATACGGCGGCTTGTCTTGCAATGTCTAAGGCAAGCGAGGTTTTACCTATCGAAGGGCGAGCCGCAAGGATAATCAGGTCCGATTTTTGCAGGCCTGAAAGCTTTGAATCCAGATCCACAAAGCCGGTCGGGATACCCCGCATGCCGTCACCAGAATTATGCAATCGATCCAGCCTCTCCCAAGCCTCGGCAAGCTCGTCTTTGAGTTCGCTGAACTTGTGGATACTTGAAATGTTTGTAACGTCGTAGATCCTCTTCTGAGCCTGGTCCAAAAGATCCTCAAGCTCTTGCGACTCATCGTAACCGATTGAGGAAATAAAATCTGCTGCGGATATCAGATTTCGGGCAATATGTTTCTTCTGGATTAACTGAGCATAATAGACGGCGTTTGCGGAAGACGGCACAGAATTCACCAGCTCGCCCAGATATCCGCTACCTCCGATATCATCAAGCAGGCTTCTCTCCTTAAGTCTGGCTGAAACCGTAAGTAGGTCGGTCGGACTTCTCTTGGTGAAAAGCTCGTGCATGGTTTCAAAAATTATCCTGTGCTTCTCAGAATAAAAAGATGTAGGATGAACGATATCGCTTACCTCGTACATCACCTCGGGCCGAAGCATTATCGAGCCCAGAAGGGCGCGTTCAGCGTCTACATTGTGAGGTGGGACTCTAAAGCCGCTTCTCTTTTCTTTTTCCATTGTGCTAATAATATATGATTGCGCTTCTTCTTCAATCAAATAAGGTAAGAAAAATGTGATTAGTCTGTGGATTTATGATAAAATCCTCACATGGCAACAATCTATACACGCCAGAGTTCAAACATTTTCAAGACCTATTTGCTCATGGGACTGTTTCTTGTGGTGGTTTGTGCTATTGGCTACTTTCTTTCAAATTACTATTCAAACCCCGGGATTTTCTATGCTGCACTTTTGATCAGCCTCCTCATGAATGTTTTAAGTTTTTGGTATTCTGACAGAATTGTTCTCACTCTTGCCGGGGCTAAGGAGGCGAAGAGAGATGAATACTTCGACCTTTATACCTTGACTGAGAATCTCTCAATCACGGCCGGCCTTCCCATGCCAAGATTGTTTGTAATAAATGACCCCGCTCCTAACGCTTTCGCGACTGGAAGGGATAAAAATCATGCGGTAGTGGCAGTGACAGATGGGCTTCTTGAGAGGCTTGAGCGTCCAGAACTTGAGGGGGTGATAGCTCACGAGCTTTCCCATATTGGTAATCGCGACATTCTCCTTATGAGCGTGGTGGTGGTGCTTGTGGGTATGGTATCTATAATTTCAGACATGTTTGTTAGAAGCACTATGTTTGGTGGCAGAGATGACAGGAAAGGCGGAGGCGGGATATTTGCCCTAGCCGGGGTGATTCTTATAGTCCTTTCACCGATTATTGCAACCATAATAAAATTGGCGATTTCCAGAAGGAGAGAATTTCTAGCTGACTCTTCCGCAGCTCTGCTTACAAGATATCCCGAAGGGCTTGCAAGGGCTCTCGAAAAAATCTCTTCCTATGAGACTCCGATGCGCAAGGTACATTCAGCGACGGCGCATCTTTTTATTTCGAGTCCACTGGGGGCAAAAAACTCAATATCTATTCTTTTTTCTACCCATCCACCCATTGAGGACCGTATAAAAGCGCTTCGAGGCTTAGGGTGGGGATAACCTATTTATTTGCGCTACTTATAGGAGTAAAATAACTTCATAGCAATAATGCATCATTATGAAAAATAAACTTTTGTTATTGGTGGCTCTCATCGCTTTGTTTGGCGTGGTCACGCCTTTTGCAAAGGTCGAGGCTTTTACGGCTTCATACATGACCAATATTTATCTGCAAAATAATTTTACTTCACCACCCACCTATATTGATCTTAACGACAAGGATTTTGCTACGCTGGAGACAGCAAATGCCGTGGCCGACATTTATAGAAATGAAATCGGTGCCAAAGATGTCAAAGTTGTCTGCGAGGAAGGTATGGGCGGGCCGTATGTTAAATATGAAAATAACGTTGCAACTCCAGTGTGCAAATATCTAATTGTCATAGGAAACTACCTTTATGTTACCACAGCCGGCCTTATCGCTAGCCAACTGGAGTATGATTATAACGGCACTATTGCGTCAATTAAGGCTGAACTCAAATACATGAATATTCAAACAAACGAAAATACCAATACCAATACTTCACCCACAAACAGCACGCAATCATCAGTCCCACAATATGCGATTCAAACACTAAATTTGCTACAAGATTTAATCAACTCATATAAACAACAGCTCCAAAATATTGCAAACAATACTACGTCAGCTCCACCTATTTTTCAGAGCACCTGCAGCACTCCTTTGTCGTCCAATCTAGGAATGGGAGACTCGGGAACTGAGGTGGCTATTCTTACCGATTGGCTCACAAGAGAGGGGCTTCTTAACGGATCAAAGACAACATACGATCAGTCCGTCTATGACGCCGTAGTCGCATATCAGGAAAAGTATGCTTCGGCCATACTCGCACCTCTTAGTTTGACCGAGGGTACCGGCTACGTCGGCCCTTACACCCGAAATCACTTGAATGCAAAATACGGTTGTGCCACGTCACAAGCATTTACCTACCCAACAACTTATACTTCAGTCCAAACACCAATTGAGTCTGTGCCAGTTGAAACTTTCACAATTCCCGGTTCATTTAGGTATTTAAGAATTTTAACTACCGAAAGAGGTTGGATTTCTTGGAGAGAAGTCGAGGTCTATGATAAGGATGGCAATAAAATTCCTCTGACTGAATCACAAGTATCGGCAAGTGCCTCGTATCCGACTGATCCTCCAAAAAATGCGGTGGATAATAATATCTCAACCGGATGGAATTCTGGAGAAGTAAACATTCTCTCTGCAGACTGCTCGAATTGCTACATAAGAACTGCGTGGTTTAAGGTTGATCTCGGCTCGGTAAAAGAAGTTTCCAAGGTCAAGATGCTTGAGGTTGGGGACATGGATAATGAAGTGAACAAAATCCAAGCCAGCAATGATGGTATAAATTTCTACACTATCGTAGAGATAAAAGGCCCGTTTAGAGATTGGGAGTGGATTGAATATCCATACAAAGTCTGGGAGGCAGGACCGTCAATAACCTTTACAGTCAACGGCAGCGATAGCGCAAACCATGTTACAGCTGAGGGACTTATCTACAAATGGGAAGCAAAGAACGCGGACTATGTGGTAGAAGAGGTCACTTATTCTAATGACTCGAGTATTCTATTCAAGAGGCCATCTGTCTGTGACTCATTTGGCAATGTGACTAGATTCTTCAATCCGTTCGATGTTCTCTGGGAGAGCTCATGGTATAAGGTTATTCCACATAAGGGTGCGATCTACAAAGTGCCGAGCGAAGTCTGCACATTCGGTTATCTCTGGACTATCAAACTCAATGCTGTTCAGAGAGCAAATACCCCAAAAGTTGCGAGCAAGACTATAACCATAAGAACCTTGGGTACGACAAACATTATGGATTACGTCCTATTTACTCCTTCGACCGTGTACTATACGCAAAATGTAGCATCTACATTATCTACTAAACTTGGTGGAGCAAAAATTACGAGTTTGCCAAGCAACGGTAGTGTCACGTTGACACCACCACCAAATAGTGGCATTACCGCAAGTATAGGCCCTATGGTTCCCGATGAAATGTTCAGCGAAACGTTCCCGTTCTTCAATTTCCCTGTAACTATAAATACCAGCGCTACAACCAAAGGTTGTCACTTCGTCAGATCAACGGCCACTGATTCTAAAAACGTAAAGAGAAACTACGATATCCTTCTTAAGCCATCAGGAACTATAATCTGCCCTGTAGAGTAAAACATGTTCAAATTTCGAAGGGATAGCCAAAGGGGATTTATAGGCCTAATATTCATTGTAGTGGGACTCGGCCATACAGCATGGATAGGCTATAGAGATGTCGGTGTATACCTCGGATTTAAAAGTGAAGGAGAGGCACCTAGCCCTTCTGCTACATCGACAATTCAAGTTAGCAATTAAGACAGCAAACTTAAGAGAGCCGAACCGCCGCCCAAGCCGCCTGCCGTGGTTAAGCCTAAAGCAAGTCCTCTTGTTATAGTATCTGGATCATTGGGTATGACGCGGAGGCGTATTTCTGGTTGATTCCCAAATTTTGACAGGGGAGGATAGCAGGCTTCTTATATTAAAAAACGACCGCGCATCCTTTGTGGCGAGCCGATTGCAAATAAGTAAAATTACACCTATGTCGAGTTTTCTAACGGTGCTATGATAACACTTGAAGGAACTTTTCTAAATCTTCAGGATCATTCAGGTACCATCGAGCCCACTCCTCAGATTAAAGAGACTTATTATCTCGATATCAGCCTGTGATTAGAAGCTTGCTGCAAACTCAACTGCGACAAACGCGATCCAAAAAGCGATAAGAAGCCAAGCTTCGTGCTTTGATATCGTTTTCCCCGACTTCATAAAAGTGAAAGTAATGATTGAAGCAAGCACCATGAAAATGCCAGTCACAAAAACTATTTTTCTGGGGAAGGCAAAGGGGCTTACAAGCGAAAGTATTCCCACCACTACCGTCGCGTCAGCAAGCACAGTTCCAAAAATATCCCCGACTGCGAGAGCGTCGTCATTTTTACGAACCGCATTTAGGGAAAAAGCAGCTTCGGGGATAGTAGTGCCGAGCCCTACTACCAACATACCTATAAAAATGGGGCTAATCCCAGCAAGCGATGCAATCAAGGTCGCCGATTCGACTGTATAATGCGCACCGATTAGAAGGATTGCAAGGCTCAACACAAGCATAACAGCACCTTTAACCTTGCTTTCATCAGTTTTCGACAATTCTGTTTCGTCGATACCCTTCCGTAGCGCAAGCAGATAAAATAGAATTCCTGCGATAATGAGAGCTACCCCCTCAAATCTTGAGTAATATCCGTCAAAGCCGAGGACAAGAGGCAAAAGGAGAATAAAAGGGAAAATATTACGGTTTTTCACTATATGGCTGTCGATTTTTATCCCTCTGCCTGAAATTAATACGATAAGCGCAAATATCAAAGTTAAGTCAGCGATGTTTGAACCAAATAACATACCCAAGGCAAATGACGGCACACCTTCAATTGCAGAATTTATGGAAATAAGGGTCTCTGGCAATATAGAAATAATGGCGATAATGATGAATCCTACCATGTACTTGGAAAGCCTAAACCTCTCTGCAAGCGATGCGGCATGTTTGGTCGCCATGGTGGCGCCTTTGACTACCATAAGGAGCGACACCACAAAGACAAAAATACTCTGAAGCATAGGAAAATTATAACATGAAATAAATCATAACAATCGTTTTTTATTTGAAATTTTAAACAAACCTTGTCGCGTTGTAGGTCGCCTATTAGAAACGGAGAGATTTAAACTCGCGAGGGCTTTCACCCTACTCGTTTCTCCCATACAAGGCGGTACCTTTTGGACAAAATCCGAACCTTTTTTGACGAAAATCCTGAAAACTA
>CAYXKV010000012.1:0-20874 GCA_964464975.1 uncultured Candidatus Saccharibacteria bacterium | reverse complement strand
ACTACTTTGAATGCTAATACCAACGGCGGGTTCCTCTTCGGCAACAGGCACCTAAATACCGTGGGAGGTACGGCTTCTTCTACGGTAGTAGGCACGCTTATAAGGATCGCCGACAGCACGTCAAATGACAACACTACCAGAGGCCTTGAAGTCCAATCTTACACAGGTAATAACACTTTAGGTGTAAATACTGCGATCGCCGCCTTCGGCAAGACGTTTGGTGTTCACGCCTACACTGACGGCCTCGCTGGAGCCAAGGCTCAGCCGGCGGCGGTATTTGCAGAAATCGGCCATCCGACGAGCGGCAATGCAGTAAGAGCATATTCCGGAACCACCACGTCCGGCACCATAATGAGCATTTATCACGAGAAATCAGACATGACGGGTACAGCACTCCTTATGAACATAGGCAACCAAAGTGGTGGCACCGGAAGCTTCGCTTCAGGAAACTTCATTGATCTCAAGAAAACCGGCACTACCCAGTGGATAGTCAAGCATGACGGGACCACAGGCATAGGCACATCGAGTCCGTGGAGGACGCTGTCTCTTTCGGGTACCGCGGCAATGCCGGGAATCGTCAATGATTCAACCGGATTCTATATGTGCGTCAATCAGACTACCGGACAGCTTGCGACATCTTCCGGTGCATGCGGTGCATCGTCAATCAGGTTTAAGGAAAATATTGAGGACCTAAATTACGGACTTGATGCCGTCATGGCACTTCATCCGGTATCGTTTGATTACAAAGCCGAATATGTAAGAAATGAGGGAAGGCAGATAGGATTTATCGCCGAGGAAGTTGAGCAGATTATGCCGGAGCTAGTAAATTATGGAAGCGATGGTGAGGTCCAAGGGCTTGATTATCCGAAGTTTACCTCTGTTTTGGCCAAAGCCATACAAGAACTAAGCGGAAAGGTGGTGACTCTCGAGGGCCTCTTGAATGCTCAAACTCAAGTATCAACCATCTCGTCATCTACCATGACAGTAGGCTACCTGCTCCAGCTTCAGGATGAGGGACAAGACAGGTTCATGGTGGCGACCAGCGGATCAATATCAGTATTGACTCAAGGTATAGACGACAATGATATCGTACTTACAATAAACAGAAACAGCGCGCCAGTATTTACGATCAACGCGAGGGGCGATGTGAGAATAAAAGGTAGCATAGTTATTGAAAGCGACAGCTTCGCCGGAAGCATTGCCACTGACGCTACAACAGGCCTTGCGGAAATTGACTTCGCAAACCACCTTGGTACAGGCAAACCTTCAGTGCAGCTTACAACTGAAGGCGACGTGCCGGCTATAGCACAGGTGGCGTCGTGGAAGACGGACGGACAGGGCAACTATATAGGTTTGGTACTCAAAACGTTTGGCCTTGAAGGGCAGACTGTGTCAGCCAACGTGCACTATGCGGTATTCGGTAAGCCGGAAGGATACACCACAAAGGGTGATGCGCTACCAATACTTACAAATTCTCAAATGACTACGCCCGAGCAAACGATAGAAACTGCAACTTCAACTCAACCTACAATCACTGAAACTGCAACCTCAACCGAATCCACTGCGACAGAGCCTGCTCAAGAGGCTACGTCAACTGCACCTACAGTGATTGAACCTATAACTGAGCAAGCTACATCAACACAAGAAATAATTATTGAACCAGTGACGGAAACTCCTGCGATAGAGACAGTCCCTATTGAGTAAAGCTCAAAAACAGCCGTTCAATAACATTACTAAACATTAATAAATATTTGAGGATAAATAGTATAAGGTAATAGATTAGTAAGGTTTTATGGTAATTATCTTATAACATTTCGCTCTAGCAGTTGAATACAAGTGTAAAATTTGAATTGTATTTATAATTTATAAGATCTAAAATTTTTAGGGATTTCTATTATTTCTATTTATTCTTTTATTATCAACATATTTTTAGGTTGATGTAATTTTGTGCTGTAAAATATAGGCGTGGAGGTTTCAAATTGAAATTTAGTTTTTAAGTATAAATTTGACTAGCCACTTTTTTTTTAGCGGAAAACTTATATTAAGGTTTAAAAGAGCCTGCTTTTTTGTTTTTATATTATTTTTATCTGCTTCGTGGATTTATGGAGCTATCCCCGGAATTGGAAATTTGTCGCCAGGGATTAATACCGCATATGCCGCAAGTCCGTGGAGCATAAGGCAGGAGATAAATATTATCGACGGGTATTTCTCTGCTTCCGCAAGCTCTTATGCCACTTCCTCTGCCATTGTAAATTTGGACAAGAGCAAATACAGCGGCACAGTGACATATTATTTTGAAGTAGTGGCGTCGACCACCTCGGCAATTTCTGGTGACGTGTATTTGAGAGACATGACGGGGAAGACTTATGCTACGGCCTCTTATGACACTTCAGCAACTTCGCCAAAACTTGTAAGATCATCGTCCTTCACTCCACCTGCGTCAGCGACAGACCTAGTGGTCGTCATTGACAACGAAGCTGGAGCAACAAAAAGTATAAAGGCGGCGCGCATCATAATTTTGCAGAGCTTTGCAGATGACGCAAACAGCGCCGCTACCTCAACCCAGATCCAGATTGAGATAGGTAACCAAGAAATAGAAAAAACGAACACCTTAAATTCCGCGCTTTCAAATCCGAAATACTGGACTTTTGATTCTTCAAAGTGGGATGGCACACTTACACTTTATGCCGAAGCTACTTACCGGAATACCCAGACATCATCATCTACAACTTGGTCAACTAATGGTACTTATACTCACACTCTGACTGCTGGGGTAAGCTATCTTTTAGTTGAAGCTTGGGGTGCAGGAGGTGGAGGAGGGGTGACTACAAATGCTGGCGGAGGAGGAGGAGGAGGAGGAGCTTATGCAAAATCCATTTTTGCAACTACGTCAGGAAAGGGCACCATAGTGGTTGGTACTGGACAGGCAGCAGATTCAACAAATGAATCGCCAAGTACATACAACAATACCGGATCTTGCGATGTAATAAACTGTGTCTCTGCTGAAGGCGGTGACGGATCTGGTTCTGGAAGCGCTGGAGCGGCAGGCCTTGGATCAAATTCGGTTGGTCAAACGAAAGTTAACGGGGGAGCAGGAGGAGCTTCTAACGGCAGTCCCGACACAAGCGGTGGCGGAGGAGGATCCGGAGGACCTAGCGGAGCAGGAGAAACCGGGCAAGCGGGGCAAAGTGGGACTGGAGGGTACGGAGGCAGTGCGAATGGTAGTACGGGCGGTCAAGCAAACGGGGGAAATGGTACTTGCCCGACTGGAAACGGAGGCAACGGGAGCTCCGCATCTACAGGCGGAGGAGGAGGTGGAGGTGGAGATACGAGCTGTTTCGGAGGTCGTGGGGGATCGCCTGGCGGAGGAGGAGGAGGATCGGATAACTCCCCAACCGGTGGAGAAGGTCGTGGCGCTGATGGACAAATAAAACTTACCGAAACTCACGGAGCGGTGGGTATAGCAATTGAAGAAGACGATGGAAATTTTGGAAATTGGACTTTTAAGGCTCAAATAGTAACTAACGGCGTCTCAACCTCGACTTCAGTCAGAGCACGTTCCGCTTCATTTACTCCCACAAACGGCAGACACTACAGGCTCGTTGCTTCGACTACGAATGCGAGCGCTGCGTATGACATCTACAACGCGAAAATAATAGTTGATCAGGGACTGAGCGCTAGCTCTTATTATTTTGATGCGTCAGATGCGGCAACATCCGATCCCAATGGCGTTTGGGGATCGGATGCGAGCGCTTTTAATGGAGACACGTCTACCAATGCTATTACTTCTACTGCCGGCGACGATTCTTTAAATTATCTTATGGGAGAAGGCACCAATGCTCCTACATCCGGAAGAATTATTGATAGTGTGAGAGTAAGGATATATTCAACCCAAGTTAATGGAGCGACCAGCAATGCCAAGATATATACAGACGGCTTAGCAGAAGTATTGGGAACCGCAACAAACAACTCCTCTACTGCTGATTACGGCTCTTATGTCACTCTTTCAACTCCTTCCGGTGGGTGGACTTGGCAAAAGATAAACGATTTGGAAATAAAATTATACCAATCGGGAGGTACCGGGTCACCTTCCATTCAAGTGGCTAAAGTTGAAATACAAGTTCTATACGTAGAGTTCTTTACCAAGCTGGAACCACAGTACCTGCTTGCTAATACAAAGTTTGCGGAAGGGACTACGATTCAAAATTTTGACAGTTGGTGGAGGCCGGGCGAATGGAGCGGAGTGTCAAATACTTATCTGCATGCAGTAGACTCAGCTGATGGCTCGACTGCGGCAGTGGTGGTAGTGGCGACGAGTACGGGCAGTACCATTACTAATTCAACTATTACTCTTAGCACAAGTTATGATCAACACGCTACTTCTACCAGCTCTCTCACTATGCCTGTTGCAGACGATGGGTTAGACGTCAAATATTCAGCCGAAGGTAATGGCAATGTCTACGGCTCGAGGATTTTGGTCCAAGTGACTCAAACTGTAACTATTTCTATTGGTGGCACGGTATATTCGAGCGAAGGGGGGAGCAATATTGGAATTGGCAAGACTGTTACTATATATAAGAATGGCTCAACTTTTGTAGGTACGGACGAAACAGATGGAAGCGGGGTCTATAGCATTGCCGGCGGTATAGTTTCTGGTGATATCCTTACAATATATATAGACGGGGAAACCCAAAAGGGCAGCACTATTTTAGTGTCGGATGGTACTACCAAATCAGATGTAAATGTTTATGGAGATGCTTTGGTTTTGCGAGACGATGTGGATGGCATCATTACCAATGCCAATGTAGCTACTGGTTGGGTCGACGATTATACAGACATGATGGCTACCACTTCAGGCACCACTAACATTACAGCCACCTCAAGCGTTAATATCCACGTCTATACCGGCGACACTTATATCCCTGGAGGTACCGTTACCACCCAAGGTACGGGTGATTTCAGGGTAGCCACATCCTCAATTGCCTTTTTTGATACCGACAACAATACCATCGGCGGGGATGTGATCGCCTACGACTCTTCACTTGTTTATATAAACAAAAACACGACTATAAACGGCGGCGATATCAAAACTCAAGGCACGAACAATACCGGAAACTTCCTGTATTCAGGGGGATCGTTTACACCCACAGTCATTTTGGGGGGAACCGGAAATATAAGGGACGGAAATGCAACGTCAACCTTTTACGCCCTGACCATTTCCTCAACAGGGGTAACGACTGGCAGTACGAGCTTCGTCGTAGACAATGTTCTCTCGGTCAATTCCTCGGGCAGTCTTATCCTGTCAGGGGGCACGGTAACCATGAATAACGGGTCCTCAATATCCAATTCAAGCACCCTTACTTTTTCGGCTCTCTCTATTGCCGCCGGAGCCACGGTTACTACCGGCTCGAGCTTTTCTGTAAGCGGCGACCTTACAGTCGGTGCTTCTTCGGCAAACTTTTCACCCTCAGCCGGAACTATAACCATAACTGGAGGAACAATATCAAACTCAGGCACTTTAGCTTTTAAAAATCTTGCCATCGCCGGCAGTGTAAGCACTGCGGCCACTTTCTCCGTCACAGGAGATATGACCTCGACTTCAGGCACCCTTACTACTTCGGGCGGGACAATCACTGTGACCGGCGATCTCTCCGTTTCCGGCACAATTTCGGGGACCGGAAATATCACAATCAACGGCGGAGATGTGGCTGGAAACGGCACATTAAATCTTTCCGGAGGGACGTTTCTTCTGGATGGAACAGGGCTTTTCGGTGGCAACAGTGGCTGGACATTCAATCTGCTGACTTTTGGTGACGGCAGCGGTGTCGCGACTACTACATCTGTCGGCACCGGTTCGATAACCTCTGCCACCACCACCGTTGCGAACAATCAAATATTGGACGCCGGAGTTTCCAAAACTTGGAATCTGACTGCTTCACACGAGCCGTTCCAGCTTCTAGGCAACCTACTCGCCTCTACATCATCATTCATATATAAAGGTGTAAATAACGCGACCGTTACACCGGCCACTTATTACAATCTGGAAATTTCTCCAACCTCTGGCAGCCCGACATATTTGCTCGGCACAACAACGGGGCAAACGGTTACGGTAAACAATAACTTAACTTTGGGCGGGGATGGCAATGTCACCTTAAACATCAACAACTACGATCCTAACCTTGATATTGATGGCGCTCTTAATATAGGAAGCGGAGATATTTTCCAAGCTTCAAATTCCGGAAGTCTGACTTTGGGCGGAAACTTTTCGAACAACGGCACTTTCACCCACAACAACGGCACGTTGACTCTCGATACTACAAGCGCGGTCTCAACCATTTCAAGTGCAGGCAATATGAGCTTCTACAACTTCTCTGTCACAACTGCGGGCAAAGTCTTGCAGTTCCAGAAACACACCGCAAACGAGCCGATTTTTAGCTTTGACAACAACTTTACCATTACGGGATCTTCCGGCAGTCCCGAAAACCTTATAACCATCAGATCGGACACGCCGGGAAGCCAGTGGCTGGTTGATTTTAATGTAGCCCAAACGTCCGTCACTTACATATTTGTGCGCGATTCGGGATGCGCCAGCGGTTCACTCTCTGCAACTTACAGTGTTACCAATTCGGGCGGCGGCAACGTGGGCAGCTGCTGGAACATAGGCAACCTTGGTGCAGGTGCTGAAAATGTCGTTATTTCGGTGGAACAGGGAAGCGGGGGCGGGACTTTGCGCGGAGGAGGAGGCGCGGCACCCGCCTGTGATGGGGAAAGTTGCAGTACGGAGGAGGGTTCCGGAGGTGGCGATCTTGAAGAAGGGGGCGGACAGGGAGGCGGAGGTGGAGCTTCGCCATAATGGAAATTTTTGTTTTTAATTTTGCATTTTTTCAAAATGATAAAAAAGTTTTTGGAATGGATAGGGCTGAAAGAGAAGCTTCACAATAATGAATCTAAACCACCTTTTTTCAAAGATGGTGAAATTTGGTGGTGCTATTTTGGAGAAAATGTTGGGACAGAAATGAACGGCAAAAACGAATATTTTACTAGACCAGTACTCATATACAAAAAATATGACAGATACTCATTCCTAGCTCTACCGTTGACTACAAAGCACAAAATAGGGAGCTGGTATTTTAGTTTTATTCATAACTCAAGAAAACAAACCGTTGTATTATCCCAAGGAAGAATTCTAAATTTTAAAAGATTAAAAGAGTTAGTAGGAAAAGTTGATAGTGTTGATTATGAGTGTGTGAAAAAAACTTATCTTGATCTACATAAATAGACCTCCGCCCTTTCGGGCGGAGTCGTGGCGAATGCCAAATATGTAGCAAGTATAGCAAAACAGATGAAAAAGTCAATAAAAAATGTGGAAAATTAAATGAGAAATAACAGCAAAAGCCGAATAATTGACATCTTAAAGACCTTGCCGGTTGCGACTTTCGCGCTTATTATTTTCTTTTTGCCCGGTACGGCGAAAGCGGCCACAGTCACTTGGGACGGCGGGGCGGGAACAAGCAACTGGGAGGATGACAACAATTGGTCAAATAACGCCGACCCCACTTCAGCTGATGATGTGGTGATTGATACGGATGGAGTGACAGTCAATATCAATGCCTCCACAACTATAAATTCACTGACACTCGGAGTATCTGCAGGGGGAGCATCAACTACTCTCAACTTCAACTACAATGCGCTCTCTGATCCTACAGGTAACGGCTCTTTGGTTACGATCGCAGGAGACTTAAATGTTTATGGATCAACAACAATTACTCACACAGGCAGATCGACAACCTCAGTTCTTGGTGGCGTATATATAAGTGTAGGCGGCGATGCAACAATAGCCGGTTCAATAAATTTGAATTCGAAGGGTTATTATTCACAATACGGCCCTGGAGCAGGAAGATACAGCTATAACGGGGGAAGCGGAGCAAGTCATGGGGGTAAGGGCGGTGACAGTATAGAAATAACGGCGACAAGTACTTATGGGTCCGTCACCGCACCAGTGCTTTTGGGAAGCGGAGGGGCACCTGCTGCCTTTCAGTCGGATGAATCAATTAGTTTTGGTGGTGGAGCAGTAAAATTATATGTAGCTGGTACAGCCACTATATCCGGAAGCATTACTGCTAATGCCGGTAGCACTTCAGCATCGGGCGGAGGCAGTGGGGGGAGTATTTATATTATTGCAGGAACACTTGCCGGAAGCGGAAGTATTTCTGTACGAGGTGGAAATGGCAATAGTTATCCTGATTCTGGAAATGGTGCGGGGGGTCGGGTAGCAGTATATTATACAACTGACAATTCCAGCCTTACCTATACCTTGCAGGGTGGTTCAACTGCGTCAAGGTATGGAGGAAGCGGTACACTCTACAAAAAAGCGGCCGCAGATACTTACGGAGATCTTATTTTGGACAATGGCGATCTTGAAGACTCAAACAACCTCTATGGTAAAACTATTCTACCGGATGGATCTTATACATTTGATGAAATAATCCTGCAAAACAAAGGCAACTTAGTCGTAGCTACAACTACAAATATTACTAATACTACTCTCACTTGGTCTGACTCAGGCATGCTCACAGACAGCGGAGGCGGTCTAACGTCACTTGAGAGCGACAAGAGCCTTACTATCCCGAGTACCTCAAAATATGTAATGGATATTGCAACCTCATCAACTTCAACCTTGCGTACCCTTGCGAATATGACAGTGAGTGGGACATTAACACATTCATCCAATATTACGGCAACATCAGGACAACTAAGCGTATACAAATTAGCGATAAATATTACAAATGATTTTGAAATTACAGGAACTGGTTCTATAAATGTGACCAGCAGGGGCTATTATGGCAATACTGGGCCGGGAGCAGGAAACGGAGGATGGGATAATCCAGCGGGAGCGAGTTATGGTGGCAAGGGTGGAGACGGAGCATCTTATCTTGCTGGGGATGTTTATGGGTCAGTGACTGATCCTTATCACTTAGGCAGTGGTGGAGGGGATGGCCGGTGGGGAGAAAAAGGTGGTTATGGAGGTGGAATAGTAAAAATAATAGTTGGAGGAACAGCAACAACTTCTGGAACAATAATTGCTAACGGCGGTGACGGCACTGGTAGTGATGCTGGAGGTTCGGGCGGAACCGTATATATATCTGCGGGTATACTCAAGGGGGACGGAAGTATATCTGTGAAAGGAGGACAAGCGGGCTGGGGCGGAACGGGAAACGGAGGTGGAGGAAGGATCGCGGTTTATTACACAACAGATAGTTCTTCACTCACGTACAATCTTTATGGCGGCAATACGAACTCCGCTTACTATGGCGGAGCTGGCACCCTCTATAAAAAACCATCAGGCGATACTTATGGAGATTTGATAATAGACAATAACGACATTGTCGATACGACAAATTATTACGGCAAGACTCCTATATACGGAACTTACACATTCGATGAAGTAATCCTCCGAAATAAGGGCAATCTTCTTGCTACCACCACTACCAGTATAACAAATACCACCTTGACTTGGACTGACGACGGCATCTTGACAGACGGTGGGGGATCGATGACTTCAATAAATGACAATCAAAATCTGACAATACCTTCAGGAGCGAAATATTTTTCTGAAATTGCGACAAGCACTACAAATGCAATAAGATCTTTCAACAACGTAACGGTAAACGGAACACTAACGCACTCTTTAAACAAAAACGCTACTGCTTCTACCCAGTCCCTTTATAAATTAATTTGGAGCATAAGTGGTGATTTGACTGTCGGTGCCGGAGGTATGATTGATGCCTCGGAAAGGGGGTATGACGTAAATCAAGGAATTGGCGCCGGAATATACGGGAGCGGGGGCGGTTCCGGGGGCTCTTATGGCGGCAAAGGAGGAAATGGCGCGGATGCTGTAGCCTCTACGACTTACGGATCTGTGACTCAACCGATTCATCTTGGAAGCGCTGGTGGTAGTGCATATTGGAACAGTGCAGCAGGCAAAGGCGGAGGCTCAATAATATTAAATGTTACCGGAGAGACTGATGTTTCGGGTTCTATCAAAGCTGATGGAGGCAATACGACCGGAGAATCGGGAGGAGGTTCAGGGGGTAGCATTTATCTAACCACCGGAACCCTAACCGGCAATGGAACTATTTCTGCAAAGGGCGGTAGTGTAGGCAATGCTTCAGGTGGAAACGGTGGGGGAGGGAGAATCGCGATTTATTATACGTCCGACACATCTACCATTACCTATACATACCAGGGAGGTTCGACAGCTTCGAGGTATGGTGGATCAGGCACGCTATTTAAGAAATCTACCATGCAGACTTATGGCGACTTATACTTGAATAACAACGATATCGGCGGTACAACGATTAGCCTACTCGGCAAAACACCGATCGAAGATTCAATCTCGGTAAATAATTTTACCGCGCAAAACTCAGCATATTTGGATACTAAAAATGCTCCAGTTATACACTATATTTATGGCAATATTTCGTTTACGAATTCTGCGGCATCAAGCACTAGCACTCTTGAAATGTCTGGAAATACGGACGCAACAATTAGCCAGAGCGGGCCACTTGGGATGGGGGCGCTTGTAATAAACAAGACCAACGCTACATCAACTCTCTTGACTAACTTCCTTGCAAGCTCTACTCTCGCTGTAACAAGCGGAGCATTTGATGCGAACGGCAAAGCGGCGACCACTACGGCGACGACGACCATAAACGAAGGGAACTACTTCGCCTCATCTTCATTGCAATCGTTTGGAGGTTTATCTATTTCGTCGGGAAATTTTTTCGCAGGCAACTATATTATTGATATAAACGGGCACTTCGAGCAGTCGGGGGGCACATTTTGGGCTCCAGCTACGACCACACTTTCGGGCAATTTTGACCGAACGGTAGAAAGCGGGTTCACTCACAATTCCGGCACTCTGGTTCTGGACGGCTCTAACCAGAGGATGACCGGCACTACTACGCTTTACAAGCTGACCAAATCTGCTACGGCTGCTTCTACCCTCACCTTCGGTGCCAACCAAACACAGACTGTAGTAAATGCAATGACGCTAAATGGGGCTCTCGGCAACTTGCTTTCTCTGCGTTCAACAGTCACAGATACGCAGTGGAAAATTGACCCGCAGGGGACAAGAACTATCTCTTATCTTGACGTCAAAGACTCGAACAACATAAATGCAACGATTATCATGGCAAATGGCACAAACTCCACTGATTCGGGGAACAACACGAATTGGTACTTTTATCCTTTACTTACCCAAAAGGATTACCGATTTTTCCAAAATACGGACGCCGTCCAGCCGGGGACATCGCTTGGGACTTTATCCGCGACTACCACTCTTACAAGCACTTCTTCACCCGTAAGGCTCCGGCTTAACTTCACCACAACAGGCTCTGTTCCTGCAAACACCGCTTTATTTGATCTGCAGGTAGCAACATCTTCTTTTGAATGGCTCAATGTTAGCCCGGCTTATTTCGGCGCGAATTCGGACTGGTGGGATCAAAGCTGGACAAAAAGAAAGGTGATTTATGTCGGCAACAGTTCCTCGTCGGCCCTTGCAGATTTTCAGGTGAACTTAATCGTAAATTATGACGGCGATATGCAATCTGATTTTGATGACTTGCGTTTTACCGACACTTCAAACAATACCCTTAGCTACTGGACTGAGGCAGTAAGCGCAAGCGCGTCTTCATCCGTTTGGATCAAGGTTGGCTCCTTGCCTGCAAACTCTACCTCAACCATATATATGTATTACGGCAACCCGGCCGCATCAAGCGGAAGCAATATTAATAATACTTTTATTTTTGGAGATGAGTTCAGTGGGAGCGAAATAGATACTAACAAGTGGACACTGACCGATTCTACTGGATTTAGCGTAACCGGAGGGGAACTCAAAGGCACGAATACTACTGGCAGGCTCACATCCATCTCAACTTTCAGCGATGGAGTAGTTTTGGAAATAAAAGAGCGATATGTCACGATGGCCTCGAATGGATTTATGTCGGGAGGTTTCTTCCTTTCGATCTTCAATAACTTTGGGTATCTGCATCATCCTAGCAATGATTACTACAGAAGGGACGGGGACTGGTTTGCCATATCGGCTTCTGCTCCGTCGGTTACAAACTTAAAAACAAAAATTTCGGTCAAATCGTCATCTCTTGTTGATCTGTCAGTTACTAATTATTACTCCAGAGTAAGTTATCAAAGTATTAGTAACATATCGAGCGTGGTCGCCAATGAACCGATAGTATTAGGGAAAAGGTATGACGATCTCCTTACGGGACAGGCCTACGAAGCTTATTGGGATTCGATAATAATAAGAAAATATGCGGTAGTTGATCCTTATGCGACTACTACCAGCGTGGCGGAAGAAAGCGCCCCAAGCACATTATGGAGTTATAAAGACAATGTATCGGTTGCTTCAAGCACTGCAATATCGGCAACTCTTCTCGATGGCTCCGATATTAACGGATATTATATAGAAAAAAATCCTACGGGCGCTAATGAGAGCGAGTATGCTTCCGGGCAGGAAGTTGAATATGATTTTGTCGTCCATCCGGTCTTCGCGTCTCTCGATGTCTATTATTACTTCAGGCTGGTGCAATCGGACGGAACGGCACTAAGCGGATATACAAATTATCCGGTAATATATTTCCATGTAACTCAAGGCGGAGGCGGGGGAGGGAGCGGGCCTGTTTATTCTGGATTCATTGAAAACGTTGAAGGCGGAGACGGGGGAGGTACTCCTCAGGATGGTGGCACAGATGAAGGCGGAGATACCGATAACACAGAAGGGGGAGATGGAGGCGGCGTGGGCCAGGGCGGCGGTAGCAGTCAAGGAGGGGGAACGGAAGGAGCGCCATAAAATATGCCTGTTGATAAGGCAGGTTGAAAGGCTCAAAATTTTGCTATAATGGGCGAAATGAGCGATTTTAGATTTAATCAATATGGCGGGCAGGTGCAGCAAGGGAGACATTTCGAGCCCCGCGATCCGAGAGAAGAACCGGCGCAACCTAGAAAAAGAGGAGTGATAAAATCTTTTTTTCTGGCGCTAATTATACTTGGGTTAATCGCCGGGGCTTATTACTATTTTGTGTACAGGAGTGTTCCTTTGGTTTATTCTGATGCTTTCGCCTCCGAATACTATGCAGTTTTTCTTAACAATGGACAGGTGTATTTTGGCATCCCCATGAAATCAATGCGGGGCGAATTTGCACTTAGAGATGTTTACTACCTTCAGATCACAGGGGATAACAACGCTCAAGAGGTACTGAACGAGACCAGATTTGCACTTGCAAAACTTGGAAGCAATGAGCTCCATGGTCCAACCGATAAGCTTTTTATCAATAAAGATAACGTCCTATTTTACGAACAATTAAGAAAGGACAGCAGAGTGGTGGCATCGATTGCCGAAAGCAAAAAATAATCCTATAAATTAAGAATTACAATTAAAAATTTTTCTAAATATGAATCCAGAAAGCAACAGTTCCAAACTTTCAGTTTACGAGCGGTTGGTGCAGTGGTTCGTCCTTGCGGGAGTGTTCCTTTTACCACTTCTTTTCCTGCCATGGCAGGGGATGAGCGTATACCAGACTAAATTTGCGCTTTTCGCGACACTCTCTGCCCTTGCGGCGGTTGCCTTCCTTTCAAACCTCCTTGTTAAAGGAACTTTTGTTTTGCCGCGCCAGAAAATGATCCTCGCCATGATCGCAGTTTCTGTGGTGTCGGTACTTTCCGCGCTTTTCAACGGTACTTTCGTCAAGTCGTTTTCCGGTACGGCTTTTGAAATCAACTCCTCGGCTATATGGGTGATAGGTGTGATCTTCGTCCTGTCGATGGTTCTGACTCACAGTAATGAGGAAAAGATTTCAAAGTCAATCAAGCTGTTTTCGTGGTCGGCCTTTGTGACCATTGCGGCAATAGCCCTAAAAATAATTTCTGCCTATGGTATTTTGCCGCAGTCTTTGGTGAAGTTTTATCCCGATTTTCTTTCGGGAGGAATCGTTGATACGGCGATCATTCTTGGAGCCGGCATGATTATCGCCTTAAACTTTCTCGTCTTCGGACCGAAAGGCAGCAAGTGGCAGAAGCTTTTCTATGCGGTAATCGTAGTCGGGGCACTCCTTTTCGCCGGAGCCATCAACTTCAAGCCGTTTATCATCCTGGTAGCAATTTTCTCGCTTGCCCACTTTGTCTACGCCATGTCTATGTCCAAGATGGCAGTTAATGCTGAGTTGTTGGGCGGGACTTCGGAGAGCAGGGCATCATCACCTTTTTCCCTTTTTGTTTTGGTCGTGTCTCTCGTCCTTATACTTGGAGGTTCATCGTTTTCTGGGTTTCTCTCAAGAACTCTAAAAATTTCTAATATAGACGTGAGGCCGAATATTTCATCTACCATGAACTTGGTAATCGATGGCTGGAAGGCAAATCCCCTAATCGGTATCGGACCGAATAAATTCTCGAATCTTTGGAATCAGAACAGGCCGGATGGCGTCAACCTGACAAATTTTTGGAGCACCGATTTTGCAAGCGGGTTCGGATATGTGCCTACTCTTGTTGCCGAGACGGGAGTCTTGGGCACCGCGGCATTCCTTGCTTTTCTTGTTCTTTTTGCAAGGTTGGGATTTAGGGCGATCTTCTCCCATCATGAAGACCCTCGCAGAAAACTCATGCTCACGTCTTCGTTTTTCACTGCTTTGTATTTTTGGGTAATGAGCTTCATCTACACTTCGAGTATCGCAGTTATCGGGCTCTCCTTCCTGTTTACGGGGATTTTCATCTCAGCTCTGGTAGTCTTTGATGTCTCAAGGCGAAGCGAAGTCAATCTTTTCGGAAACCCAAAATTGAATTTCGCATCCGTGTTTGTAATTGTAGTGCTCATCATTTCAACAATTGCCGGAGGATACTTCACGTGGGAGAGGATAACTGCTTCCACAGTATTTGCAAGGGGAGAGCAAGCCTTAAATACCGGCGATACTGCTAAAGCCGCCGGCCTTTTTGCAAAAGCTGCCCTCATGGCGAATTCTGAAACCTACTGGAGAGCCACGGCCAACAGCTTCCTTCTGCTTTTGCAAAACAAAATGAACTCTATTGGTTCGGCTCAGGCAGTGGATGAGGCGACAAGGGCAGAAATCCAAAACTATATCGGCAATGCCGTACTCTCGGCTGACAATGCCGTAAAGGCGGACAGAAAAAATTACCTCAACTACTTTGTGCTCGGCAACATCTATGAATCGCTTGCCGCTCGGGGCATGCCCGATGCCGCAGGACTTGCTAGGCAAAATTATGAGGAGGCGAGGAAATATTCGCCTAAAAATCCGGGCATACCGCTTGTCATGGCGCGGCTCTCGATGACTGAGGGTAAGGCCGACGCGGCACTCGCCGAACTTGATCAGTCACTTGCGCTGAAGCCAAACTTCACCGACGCATTCTTTATGAAGGCTCAGATAGAAGTTTTGAGAAACAACATTATGGGCGCCATAAAATCTGTTGAGGATGCCACTCTGGTCGATCCTTTCAATGCCGGACTCTACTTCCAGCTCGGGCTACTCAAATACAATGTCCGCGATTGGAGGGGCGCGGCGGCGGCTTTTGAAAGAGCGGTCGCTATAGTTCCAAACTATGCGAACGCAAAATATTTCCTCGGGCTCACTTACGACACTCTCGGCAGGGGAGATGAGGCCACAGCCCAATTTGAAGATTTGACTAAATCCAATCCTGATAATCAGGAAGTAAAATTCATACTTGAAAACCTAAAAGCCGGAAGGGATCCTTTTTCTAATGCCAAGCCTCCAATTGATGAAAAGCCGGAGAAGAGAAGCGAGCCTCCGCTCGAGGAAAATTAAAAGTGGTAAGGAAAGCATTGAGAGTTATAGTCGGCAGGATTTCTGGCCTGCATAAGGCAGCCTTGTTCTTGTCGGTGTTTGCTCTGTTTTCGCAGATACTTGCTCTCATTCGGGACAGGCTGCTTGCCCACAATTTCGGCGCGGGGCTCAATCTAGACATCTACTATGCGGCCTTCAAGGTTCCGGATCTCATATTTGTAACTGTCGCGTCCCTAGTCTCTATCTCCGCTCTGGTACCTCTGTTTGCAAAGAAAGAGACTGAAGGGGAGAAACATCTCAAAGAGGCAACCGACTCAATCTTTACCGTTTTCTCCTTTTTCATTGTTCTCTTTTGCATTATTTTCTGGTTTTTGATGCCTTTCATAATCAGAGCGTCTTTTTCGGAAATGCCGGCATTTGCCATTGACAAAGTCATCTTTCTTTCGAGGTTGCTGTTATTATCTCCGCTTTTCTTGGGCTTCTCGAATTTTTTCGGAAGCATCGTTCAATATGAGAAAAGATTCATTCTGTATTCACTGTCTCCGCTTCTGTACAATTTCGGGATTATCATAGGTATCGTTTACCTGACCGGCAAAATTGGAATCAGCGCACCAGTCTATGGAGTAGTCTTCGGGGCGCTTCTTCATCTACTCCTGCAGGCCGCATTCGTAATGCTCTCGCCCATGAGACCTCGCATCACAATGAAAATAAAATGGGACGATGTCTGGGAGACTGGGAAGTTTTCCGTCCCCAGGACTTTTGCGCTATCGGTATCGAGCTTCGTGGGGTTCTTTTTTGCAGTGCTTGCTTCGAAGATGGGAGAAGGATCGATCTCGGTTTTCAATCTGTCATGGAATATCCAATCTGCACCGGTCTCACTCATAGGGGTGAGCTTCTCCCTTGCCGCTTTCCCGGCGCTTGCTGTCTCGGCAGCCAAAAATGAGATCAATGAAATCATAGCCCGCTTGAGTGAAGGCTTGCGCCAAATCATCTTTTGGTCCCTTCCTTTCATGGCTCTCATAATCGTCCTTAGGGCGCACATCGTAAGAGTAATTTTGGGCTCGGGATCATTCGGTTGGTCGGCTACCCGCCTCACTGCCGCATCGCTTGGGCTCTTCACACTGTCCGCAGTGTTTCAGAGTATTACCTTGTTTCTTTCACGGTCGCACTACGCTTTAGGCAAAACCAAGTGGCCGCTTTTGGGGAATGTCTTCGGAGGCTTGGTATCCGTTGTCACCGCCCTTATCTTCTTTGGGACTTCGAAATCGGGAACGGGGCTTCAGGGGATCGCAGGGTTTCTGAACATTTCCGATCTTCCGGTCGGGATTTTGCTTTTGCCGCTTACTTTTTCAATCGGCAGCTTGGTTGGGACAGTCATACTATTCTTTGCCCTCGGGAAAGTTTTTGTAAGAGAGGTGTGGCTTAAAACTCGTTCGGTGATTGCTCACTCAGCGGCCTCGTTTTTTGGATGCGGCGTGGGGGCATATCTGGGATTGTGGCTTTTGGACGGGATTTTTGATCTTGACACATTTTGGGGAGTTTTGGGGCATGGATTTTTTGCGGGTCTTTTGGGTATTGCTCTAGGTGGCCTTGCCTTGTATCTTGTGGATAGTCCGGAGCTCGAAGTGCTCTTGAGGAAACTAAAAGAAAGGCAAATCAAATGAAAAATATACGTAACTTTTCAATCATTGCCCATATTGACCACGGTAAAAGCACTCTTGCGGATAGGATGCTTGAGATCACAGGGACAGTCGAGAAGCGCAAGATGCACGATCAGGTGCTTGATTCGATGGAGCTCGAGAGGGAAAGGGGCATTACCATAAAGATGCAGCCGGTTAGAATGCTGTGGCATTCTAACCGGCCTGAGCTTGTGAGCAGTGAGCTTGTCGAAGCTGTCGAAGGGCCTTACATCTTAAATCTAATCGACACCCCGGGGCACATTGATTTTTCATATGAAGTATCGAGGGCTCTCTCTGCTGTGGAGGGTGCGATACTGCTTGTTGATGCCACTCAAGGAATACAAGCACAGACACTTTCGGTGCTTAACATGGCTCGTGAGCAGGGTCTTGTAATCCTGCCGGCACTGAGCAAGGTAGATTCGCCTCTGGCACGGGCGGACGAGGTTAAGAAAGAGATCGTTTCGCTTTTGGATTGCAAGGAAGAAGACATAGTGGAAACTTCAGGCAAAACAGGGGAGGGAGTGGAGAAGCTACTATCATTCATTGTAGAAAAGATACCTCCACCCCAAGGGGAGGAGGATAAGCCCCTGCAGGCGCTTGTATTTGACTTCAAATACTCGGAACACAGAGGAATAATTGTTTTCGTAAGAATTATAAATGGCGGGGTCAAAGCAAGAGACAACTTAGTGTTCCGATCTGCTAACCAAAAGTTTGTTTCTCTCGAAGTCGGCATATTCAAGCCGGAGGAGTTGTCGCAGGAATCTCTGCGTGCCGGAGAAATAGGGTATATAGTTACCGGTGTTAAAACTCCTGGTGTGGTTTCGGTAGGAGACACTGTGGGCAAAGAGAAGGAAAACGGCAAGCCGCTTTGGGGATTTAACCCTCCTGCACCGGTGGTTTGGGCGTCGTTTTTCCCTGAAGATCAGGGAGAATTCAATACTTTGAAGCAGGCTCTCCTAAAGCTTAAGCTTCTGGATTCATCACTTTTTTTCGAGGAAGAATCTTCCGGAGTACTTGGCAAAGGATTTAGGTGCGGATTTTTGGGGATGCTCCATCTCGAGATTGTAAGCGAGCGGCTAAAAAGGGAGTTTGGACTTAATCTTGTGATAACCCAGCCTTCAATCACGTACGAAGTCGTTTTACGTAACGGCAAAAATTTAAAAGTATTTTCCCCAGCATTTTTCCCGGAAGACGGGGATATAGAGAGGATTTCCGAGCTGTGGATGAAGGTGCGTATCATTTTGCCTCCGGAGCAGTTGGGGATTATACTGCCACTGCTTTACGAACACGAAGCCCAGATTGAGACGACCAAGACTATCGGTGGCGATAAGACCGATCTTATATGCCTCATGCCACTGCGGGAGCTTATGAGGGGATTTTTCGACAAGCTCAAAAGTGTTTCTAAAGGATATGCATCGCTTTCTTACGAAGAAGCACCTATGAGGGATGCATCCGTGACCAAGCTCTCTGTCCTTATAAATGATGAAGAGGAGATATCTCTTGCAAGAGTGGTATCAAAAAGATCGGTTGAGAGAGAAGCGGAAAACCTAGCAAAGAAGCTAAAAGAAGTCCTACCGCGTCAGATGTTTGAGCTAAAAATCCAAGCCAAGGCCCTCGGCCGCATCATCGCTTCCGAAAGGATCGCTGCTTTTCGCAAGGATGTAACTCAGCACATGTACGGAGGGGACATCACCCGCAAAATGAAGCTCCGCGAAAAACAAAAAAAAGGTAAGAAAAAAATGCGGGAGAGAGGCAAGCTCTTAATTCCCCACGAAGTGTTCGTCAAAATAATGAAGCCATAAAATTTCTCACAATTACACCGGCAAATATATAAGAATCATACCCAAAACAACAAGAATGGCTACGACCATCCAAAGCGCCTTGATTATCTTCTGGGTTTTTGGGCTCCAAAGCATGCTAAAATAATAACATACCGGATTAGATTTGCATTATGCGCAGAAACAAAGACAAAAATGAAAACCTAAAAAAGATAGCTAGTGTTGTTGTGCTCTCGGTGATTTTCGTGGTTTTAGTAGGCTCGGTCTACAGGGTTTACAGCAAAGAGAAGATGACCAGAGAAGCGCTAGAAAAAGCTCAAAATGAACTTGCAGAAACCGGAGAGAGAAAAGAATTCCTCACTGCTTCAATAGGGCGGCTCCAAACCGAGGAGGGTATGGAATTTGAATTACGCAAGAAGTTCAACGTCTCCGAGGCGGGGGAGAGAGTGGCTATAATCGTCGAGGAGCAGGCTACCGGCACCGTAAATTCTTTTGAAAAAACTTTCTGGCAAAAAATGAAGGATTTCTTCGGTGAGTTGTTTTAGTTAGGTATGCACCGAATCCTCTTAAAATTTGCCACTTTTTGCTGTATAATTTTTTCATGGACTCTATTTTTAAGAGTTTAATTCTACCGACCGTGAGCTTAGCAATATTTTTTTTGTAGCAGACTGGCTTATCAGGAATTATTTATAAATTATGGGAGAAAATCAGGAACACAGACAGAGGATAAAAACTTGGATGGCTATATGTCTGATTGTTACCGCTCTTGCCATTGATTTGGTAGAGGCGCTTCTTGAATGGTTGGGAATCGGGCTCGTGATCAATCTCACCACTACGCCGGCTGTTACTCTGTTGTTCTGGTTGTGGTTTAAAATGTTGGATGTTCCGTTTATCGCCAGTCCTAAAAAATTTTTCACTCTTTTTGTGACAAGTTTCGGTGAATTGATACCTGCCCTTGATGCGCTAGGGGGATTTCTTTGGACCCTAGGCACCATAATCATAGTGATAATGGTGAGAGCTGAGGACAAAGGAGGAATAATTGGTTCTCTCTCAGGGGCAGCAATGGGCATAATAAAAGAGAGTCGCAGGACAGGACAATTTCACCGCGTCTCAGGGGAAGAATTAACAGCGGTTGCTTCCGGTAGAGGCGAAGAATACTATAAAAATAAACAAGCGCTATCGCGAGTACAACCCTTTGATAAAAATCAAAACGCTTTGGATTTAAGAAACAAGAATGCACAGAGTAAAGAGCCTGCTTCTTCTAGTAACAAAAAGCAACAGCAAAAACAAGAGCCTTTTAATCAATCATCTGGCATAGAGCAAGAAATAAATACTCTAAAATCAAACATTGATGGATGGCAAAATGAAATTCAAAGACTTGAACAACAGATATTGGAAAAAGAGAATCGTCTAAATGAGCACGAAAGATCTAATCGTGAATTTATACAAACATTGCGTGAATCTGGTAGAGATGAAGCTAGATTAAGAGAGCTTGAAGAACATAGCAGGCAAGCAACAATGCCTTTGTTTAATGAAACTGGCCCGGACCCTAAATTTTTGACACCGATTCTGTATAATTAATCGTTAATT
>CAYXKV010000011.1:0-22532 GCA_964464975.1 uncultured Candidatus Saccharibacteria bacterium | reverse complement strand
TACCACTGCACTTTCAAGAGCAAAACCCGCAAGTGTTCGCAAAACCGCTTTTTGCGGGAAGAAGTTTTAACCGAACAAGTGAAAAATCTATGTCAAAAAGTTTCTTTGCCCGATGAGTGGCGGGAAAAGTTTTTGGCAAAACTGGAAAATGAGAATAAAGAATCCCGCCACTCATCAGACCTTTTCGCTCAAAATCTCCGCGATAGTATTTCCGCCATTAAAATACGGCTAGAGCGACTAACAGACGCGTATCTTGGCGAGGCGTTGGAACTCGTGGAGTATCAAGAGAAAAAGAATGTTTTAATGGCGGAAAAGAAAACAATTGAGGAGAAATTATCGGATTTTGAGCGAAAAGGTAATCATTGGCTCGAACTCATGCGAAACTGGATTATTGAAGCCAACCAAGCCGAAAATCTCTCTAAACAAGAAAATCCCTCACGGATGAGAGATTTTCTTGTTTCCATCGGCTCGAACCGCCGACTTTCGGCGGGAATGCTTTTGGCGGAGTTCAAAACCCCCTGGAATTTCTTGGCGGAAACCAATGCCGAGGGGCGAAGCCCCGAGGCAACTTCTTCGGCAAATCTGAAATGGTGACGCATACGGGAGTCGAACCCGTATTACCACCGTGAGAGGGTGGCGTCCTAACCATTAGACGAATGCGCCGGTAATCTGAATATAACACAAAATTAGCCCTATGTCTCGGGTTCGGGACGGTCGGGAGGGATTTGGTAGTAATTGATAAGGTATTTGGTGATGTTTAGGAACGGTTCAGTCAGGGTTTCAGAAGCATACTGTACGTTTTTTGGATAAATCTGGAACAAAAAAACCAAATATTTTGGGTCAGTTGCCGGAAAATATCCAAAGAATGAATGTAAATACTTGCCGTAAACATAGCCGGCCTGCCCCTCGTTGGTCATCTGGGCGGTTCCCGTTTTTGCCGCTATGCTGTAGCCGGGGATTTTGGCCGTGCCATTGCGCAGGGCGATATCAACTACGCTAACAAGCATTTTAGTGATCTGCTTGGAAGTATCTTCCTTGATAACCTGTTTGCCGGGAGCAAAGCTGATTTTTTTAGACAAGCCGTTTGCATACTCGATTTTGTCTACAATGTGCGGGGCAATCAGTGTGCCGCCGTTTGCAAGAGCGGATAATGCCCGCACGGTTGCGATAGGCGTGAGAGCGATGCCTTGACCGTATGATGCAGTGGCTACTTCAATATCACGTCGGCTTTCCAAATTTTTAGCAAGACCTTTGGTTTCATTTGGGAGATCGATGCCCGTTTCGGTATCAACTCCGAAATTTTTCATATATTCCGCAAATTGGTCGTTATCCATCTTGAGTGCCACATGGGCTACTCCGGTATTTAGAGACTGACTCAACACATCCTGCATGGTAGCGGTACCTCGGCCGCGACCGTCGTAGTTCGATATCCTTTTGCCATTCAATACCAGGAAGCCGGCGTCGTAGTATGTGCTTGTCGCCCTTACAGCACCGGAGTCAATGCCTGCCGCCATTGTCAAGGGCTTTATGATCGAACCCATCTCAAAAACACTCTCGACCATCGGATTTTTGAAAACCTCGAGCCTGTCTTCCTTGAAGTTGTTTGGATCAAAATACGGGTTCCAAGCCATTGCGATGATCTCGCCATTTTTAGGATTTATGACTATCCCACCTGCCCCGTCGCTTGACCATTTGTTGCGAATTTCCCTAAGCTCCTTTTCAAGAAATATCTGGACCGACGGCTCTATGGTCATGACAATATCGCCTTCCATTTGGGGCTTGTCGCTTAAAGTGCCTTTAACATTGGAGAAAAATTCAGCAAAAAAGTTATTGTATGCGCTTGATGGATTCTTTCTTAGGATTTCTTCATAATATCTCTCGAGTCCGTAGCGTCCGGCAAGATTGTCTTCCTTGTAAGCCACGAAGCCCACTGCGTGCGAAGCAAGCGTCCCCGCTGGATAAAACCTCCATTTGTCTACACCTATGCTTACTCCGTACAAATCAAGTTTTTCCACGGCGTCTGCTGTTTCCTTGTTGATCCGGTTTGCAATCTCCTTGTGCTTCGAGCTTTTGTCTAAGGCGCTTTTGAAAAACGCCTCTTCGTCAATTACTAAAACTTTGGAAAGTGCGGCAAAAGCAGCCTTTGCGTCTTTGATGATCTGAGGATTTATAGATACCACATATCCGGATCTTGAGATGGCGGCGGGAACCTTTTTGTTGTCTTTGCTTCTGAAGTAGATCGTGCCCCGATCGTAATGGACTGTGTTTTTGTTTACGTATTGGCGCAGGGCATCTTCAGAAAACGATTTGCCGTGAACTATTTGGATGAAATAAAGGCGCGTCAAAACAATGAGCGCGCAAAAGATTATGACGACTGATATTAAGCGGATTCTGCCAGCCATTAATATATATTATCTGATTTGTATCGATAACGGGGATTGTCTTTGTGACTTTTGGGCCCTGACTATAAATGTTGGGTGAGTATATTCAGAGAGGCCCAACCTCTTTGCGGTCTGCATATCTATCTTGCTTTGCATGGAAATCAACACGGACTCGAGATCACTTACTTCAATGTTCAAATTGGCAAGTTCTGACCCGGTCTTCTGAAGCTGAGTAAGGTTTCTAACTGCAGAATTTGCAAAATATATGTAAGAAATGGCTAGAGCCACGACCAAAAAAGCCAGCAATTTTCGAGTCTTGCCTTCGAGTGCAACGGCTATTGTTTTTTTCCTTACTTCTGTCATTGAAATTATATTTTTATTATTGCTCTCAGTTTCGCGCTCCTAGATCTTGGATTCTCACGTACCTCGTTTTCTCTCGGAATAATCGGCTTTTTACCGCCTTCATTAGGATACTCGGCTGTGCCTTCACTTACTTTTGACCTAAAAAAATTCTTGACTATCCTATCCTCCAAGCTATGAAATGATATGACCGCTATCCTACCTCTTTTCCGTAAAATCTGAAATGATTTGAGTAGACCATCCTCGAGCGCCCTTAACTCATCATTCACTGCGATCCTGATTGCTTGAAATGTCCTGGTTGCTGGATGAATCCTTCCGAACCTGTAAAGTATCGGTACGGCCTTTCTCACGATATCGGCAAGCTCTTTTGATGTTTCGATGGGTTTTTCCACTCTTGATCTGACGATCTCTCTCGCTATCCTTCTTGAATATCGCTCTTCCCCATATCCGTAAATAATGTCTGTAAGACTCTCCTCGCTCCATGAATTCACCACATCATATGCGGTAGTGTCGCCTTGATCGACCGTCTTAGAAAAAGTCATGACCAGGGGCTCATCCTTGCTGAAACTAAATCCCCTTTCTCCCTCTTCCACCTGAAGCTGATTCCATCCTAAGTCAAACAGAATCTTGTTGGGTCCCTCTATGTCCAGTAGGGGCAGTGCCAAATCAATGTTGCGGAAGTTGTAGACGCAAAGCCTAGGGTGAGCCCCCGCTAACTCAAGGCGCGCTCTCGCAACTTCAATAGAGGTATGATCGGCGTCAATGCCTGCTATGACCACCCTGTTTTTCATACGCCTCCATACTTCCTCCATATGCCCCCCATTACCAACGGTTGCGTCCAGATAGATGTCACCGTCGCAAAGATCCAGAATATCAACTGCTTCTTTTAAAAGAACACTTTTATGCAGATTCATGTTTACGCTCATGGACCTACATGATGCCGAGACCGGATAATTTTTCAGCCAAGCCGTCAGCTTGCTTTTCTACCGTACGCTTGTATTCGGTCCACGACTTTTCGTTCCATATTTCAAGCCGGTTCTGCACGCCGATCAAAACCACTTTGGATTTCAGATTGGCGCGATCCCGCAGGAAATCCGGAACCAAAACTCGCCCGATAGTGTCTACATCGACCTCTGAAGCTCCTCCAAACATATATCTCGTGAAGCTTCTCATGTCCGAACTTAGCATGGAAGAATTTTCGGAAAGCTTGGAGGCTATCCTCTCCCACTCTTTGCTTGTAAAGACGAAGAGGCATTGGTCGAGTCCGGGAGTGATAACGATCTTTTTGCCCATAAGCGACCTCCACTTTGACGGCAGAGAAACTCTGTTCTTATCATCAATTGTGTGAGTAAATTCGCCTATGAGCATATTATTAATTTCCACTTCTTCCCACTTGATACCATCATATACCACACAATTTTACGAGTCTACCACTATTGTGCACAATCTGTGGATATCAAAATAGCCCCATAAGGGGCCTCACAGTTGCCGTTGTCTCAGAAAGATATTAACCCTTTGGACGCATTAAGGGGAAAGTCTGTACCTCGCGCAACGGCCTGTCAGCGAGAAAGGCAAAGAGCCTTTCACCGAAACCAAATCCGCATGTAGGCGGCATGCCGTATTCAAGCATTTCCACAAATTCCCAGTCCGCCATCATAGCCTCTTCGTCTCCTTGATCAACAAGCTTTTGCTGATCTTCGAATCTCTTTCTTTGGTCTTGCGGATCGTTAAGCTCTGAATAGCCTCGACCGACTTCGCTGCCTGCAATTATGGGTTGAAACATCTGTGTTGTCCTCCTGTCCTCGGTCATTTTTGCAAGAGGCGACACAATAACCGGATGGTTAACAAGATATGCAGGGCCGGAAATATTTTTTCGGGTGTACTTCCAGAGAGTGTCTATTAGCCTCTCAAGATTGCCGCCTTCATAGTCAATTTTAAGTTCTTTAAGTTTATCGGTGATCTCCTCGGAAGAGGTTTTGAAAATGTCTACGCCAGTCTGCCTCATGATCTCTTCTGAATAATCAATCATTTTCCAATCATCGGAAAGATCAAAGGTGTGGCCACGTGTTGTAAACTTTGTTCTGCCGAAAACTTCGTTTGCAATTGTAATATACAAGTCCCTTACCAGCTTCATTCCGTCCCTGAAATCAGCGTAAGCCCAATAAAATTCCATGTTCGTAAACTCCTGCAGGTGCTCAGGGCTTGTGCCCTCATTGCGATAAACCCTGCCAATTTCAAAAATTTTAGGAAAGCCGCCGGCCATGAGCCTTTTTTGCCAGAGTTCACCCACAGAAATCCTTAGATACAAATCAATGTCGAAGTCGTTATGATGGGTCTTAAAAGGCCTGGCCTCGGCTCCGCCCGTCGTTAACTCCAAAGTCGGTGTCTCAACTTCCACAAACGACCTGCCTTTGAAAAACTTTCTGGTTACATCCCAGAATTTTGATTTTTTGACCATAAGCTCCCGCTCCTCTTCGTTTATGAGGAAATCAAGGTATCTTTTTCTGAACCTCTCCTCCTGGTCTGTGAATCCGTGCCATTTCTCCGGAAGTGGCCGCAAGCTCTTTGATAGCATTTTCCATTCGGAAACAAGAAGAGTTTTCTCCTGCCTCTTAGTTACAAAAAGTGTGCCCGTCGCCTCTACAAAGTCCCCTATATCAACCACTTCGCTCCAGAAATCAAAATCCTTCTCTTTCACCGCCTCACCTCTTTTTAGAAGTATTTGGAATTTGCCTGGCTGTGCCGGAAGTCCGCTGCCGTCATTCAGATCAGCAAAAATTATGCCGCCTTGAGCACGTAGAGACATCACTCTGCCAGCGATTACAACGGAGGCTTTTTGGAATTCTAGATCATCAAACTTATTGATAAGCTCGGTAATTTCGATATTTCTTTGTGTGGAGGTAGGGTAAGGATTTACACCCGCATCAATTATTTTTTGAAGTTTTTTGAGCCTTGCAGCCCGAATTTCTTCTAAAGAAGCCATGCTTCTATTGTATACCAATAATTCTGTAAGTGATAGTCAATCCCGAAGGCGAAGAGTATGAAAACGATTCGCCCTTCTTTTTTCCCAAAGCGGCAGACCCAAATGGCGAGCGCACGGAAATCTTGCCAGACGATAAATCCGATTCCTCAGCCCCGGTTAAGGTGTATGATTTTTCCTCCTTTTCCCCTTCTTTGACTACGGTAACCAAGGACCCGACACTAACAACGTCAGTGCTGTGCTTGCCCGAGATTATAACAGCATCCTTTAGCATCTCCTCGAGTTTGAAAATTCGATCTTCAATTGCCGCCTGGGCATCTCGAGCTTCATGGTACTCGGCATTCTCTGAGAGATCCCCGAGCGATTTCGTATACTCAAGCTGATCCGCGACCTCTCGGCGCTTTTCTTTTTTCAAATAATTAAGCTCCTTTTCGAGAGCTTCAAATTTCTCCTTTGTTAAATACTCCTTTTCGTTCATCTTCATTTAAAAATATAAAATAATGGGGCCATTGTATAGGATTTGCCCCAAAAGTCAATCAAAAATTGGGTAAAGTCATTTTATCTTTTGCCCGAAAAATAATGATTTTTTTGAAAGCCAATCGGTGTCCTGACGGACAAGCAGTCTGGCGTCGGATTTGTCCCTTAGAAGAAGCTTTAGAGCCTCTTCTACGAATACTTTGTTTTGGGAGCCTTTGCCCAGGATAGCAGCTCCCTTTTCAGCGTTAGACAAAACGTGCCTTCCTGCATCCAATGCATTCAGAGCCTCATACACATTGCATCCATTTTTCCTAGCCTCAGGAGCCGTGTAAGCTTTAGCGTCTTCACCCACCACTATCAAAAGATCTATATTTTTTGGAGTGCAGTGTTTTCCTATTTTTCTGTGCTCTTCTTCAGAGGAGTTGCCGAGCTCGTTCATCATGCCGAGAATAGCGACCCTTTGCCTATCTCTAAATTCTGCCAAAGTGTTGAGAGCCATAATTACTGCATCAGGGCTTGCATTGTAGCTGTCATCTATTATCAAAAAGTCATTGACACCTTCCAATACCTGCATCCTGCCGGAAAAGCTTTTGATCCTATTTACTAACTTTCCGATTTTGTCGATTTGGATTCCGAAGATTCTTGCTGTTGCGACTGCAGCGCAGACCGAATAGAGCTCGGCTCCAGATATCCCGCTTTTCTTTCCTTGGACGATTTTCTTGCCGCTTTCAAAAATTTCAAAATTCAATGTACTTTCACCATCTTTCTCGCCGATAATTTTATACTCTGACCCGATACCGGTGCCGTAATATGTGATTTTTTTGTTATCTAAACCTTTTCCAGTTATTTTACACAAGTCGCGATTTGCAAGAATTTTGTCTGAAAAGTACCCGACCGACCACTCCTCCTCAGCAACACTTTCAATAGTTCCGAAAAATTCCATGTGCTCCGGAGCAACAGCAGTGAGAACCGCTAGATCCAGCTTGAGATATTTCCTGAATTCCAAGATCTGCCCAGGGGCATCTGTGCCGAGCTCAATGATTACCATTTCAAAAGGGAAGTCAGAGTAAATCTGGATTTCATTTTGGATGATGATTTTTATCCACTCAAATATGTTCCAAAGGCTCGGCATGCTGTGGCCGAAAAAAATCAGTGGCACGCTTACAATCTCATTATAGTTGCCCTCCTGATATCGGATTTTTTTGATTCCTTCAAGCAATTTGGCAATGGCAAGTTTGGTGCTTGTCTTGCCAATGCTTCCTGCTACGCCGATAATCTTGAATACATGCTTCCGCCGCAGCCTTCTCACCTGATGCCCTAGAATCACAACAAGGATTTTCTTAAAAAAAGATTTCATAGTTTTAATTATATTTTAAAATACTCCGGAGTGTGGACAGTCATCCAGTCGAAAAGCTGGCGCATTACGTAGGTGGCTCCGGTGAGGTTGTATACAGGCCCCCTCTCCATCACCGCCGCAAACGCATATTTCGGCTTGTCATAGGGGAAAAATCCAATCACCCATGAGTTAACGAACTGTTTGCGAGCTCCGAGTTCTGCTGTGCCGGTCTTGCCAGCTATTTCGATGGAGGCGATATTGAGCCCAGAAGCTGTGCCTTCTTTGACCGCAAGTCTCATTCCCTCCTTGGCGACAGTAAGATTTTCCTGCTTACCATCGATTCTTTTACCATCCGCGACAGTAGAAGTAGATGTGAAAAGAAGTGAAGGAATGACGAGCTTGCCTCCATTTGCGAGAGCTGCGACAGCGACCGCGGCCTGCAAGGGGGTGATTTGCATACCATACTGGCCGATTGAAGTGTTGTATGTGTCGCCTATTCTCCATATTTCACCGAATGTTTTCTCTTTCCATTCGGGATCAGGAATGGTACCTGAGGATTCCTTATCAGGATTGAAGCCGGTCTTTTTGGTAAATCCGAAGCCTTCCAGGTATTTTTTTATGTTTGAGATCCCAAGCCCCCTCTGACCCTCAAAACCCCCACCGATTTGATAGAAGTAAACGTCTGAAGAGACGGATATGGCCCTGCGCATATCAACCGCACCATGAGCTTTCCAGTCTTTGAAAATAGTAGGTTGATCTGGATTATATGGGTTTGGGACAACTAGTCTGCCCGTGCTTACTATCTCCTTATAAGGAGAGATCACACCCTCCTCAAGCGCGGCAAAAGCAAGGAATGGTTTTACTATAGACCCCGGAGTATAGAGTCCTGCAATAGCTCGATTTAGAAACGGGTTGTCTGGATTTTCTGAGAATTTTTTGATTTCCTCAGTGTCGCCATTTGCCATGACCTCAGGATCGTATTCAGGGTAGCTTGTAATTGCAAGGATCTCTCCTGATTCCACGTCAAGAATTACAGCTGCTCCCCCTTTGAAACCCACCCTCTCTGCAAGCTCTTTCATCGTGTTGAAAAGTTTCGTCTGGATCCTAGAGTCAACCGAGAGCACTACATCTTCTCCGGCTCTTGCTAACTGAACCGTGTTCTCCGATACAACTTCCCCGTCTGCCGACGTCTCAATAAGTCGAATACCGTTTCTTCCTCTCAGTATTTCATCGAACATAAGTTCCGATCCGTCTTTGGGTGTGAATTCCTCTTCATAATAATATCCGTTCTTATCCTTGGTTGGGTATTTTACAAATCCCAGCACAATCCCGAAGCCGGGATCTTTGATGTAATGGCGCAGCGGAAATTCCGTGTCTTCTTCATAAGACTCATTCCATACAAGCGACACCCCATTACGGCTTATAATGGAGCCACGCGGGGCTACGATAAGCACCTGGCGCAACATATTGTTTTCGCTCTGATTTTTCAGTTTTGTACCCTGTGTCACCTGGAGATTCCAAAGCTTGCCAACATAAACCAAAGCTACGAGCAAACACACTGCTGAAAAAATACTAAATACTTTAGGGGAGATTGCTCTCTCGAGCCTGCCCTCAAATTGGTATACGTTGAACGAAGGGAGATTTTTTGAGTCGAGAAATATCTCATCAGGATCGATGTCCTGGTATTTTTTGCGTCGTATTTTTCGTATGAATCTTCTGATGAACCCTAGCATTTTATATTAAAAATATTTTTTCCAGACAAACTTCTTTTCTACAAATACGGAAGCGGCCAAGAGAGCAACGGAATAGACAAACAAGATGTTCTGCCTGAAAAGACCATCGCCAAAATAAAAAAACAAATCGAGAATCGCTCCAGCCAAAATAATTTCATACGGTATCTTTGTTATGATAACCGAGAGCAGGGCAAGCGGGAAAAATATCCACCAGCCGAAAATAACCGGGGCAAACAGGATAATCAAAAAAAATATTACTCTTGCCATCTTACTCAGGAAGACTATCGGCTTTTCTAATAAAAACCATGCGCAATGACGAAGGATTGGCAGAAAGTGACATAATAACGTTTTTGAATCCCAGAACCTTGTCCTCTTCGACAGATTCGACAACGGCAATATTGGCTCCAAGCGAGAATTCTGCCGATATCATATCGCCTTCAATAATATCCAGATCAATCGGAGTTTTGGCCTCAATATTTCCTCCCCCCCTGCCCTCGATCTGTATGAGAGTGTTTGTCCTCGACACGAATGCATTCTGCCCAAATCCGGAGTAAGAATACAGCACGGCAACGGAAACGCTTCTTTGTACTTTTTCAATTCTACCAATGACATTCTTGCGGCTTGCATATACTAAGTCTCTCACATTTATTCCATCAACGCTTCCCCTGTCAATAAAAATTGTGTCAAACGGCACTTGCGGCGGTCTGGATATGATAATTGCAGGGATCAAGTTGCCTTCAGGCTTAACTCCGAGTTCTCGGCGAAGCATTTCGTTCTCATTCATGGTCGCCTCAAAGTCGCTGAGCGAAAGATTTAACCTTTCTACCTCGGATTTTAGCCGCTTGTTCTCATCCAAGATGCCTTTCTTGTCGCCAAACATACTCGGCAAAAAGCTTGCCTTCTCATACAAATATCCTCCAACCTTTGCGAAAGGGCCGAGAGCAAAATTAACGAAATTTCCCAAAAAGCTGAAAATAGTGACCAAGAGAACAAGCAGGGCAAGGAGAATCAGTATGGTTCTCCCATTTTCAAAAAAATAGTTTTTTTTATGTTTTATAAGGCGAATCATCTTCTTCGTCTCGGACAAGCACTTCTTTGAACTCATCCATTTTCTCAAGGATAATGCCTGTACCCCTAACAACGCAAGTCAGAGGATCGTCAGCTACGTAGATGGGAATTTTGATTTCCTCTCGCAAAACCTCTGCGAGACCTTTTATAAGGGCGCCCCCTCCGGCTATATGTACTCCTCTGTGCATTATATCGCTTAGTATTTCCGGCGGCGTAGTTTCGAGAACTTCCTTGACTGCATCAATAAGCCGTTCGATGGAGTTTGAAACCGCATCTCTCATATCCGAATCGGTGACAACGACCTCTCTAGGAAGGCCAGTGATTAGATCCCTGCCCCTAGCCGGGGTTTCAAGTGGTTTTACTTCCGGCGTTAGGGCGCATATTGCTATTTTGATTTCCTCTGCTGTCTTTTCCCCGATGATAATCTTAAACTCTCCTCTAACGTAGGAAATGATGTCCTTGTTAAGCTTGTCCCCGGCGATTCTTACGTTTTTGGAATTTACCACACCGCCAATGGATATGACGGCTATATCCGCCGTCCCACCGCCAATATCTATAACCATATTGCCAACCGGCTCCTTGATCGGCAAGTGCATCCCTATCGCCGCGGCCATCGGTTCTTCCACTATATGAACTTCGCTTGCGCCGGCATTTTTGGTAGCATCACGGACTGCTCTAGTCTCTACGTTTGTGATGCCGGACGGCACTCCCACTACCACTCTTGGACCGAGGGCTTTTTTCGAAACGCCATGAGCTTTGCTTAAGAGGTAATGGAGCATCTCTTCCGTTACTTCGAAGTCCGATATTACTCCGTCCACTATTGGCCTCACGGCAATGATATGCGGTGGAGTCCTGCCTAGCATCCTCTTAGCTTCCGTGCCTACGGCAACAACCTGGCCGGTCTTTTGGTTGACGGCTACCACCGAAGGCTCGTTCAATATGATGCCCTTGCCCCTGACGTACAAAAGGGTATTTGCAGTGCCAAGATCGATTCCTATGTCATTGCGCAAAAGGCGTTTCCACTGTTCGATTTTTTCTTTCAACATTTCTCAAGATAATCCTTTAGCTCTGTTTCTGCAATCATTTTCGTCTGCCCACTTCTTCTGTCCAAAAACTCGATTTTTCCTTCCAATACGTTCTTCTCACTTACTATTATGCGCAGGGGTATCCCTATAAGATCGGCGTCGTTAAACTTCTCTCCCGCACGCAAATCGCGATCATCATACAAGGCTTGCCTACCGAGAATTTCATAAACATTTCTGCAAGTCTCTCCGACCAACGGGTTTTCAGAGTTGATTTCAATGATGTGGTACTTGAATGGAGCTGTGCAAGGGGACCAGATCATACTGTTTCCCTTGCCGTTAACCTCAACAAGCACTCCCATGAGCCTGGTAATGCCGATGCCGTAAGAGCTTAAATGCACAGGTGTATCCTTGCCGTCTCTGTCCTTGAAATACAATCCTAACTGTTCGCTTTTTGAAGTCCCGAAATTAAAAATGTTGCCGATCTCAGCGGCTTTCTTCTTTTCAAATTCTTCTTCCTTCATCCCCATCTTATCCAAGGTTTCCTTGTTGAACACCTCCCCATTCAGAGCGACTTGCTTGCTCTGATTTACATAAATAACATCTTCTCCGGCATCGCATACTGTCTGAAATTCGTGGCTGAATTTATCCGTGAACATCCCGCCTGAAGCGCTGGTTATAAAAGTAATGCCCCCGAGCCCCAGCCTTTCAAACACCTTTTGGTAAGCCTGCGTAGCTTTTTCGTAAAACTCGGCGTTTTCTTCATCAGTTGTTGCAAAGAAGTACATGTCTTTCATCAAAAATTCCCTGCATCTCATGACTCCGCTTTTGGCCCGAGTTTCGTTTCGTAATTTATTCTGAAATTGATGTACTGCTCTGGGAAGATCGGCGTAACTTCGGACATGATATTTCATCATCTCCGAAATCGGCTCTTCATGCGACCAACCGAATCCGATTTCGCTGTCATTTTTGAGTTTAGATTTGAACCATATATCCACGCTTTGGTCGCTCCAGCGGTTGGTCTTCTCCCAGGTTTCCTTGTTCTGGATAGTGGACATCCATATCTCCTTAGAACCGAGCTTCTCCATCTCTTCGTTTACTATGCTTCGTATATTGTTTAGGACCCTCAGACCAAGCGGCAGAAAGGAATAAACCCCGGCCATTTCCTTATGTATAAAACCAGCCCTAATAAGGAGTTGCGCATTTTTTGAGGTCTCATCCGAGGGTACCTCGCGCCTTGTGCGCGAGAAAAGTTCGCTTTGTCTCATGGCCGAATTCTATCAGATTTCTTCGCAAAACAGAACTTTCCTTCTGGATAAATGAAGTTTCCGCTGAACTCAACGAATTTGGTGCTCGTCTAATTCGTTTAGTAGAATTTTAGAATTTCCACTCTTCAATCAAAAGAGTTTGAGGATGTCGCGGTAGGTGACGATAAGCATGAGAGCAATGAGTATCACGAAACCAAGAGTGTTTAGGACCTGAGCTACTATTGGATTTATTTTCTTGCGGATTATGCTCTCGACCGCTACAAATACAAGCCTGCCTCCGTCAAGAGCGGGAAAAGGCACAAGATTTATAATCGCAAGGTTGATTGAAATAAGAGCGGTAAAGGTCACAAGGTAGGCAAATCCAAGCCTTGACGCATCACCCACTAGTCCCACAATGCCCACCGGCCCGGACACTCCGGAAATGTCGGCTCTGCCTCTAAAAGCATCCTTTATGAGGGTCAAAAGACCATCAACAGTAAGATAGGTGATCTTGTATGTCGCCCTAAACCCTTCGATCACGGATTTGTGTAAAGGTAGCGAAAGGGTGCCGACCATATCCATGCTTATCCCAACTACTCTTTTGCCCTCAATCAATCCATCTTCCGGTTTTACCGTAAACTCAATTTTTTGATCTCCTCTCATAACAGCGAGCTCTACCTCACCTACAGAGTCGTTAATGAATCGGGAAACATCGTCAGTCGAGGGAGAATCGAGAACAACACCTTGAGAAGAGAGGTTGATTATTTTATCTCCAGATTTGATTCCAACGTTTTCCGCAGGCGAATCAGGAATGACCGAGATCACCGTGAGCTTGGGGTCTCTGACTTGAGCTCCAAAATCGTTTTCAACCGGAGTAGGTATGCCCACGACAAACCCGAGCGAAAATAAAAACCAGGCAAATAGCATATTGAACACTACTCCTCCTGCAAGTATCGCCGCTTGCCATTTTTTTGAAATATTCGAAAAACTGATACCAGCAGAAAAGTGGTTCGAAAAAATGTCTGGTTGAGCCCCGAGTTTGTCGAGGGGCGACCCGAGGACTTTTTGAGAATCATTTTTCTGCTGGTCCTCTTTTGTCTGTTCATTTTCATAATTCTCACCGTAAATTTTGACGAAACCTCCGAAAGGCAGCCAGTTTAGAGTAAACAACGTGCCCCATTTTTTTCCAATAATCCAAGCCCTGGGCGGGTACCCGAACCCAAATTCATCCACCCTGACCCCAGCTTTCTTAGCTGCCAAAAAGTGCCCCAGTTCATGCACCAGGACAAGGATTCCTAAAATTATTGCGAACAATACAATGGTCATTAGGATTTGATTTCGGATTCCTTTTTTGAAGCCATTTCTTCAAGCTTGCTTCCGGTATCGTCAATAATCCTTTGCATTTCGTCCTTCAGTCTAAATTTATCATCTTCGCCCATTCCGCCCTTCTTTTCCTTCTCTTGAATTTCAGCCCAGGTTTTATCGCGCAAGCCCCTAAGGGAGATCCGCGCATCTTCGAGTTTTTGACCGACAACTTTTGCAAGCTGTTCTCTTCTCTCTGAGGTAAGCTGAGGGAAAATGAGCCTCAAACCTCTTTCAAACGGAGCTACTGACAACCCGAGGTTCGATGCGATGATCGCTTTCTCGATGCTTTTGATCAAGCTCGAGTCCCATGGCTCTATCCGGACGCTTTTTGCGTCTTCTACCGTGATTGTCCCGAGTTCCTTGATTCCCATCTTTGATCCGTAGGCCTCTATCAAAAGACTATCTAGCACGATAGGAGTGGCCCTCCCAGTGCGGATAACTGAGAGCTCCTTATGAAGCCATTCCTCAATCGACTTCGTCTTTTCCTTTAGTTCGTTGAAATTAAACATTTGTAAACATTATAACACGCTTGCAAGCCACTCCAAAATCATTTTGGGAGATGCGCCTCGAGTCTGCGACAAGATCTTACCGCGAAGAGGGTCTTTCAATTTTGAAATTTCATCTGGGCCGTTTCCTTTCTTTTCATAAGCCGCTTTTTCCAGTTCAGAAATCAGGCTTCTCATTTCGTTTTTTTCAGAAATCTTTGACATTGCATTTATCATCTGGAGCCTCCCCTTTGCACTTTCCTTGAGGAAACTTTCCGCATCTACACTTACATTGCTTTTACCTTCATCATCATGTAAGAGCTGAACCCTTGAAAGCAAGGTGGGTACTATGCCTCCGATGTTTTTGATGACAATAAAAATATAAGTGCCTTCCTTAGGTTCTTCCAGAAGTTTAAGAAGGGCATTTTGGGCATCGAGAGTGACGCTCTCAGCGCAGACAAGACCAACTTTTATGGACCTGAGCAGCGGTTTCATTATAGACCACTCTCCAAGCATTCTCGCACTGTCTATGCCGAATGACTCCGCCTCAATAACAAAAAAATCTGGGTTGCCCTGCACCTTGAAGTCAAGCTGTTTTTCGAGCAATTCAAGAACTTTTTCCTTGGCTTTAGGACCGATAACAATATTTGCATGATGAACTTTTTTTTCCATCCTCTATATAAATTAAATTTTATATTTCTCAAAAATTTAGGGTCTTGCTTATCTTTTAGCTATAACCATCCGTTTGTAAGCGCTTAAATGATCGAGTGCGATCCCTGTGCCTCTGGCAACGCAAAACAGCGGATCTTCTGCAAGCACGGCCTTCACCCCGACCCTTCTCAAAACTAGCTCGGGCAGGTTGCGCAAAGATGAGGTGCCGCCGGTCATTGTAATGCCGTGATCAATAATATCGGAGGCGAGTTCCGGCGGAGTTTCCTGCAAAACATCCTTTATGGCTTTTATCATCTCCCGAAGTTCTTTGGAGATAGCTTTGACTATTTCATTGGTTTTGAGCTCTATCGATCGTGGCAGTCCTGAAATCAAGTCCCTGCCTTTAATGGTCATGGAAATCTCTTCCTCGAGAGGCAGGGCGGAGCCTATTTGGATTTTTATGTCTTCGCAGGTCTTGTCGCCAATCGCAAGATTAAAATTCTTCTTCACATAATCTGCGATGCTTTCGTCAATCTTGTTTCCGGCGCATTTGACCGAGGTTGAGGATACAATGCCGCCAAGCGATATTACCGCCACATCGGTAGTGCCTCCGCCAATATCGGCAATCATGTGGCCCTTCGGTTCATATATCTCTATGCCGGCGCCGATGGCAGCAAGGATAGGCTCTTTGATGACGTAGGCATTTTTGGCTCCCGCTCTGATCGCCGCTTCAATGACTGCTCTTCTCTCCGTAGATGTGATGCCTGCGGGTACTGAAATCAAGACCTCGGGCTTCACAAAACTCCAGCCTCCGAGAGCTTTGCGCATGTAATAACGAAGCATGACTTCGGTTATTTTATAGTCTGCGATTACTCCATCCTTCATGGGCCGGTATGCGATGATTGCCTCCGGTGTACGCCCAATCATAGTCTTGGCTTCGCTGCCTACGGCAAGTATCCTGTTGTCCTCCATGCCGATAGCTACTACCGAAGGCTCGTTTAAAACGACTCCCTTTCCGGGCACGAAGACTAGAGTGTTTGCAGTCCCCAAATCTATTCCAAGTTTCTTAGAAAAAAAACCCATAGAGCCACTATACATCAATTTAAACCGAATTCAATATTGAAAATTACTGAAATAAAACTGAGAATTATGTAATGTATATCAATGACTGCTTGCCTTTTGTAAAATCGCTAAACAAGGAGTCTCTCTCATATTTTTCAGCACAAAAGTTCGAACCCGGAACGCTCGTAAAAATACAGGTTAGGGGCAGGACCGTGCCGGCACTGGTCGTCGATAGCAAAAGTGCGGCTGATCAAAAGTCAAGCATAAGATCTGCTGATTTTATGATAAAGAAAATTTCTTCTTTTTCAGAAGAGAAATTTTTGGGCAAGAGCTTCCTTGCTGCAATTTCCGAAATTGCCGATTACTTCGCCTGCTCAAGAGGAAGCCTCCTTACCCACCTGATCCCAACCTTCGCAGTCGAAAATTACAGGACAATCATATCCTTAAAAAAGGATGAGGAAAAAATGCGCCAAGACGGCGTCAAGGTAAATGAGATTGAAGTCATCCAGTGCGACGAGGAAGAAAGGCTCTCTCACTACAAATCGCTGATCAGGGAAGAATTCGCTCAAAAAAAATCAGTCTTTATCTGCACCCCTCAGAATCAAAGTATTTTGAAAATGAGAGAGTCCCTCGGCCACGGCATAGAGAGTTTCGTGTGCACGCTGCACTCTTCTATGAAAGTTGGAGAAATAAGAAAGGAATTGCGCAGGGCTCTTGAGTCCGAGCATCCAGTGCTCATACTGGCAACCGCCCAATGGCTATTCTTGGAGCGACACGATTTGGGTGTGATTATTCTGGAGAAGGAAAACGACAACGGATGGAGAGCTCTGAGCCGTCCATATATAGACTTAAGAGTCTGCGCGGAAAAGATTGCTAAATACAAAAATACTCGCTGCATTTTTGGGGATACTCTTTTGCGCATAGAGACGCTTTTTAGGTACAAGCAGAGCAGCGCATTTGAGTTTGAAAGCGTAAAATGGCGGTTGCCCAAGGAGGTTAGCACTGAGGTTATAGACAGCAGAGAAAAAATAAAAAACGAAAAAGAATACAAGGTGCTCTCCGAGAAGCTTATCCATGAGATGAAAAAGACTCTTGATTCGGGGGGGAATGTTTTCCTGTTTTCCGCACGCAAAGGCCTGTCTCCGATTACTGTATGCCGCGACTGCGGCACCGAAGTTAAATGCGAGAATTGCGGATCACCTATGGTTTTGCATCGCAGCGGCACAGGCAACAAATTCATGTGCCATCAATGCGGGGAAACAAGAAGCGCCGCAGAGACTTGCAAGTATTGCGGAAGTTGGAAGCTCATGGCCCTTGGCGCCGGCACCGACAGGATTTTCGAGGAGGTTTCTTTAAATTTCCCAAAGACCAGGATTTTTGAAATCAACAAGGAGATTGTCGGTACTACACGCAAGGCGGAGAGCATAGCGTTAAATTTTTATGAAAGCAGGGGAGCGGTGCTTATCGGAACTGATATGGCACTCCCCTACCTGTATAAAAAAATCCGTCTGGTAGCTGCTTCTTCGATCGATTCTCTTTTTTCCATTCCGGATTTTAGAATCAAGGAAAGAATTTTCGGCACCATTTTGGAGCTAAGAAACCTTTCCAAAGAAAAATTTTTGGTTCAGACTAGAAACCCTGATGATCCCATCTTTGAACTATGCCTTTCGGGCAACATCATAGAATTTTACAAAAGCGAGCTAGAGGAAAGGCAGGTACTCAATTATCCACCTTACGGACTATTTATAAAAATCACAGTCAGAGGAACCAAAGTATTTGCGTCAAGGGAGTCTGAAAATATCAAAAAAATTTTTGAGGAATGGGAACCTTTGACCTTCCCTTCAATACAGGAGAAAAGGGGCGAACAATATGCCATAAACACTGTCATCAAGATTGAGCGCGGATCATGGCCGGATATTAGTCTGGTTTCCAAAATAAGAAATCTTCCTCCCCAATTTGAAGTCAAAATTGATCCCGACAGCGTCCTCTAACCCTCCATGTACAAGGTCAAGCCTTGTATATGGAGGGTTGGGAAAGTGAAAAAATGTGGTAGAATTTGAGAGCAAAATGAAGAAGGAGATAACAAACAAAGGAATTGTCCAGAAAGATGACGCGGTCTTAAGGAAGGTGTCCAAGGAAGTGCCAATAGAGCTTATTGGTGGAAGGAAAATCAATACCATAGTGAGCAGGATGTCCAAGGCGCTTGAGAATGAGGAAGATGGCGTCGCCATCGCCGCCCCGCAGATAGGCGAAAGCCTGCGGATTTTTGTCGTTTCCAAAAGGATTTTTGAGATACTTGAGGAGGAAAGGAGAATAAGAAACCGCACCCAACTCAAAGTGAAGGATTCCCAAAAAAAGCAGAAATATAACGACCTCATTTTCATAAACCCTGAGATTTTGAAAACTTCAAAAAAACTGATTGAACTTGAAGAAGGCTGCCTGTCAGTACGCTGGCTCTATGGGAAGGTCAAAAGGCCTGAGAAAACTCTGGTTAAGGCGTATGATAGGGACGGCAAATTATTTACCCTAGGCGGATCGGGCTTGCTTTCGCAGATTTTCCATCATGAGATAGATCATTTAAACGGAATTTTATTTATAGACAAGGCCAAAGAAGTCAAAAACTTACCCCCGAAAACAAGGACTAAGAACAAGGAATTATGAATTATGCATTTTTCGGATCATCTGATTTCAGCGTCTATGTCCTAGACGAACTTTTGGCACATGGCATCGTACCATCGCTCATCGTCACAACTCCTGACAAACAAAAGGGCCGCAAACTGGTACTCTCCCCCACTCCGGTAAAAGTGTGGGCCGAAGCGCACAACATAGAGGCAATCGATCCCAAATCCCTAAAGAACGACAATCAGTCTCTGATAGAGAAGCTAAAGGCTCAAGGTTTTAAATATTTTCTCGTGGCTTCCTACGGCAAGATCATTCCTAAGGAGATTTTTGATATTCCGGAGCGAAAAACTCTGAATATTCATCCCTCTCTACTCCCAAAATACAGAGGCGCCTCCCCCATCCAGAGCCAGATTTTAAACGATGAAAAAAATATTGGAGTATCTATCATACAGATAAACGAGTTTATGGATGAAGGACCGATTTTGGCTAAAAAACAGGTAGCCCTTGAAAAGTGGCCTATAGGCAGGATGGAGCTTGAAGAAATTTTGGCAAAAGAGGGAGCAAGGCTCTTTGCTCACATATTGCCGGAGTGGCTTCAGGGCTTGATCGATCCCATAATGCAAAACGATAGCGAGGCTACTTATTGCGAAAAAATCAGCAAAGAAGACGGCCTGCTTAGACTTGAGGACGACCCATATATAAACCTCCTCAAAATAAAGGCCTTTGAAGGCTGGCCCGGGACATATTTTTATTTTGAGTCAAAAGGCAAAAACATCAGAGTGATCATCTCCGAAGCAAAATTAGAGGATGGAAAACTTAAAATAATGCGTGTTGTCCCGGAAGGCAAAAAAGAAATGTTATACGAAGATTTCTTGAGGGGCCAAAGTTAGCTTCTGAACTTTCTCCAGTTGCCTACCCTTTTAAGCAAGTTTTTGATTTGCGCACCTCCTCTTTTGAAAAGTCTCAGTGCCCTTTTTCTTTTTGACGTCAGCTCGCGAATAATTTCACCTTTGACTTCGTCTATAGCTGCGTACAAATCATCTTTCTCGGCTTCCGCATAATATTCGTTGCCGTTTGCAGTAATATGGATTTCGGCTCTAAAAACATCTCCTGACCTGTGGTGCTTTGTGGTTTTACCTACTTCCACATTTACCAAGACCTCGGATATTCCCCTAAAAAATTTATCGAGCATTTCAACTTTTTTTTGGATATAGCCTGCGATGGAAGGAGTAATGCTGATATTAGTGGCTTTTGTGTTTATTTTCATATTTCAATTATATACCTTTAGGTGAGCTGCGCAAAAACTTATATCAGCCGAACATAATATTTTACTGCAGGCAAAAGATGTACCACAAATCAATATCCCCTGAAACAAGAGACTTTTCAACAGCTTTTCCACAAGGGCTCCCCTATCTTGATAACACTTCCTCGTTGACATATCTGTCAAAAAGTAAAAAATGGCATCAGGCGAGTTTGGGGAGAACCTCCATTCGTTAGAAATAATAAATCCCGAAAAGTATCCAGATGTTATGAGCTCCGGATCAGGGACATAATAAAAAATAGGGGGTGCTTCTCTCTAAGCTAGCCTAGCCGAGACCAAAGATGTCCGCCTAGCGCGGCATTTTTGGCGCCTTTTTTATTATCGGCTACCTGCGGTCAAAGAAGCTTATGAGGTAGTTGTCTATTGTCGGCTGGTCCAAACTGTAAAAATTCATGTTGTCTTCGTGAAGTCTTCGCGCTAGGTTTGTTCCCACAAATCTCCAGTGCCACGGCTCAAACTGGTAGTAATCATTGTTCTCGGGATAAGAGAGGACGAATCCGTATTTGTAAGCGTTGTCAGAAAGCCACTTGTAGGCGGAAGTGTCGCTAAATCCCGCTAGAACAAGGCCGTTCTCGCTCGATGTGAAATCCACCGTAGTACCGAGCTGGTGTTCGGAATACCCCTGATCGGCAGAAAATCTATTAGCCCCGCTCCCGTAAACTACGGTGTAATTTGATTTGATTGAAACTTGTTCGCCAAACGATCTATACGCAGAAAGTATTTTGATATCAATGCCGTCTTTTTGGGCGGCCCTGAAAAGATCTTCAAGGAATGGAAAAACCTTGGCGTGGAAATATAGCTCTTTGTTTTTGTTTGCGATGAAGTCTTTCGGTATAACCAAAAGGGCGTCAGGCACATAATGTTCGTTAAGGAAATAAACCTTTGAATATTTCTGCAGAAGTTCCTTGTCCGTTTTTGCAAGTTTGTCGAGAGTGCCCACGGTTCCGGCGATCTCTTTTATTTGGCCCTCAAACTCGCTGTTTCTCTGCCTTTCGGCTTCAAGGTTCCTGCTCAAAAGCGATTTTTCCTCTTCCAACCCCAGAACTTTTTTTTCAAAGTCAGCCGTATTTTCGGTAATGTCGGTTAGATACCTGTAAAAGGAAAAGCCTCCTATGACGACGAGAACGGTCGAAGAGAGGACGATCGCCCACATGGCCAATATTTCAATTTTGATATTTTTGGTAGACATGAGTTTTAACGAAACGCGCCACATTAAAAACGGGTACGACAAGGTGATTTACACACTGCTTCACACCCCTTGCTCGAACTGGCAGACGATTTTAGAACTATAGATTGGGTCCGCGAGTATCCATATCCTACCATAGCCCTAGCCGAGATAAAGGCGTTACTGGAAGAAGTAACCACTGTATAAGATGGAGGATGTGCAAAATATAAAAGTGAATAGTAAGGAGCTTATTGAATTATTGGTTGAGTTTCTAAATGATAAGAAATATAAAAAGGCTAACCCTTTGCCATCTTTTTCTATCAAAGAAGCTCTTTTTATTGTCGATCTTCTTTTCCATAAACCATACAAACATCTCCCTTTTGCTTTATTTGATTTTCTCACAGAAACCTATTTAGACGGCGAACCACTTACAAATGGTCCCACCATAAGACGACTTATTTTTATGAAAAATATGCTTACCATTAGAAAATATAAAGATGCGGCTATTAGAGCCGGATATAGTCCCAAGGGAGCAAAACAACAGGGATACAGAGTTTTGAAATGGATCGGCAATGAGAATACTAGGAGAAGGAATAACGGAGAACCTATGTTATGGGGTTACTAAAAGTCAGAGGTAAACAAAAGTAAACATTTTTATAAAAGAAAAAGCCCAACCAACTACGGAAGGGCTTGCATAACAAGCCTCGGTTATGCGCGAGTTTTACAACAAAGTTACTGCGAAAGCGGCAAGCTCGTCCCATGTTTGGAACTTTGCTTCCTGCTTCAGTTCGGTGCGGACGAGATATCGCATCTGGGCGATCCTGTCATTCAAGTGCGGGATGTCTGGTTCGGATGGCAATTGCTTCGCCATCTCTTCCAACTGTTCCCATGTGTAGCGACTGCGGTTAATCCACCACGGAATAGTAGATGTCACCGAGTATGCCCAGTGCCGCCGACATGCCTGCTCCACAATGTCGCGCATCGCATCCACTTTCGTGTTGCTATGAGTCGCATTGAGGTAACGGAATGACCGATTGGTCTGGAATGGTTTGGTGTCCGGGTAGAGTTCCACTTGGTCTCCCAAGAGATTCTTCTCTACTTCCGGCGCATAGCGAGCGGGACGCCAACGTCCTGACTTGATGGTCAGAATGTTACGACCATACTTCTCAAGAAAGCCGACCCAACGAAGTCCCTCGTAGAGAGGTTTGGCCCGGACCCTAAATTTTTGACACCGATTCTGTATAATTAATCGTTAAT
>CAYXKV010000010.1:0-22821 GCA_964464975.1 uncultured Candidatus Saccharibacteria bacterium | reverse complement strand
AAATGCTAAAATGCAGACACGGAATTAGTGTCTAAAGAAAGGGGTCCACTACAGGGCGCGGATTTTTGTATAAAACTATTGGTTATTTTGCAACTGCAACTGCCTCGTCGAAGGCGATGGAGAGTAAACGGGAAACTCCATCACGACCCATGGTGACGCCGTAGATCACTCCGGCCCTAGACATGGTTTCCCTATTGTGAGTGATGAGGATGAGTTGGGAAACCTTGGAGAGATTTTCAATCATGTCACCGTATTTTTTTGAATTGGCTTCATCAAGGGCGGCGTCCGTCTCATCAAGAATTATAAAAGGTGGAGGGTTAACCTGCGATATGGAAAAGAGGAGTGCGATAGAAGTAAGCGCTCTTTCACCGCCGGATAGCATCTCAAGACCTTTAATCCTTTTGCGAGGCAAAGAAACATTGATGTCTACACCTTCTTCCTCAATGCCTTGTTCCTGTTCGGAAGAGAGGTTGTCTAAAATATTCATGTCACTTTCATCCGTGTCTGCATCAGAGTCTGTGGATTGAGCGCGACGAAAAGTCTTCCTTTCGCTTTTTACAACTTCAAGTTTTGCGCTTCCCCCGTCAAACATCAATTTAAAAAATTCATCAAATTTTGAATTAATTTTCGCAAGCCCCTTTTTGAACTCACCATCCAAACGTTCAAGGAGGTCTTTTATGAGATTTTTGAGAGATTCGGCAGAATTTTTCAAATCCTCCAACTCTTTTTTCAAAAATTCGTCCCTCTCTAGTGTCTCTCTGTATTCTCTGGACACATCATCGCCCCCGCCTGCGCCTAGTTCCTCAAGTCGAATCTTCATTTTTTCTAATTCCCTCCTTTTTTCATTTCGAATAGCGCCGTATTCCTTGATAAAAGCCATTTCATCCTCTCCAAATCGTGAGGTATGATCTTCAAACCTCAATACTTCTACTCCCATCAAGACCGCACCTTCCTCTGCCTCCCTTTTCCACTCAGCCTTCTCCCTCTCAATCGTAGAGGCTCTCTCACTCTGCATTTCAAGCCTGCTCTTGCTCTCGTTAATTTCTGAAGATAACCTAAAAATGTTCTTCTCGGCCTCCCTACTTGAGTCCTTTTCCTTCTCAATCGCAACCCTTAGCTCCCCATAGCTATGGTCGAGCTTTAAGATAAGCATGTTTTTGCTCTCGATTTCTCCATTTATCTCAATTCTTTTTTTCTCCAATACTTCATTCGCTGAAATGATTTCCTCCAAGCTGTTTTGCTCATTAGAAACTTTGTGTCTTTCGATAAATTCTCGCAGTCTCGCGATTACAATGGATACATCGGAATATCCGGAAATTTCTCTCTCAAGATCTTCAAGTTCAGTGAGAGAGACCATTTTTGTGCTGAAAGACCTCGTGTCCTGCTTGAGTCTCTCTATGAGCTTCTCGTTTGCGCTGATTTCTCCCTCTATTTTTCCGATCTGCCTGTAAAACTCGTCTCTCAGGCTCCTTTCACCTCTCAATCTATTTTCAATCTCGATCACCTCTTCGCTTTTGCCGTCGTTTTTTGAGGAGTTTTGAAGTTGTATCTTCGCAGTCTCAATTTCTGATTCAAGGAGCCTCAATTTCTCCTCGATCGGAGCTCTCTCTGATAAAAGTGCTTTTTCATTTACATCTAGATAGATTCTCTCATCCCTGAGGTACTCCTTGTATGTAGCAAGAAGCTTTTTTCTGATTTCTTTGGCTTTTTCCACCTTCTCCACCTGCTTTCTCAAGAAGCGGATGTGCGGGGCAATCTCTTTTCTAAGCGACTCAACTTGGCGTATATTCTCCTCAGTTTTAAGAAGTTTTCTCTCACTTTCCTCTATCTTGTACTGAAAAATTTTTAATCCCAAAGCGTCCTCGATGATGCCTCTCCTTTCTCTCATATTCGCAGAAAGTATCCTGTCAGCTTCACCCTGCGAAATGATGTGATGTCCTGAGGAGCCTATATGAGCCCCGGATAGCATTATGACGATATCCTTAAGTCTTACCGGCGAACCGTTCATGAAATACTCGTTACTGCCATCTCGATTGACAATTCTTTCTATCGAAACTTCATCAAAAAATCCATCCTTAAAAAAAATATTGTCGACGCTTTCAGATCGGGACTCCGCGGAATTGGCGGACGTCGGAGCAAAAACAAGCTTCACCGAAGCCCTGCTTGACCTCAAAACCTCAGCCGACCCGTTCCAGATAAGGTCTTCTCCGCGTTTACCTCGCATTGATTTCATCGACTGTTCTCCGAGGACAAACCTAAATGCTTCAGCTACGTTTGACTTGCCGCTTCCATTTGGGCCCACAATTGCCGTAATCGGCGATTTGAAATGAAGCTCGGTCTTTTTTGCAAAAGATTTGAAACCGCTAACTTCAAGCGTCTTTAGCATGAAAGATTTTGGTAGTAACTTAATATAGCCATTCTAACATACTTGATCCCTAAACATGCAAAAGGAAAAAATTAACTCCAGTTTTTTTCTTTGAGAGCGTGGCGGGCGGCGGATTGCTCGGCGTCCTGTTTGGAGTCTCCCGTCCCTTCGGCAATCATTTCGGAGCCTATGAACACTCCAACTGTAAATTTCTTGTCATGGTCTGGTCCGCTCTCCCTTAACGTCTTATACGAAGGAGTGATCCCCTCTTTGTCTTGAGCTATCTCTTGAAATTTACTTTTAGCGTCAACCCAAAGCTCTTCCTCAACGATCTCACGAGTCATAGGAGTGATGTACTTGAAAATAAAAGTCTCGGCGGCCTTGTATCCTTGGTCAAGATAAATCGCACCGATCACGGCCTCCAAAGCGTTTGCCAGTATATACTGCCTTGCTCTGCCGGTGTCCTTGGCTTCGCCTCTGGATAAAAGCAGATAATCATTGACCTCAATCCTCTTTGCCACTTCCGCGCAGGTTTGAGCGTTTACCAGAGCGCTCCGTATGGAAGTTAGATCCCCCTCTGTCTTGTCGGGATACTCATCATAAAGATAGCGGGTTATCGCAAGCTCAAGAACGGCGTCACCTAAAAACTCGAGGCGCTCGTTGTGCCCGTTTTTGAAGCTCTTGTTTTCGTTAATAAAGGATCGGTGGGTGAGGGCTTGCCGCAGAAGATCTTTATCCGAAAATTCAACTCCGATCACTTTTTCAAATTCAGCAAAATTTTTTTCCATATTGGTCAATTTTTAATTGACCTAATTATTCAAATCATTCTAAACAAGCTCCAATGTCCAATTTAATATTTATTAGAGATTGGGATTTATTTAGGTTAATTAGGGTAATTAGATTAATTCTTTGCTAAAATATTTATCGCCTTTGTTACAATCGGAAGAATATCATCGTAAAAATTTAGGTCAAGGATGTCGGCCATCCTAAACCACTTTACATCATCGAGCCCTCCGCTCTTTTTGAGATCAACATCTTGAAAATCGCTCTCTGCAAGGTAGTATTCAACCCGCTTCTTTATTTTACCCTTCTCCGGATCGAAAGTGCCATATTCGGTATGCCCTAAATGATCTTTTACGTCTATCTCTATACCAAGCTCATCCTTTATGGCAAGCTTAAGCTCATCCTCGATCTTTTCATTGCCATCGATATGGCCCTTTGAGAGTGTCCAATGGCCAAAGACGTCGTGAACCAAGCAGAAATACAACTCACCGTCCTTTTTAGCGAATATCACCGCACCGGCGAGCGATTCTATGGGCACTGGTTTTTTCTCTTCACCCTTATCGTCTTTGCCGGGCTTCCCCATTTCCTTATAAATTGCACCGAGAACTCCGTTGATGAATTTACCGCTCGTCTCTCCTCCAAAAGTTTTGCCGAGCTCTATTGCCTCGTTAATTGCGACTTTGGGAGGCACCTGCTCTCTGTCCGCAAATAGTAGCTCATAAAGCCCCAACCTCAAAATATTTCTATCTAGAGAGCTGATTTTATCTATTGGCCATTCTGGGGCGGCCCTTTCAATAATTTCATCCAAGTCCTTTTGCTTCGAAATCACGCCGCCGAGCAAGTTTTTGATAAAAGGATCTTCCTTGGAACCGGGCGCGAACTCCTGCATATTGCGAGACAAGATGTCTCCGGTCGGTGCTTTCCTCCCGCCAAAATCCCACTCATATAGAGTTTGAAGAACGATTGATCTTGCAAGGTGCCGGTTTGCCATGTCTTAGTAGCTAGTAACTAGTAGCTAGAATCTAGTATATCAAAAAAATCCATTACAACAAACCTTGATGCTTGCTACTTATTGCTAGTTGCTTGCTTTTCTTTCTGCTTCTTCTCTCTTTTTGCGAGCCGTGCATGAACATCTACTACTTGCCTGCCTTTATACTTGCCGCAGACCTTGCAGACCGTGTGGGGCATGCATGGGCTGCCACACTCTTTGCACAAGGTCTTAACCGAAACCGCGAGAGCGTGGTGGCTCCTTCTATTTGCTGTGTGGCTTCTTGTATGCCTCATTCTGACTACCATGTTTGTATCTTACTACATTATTCAGGCAAGTGCAATAAAGACAAAATAATTCAGCAACTATGAAGGGCGCCCGAAGGCGCCCGTAGGTTAGCGAAGCCGGAGATTTGACGCTTTGAGCTGAAGGCGATCATGCCTATTCAAAATCCTCTTAAGGAGCTCCGACGGCGATACTGCTCGATATGGCTCCTTGTTTTTAAGAAAAGTAATAGGGCGGAAAGCTGGACTCCTTCTATTCCCACGCTCCGAGCTTTCGTATTTACTAAAATCCTTATCAAAATCGCTCATTGAACCTCCTGAGGAGATTATAAGCAATTAATGAATATTTTTGCAAAAAGATTTTCTGTGGACATACGATAGACCGTACTTCTTTATCATTTTGTAATGGAGCTTGGTTCCATATCCTTTGTGAGCTTCAAAATGGTAGCGCGGATATTTCTTTGCGATTCTTTTCATTATCCCGTCGCGCCTTACCTTAGCTATGATCGAGGCGCAGGCTATAAAAACATCTTTGCCGTCACCGCCTATGATAGTTTTCTGATTTTTATACTCAGACGGGGCCTTGAGCGATCCGTCCAATAAAACTTTTATATTTTCAAGGCTCCTTAAATTTGAAAAATTATACAAAAATCCGCGGCCGCGGGATTTTGTATAACTACTTGGAAAATCGTATGTGGAACCGGATAATTTTTTTAATGCCTTTGTTATCCCGTATTTTGCAGCTTTTGATATCCCGTAGCGATCAATATATATATTTGAAATATGCGTAACAAAAAAAAGTAAATTATTTTCTTTTCTTAAGCGAAGAAGCTTTCTATAAATTTCCTTCCTTCTTTTTTCTGAAAACTGTTTTGAGTCCTTTATGGCTCCCCCGATCGTATTGACTAGTGTTCTCTTTAAACTTAATGGTGCGCAGAATACCGATAGCGTAATCGGACCCGCAAGCGGCCCCCTCCCAGCCTCATCAATACCTATAATAAGTGATTGTTTTTTGATCATCAGTCAATAGTTTATAACAAATAACAAATGATATATACTGCCGTCATGAAATTCACTCACCTCCATGTCCACAGCCACTATTCGCTTCTGCAGGCCTTGCCGAAGCTCTCAGAACTAGTGAAAAGGGCCAAAAAGGATGGGATGGAAGCACTCGCCTTAACGGACAACGGCAACCTATACGGCGCTATTGAATTTTACAAGGAGTGCAAGAAGGCTGGGATCAAGCCTATCATCGGGGTTGACGCTTATTTGGCGTCCAGAAGCAGGTTCGATAAGCAAGCAGGGGTAGACAAAGAAAGATTCAGGCTGTTACTTTTGTGCAAAAATGACGTGGGCTACAAAAATCTTATGAAGATTGTGACTTCCTCATACCTTGAAGGGTTTTATTACAAGCCGCGAATTGATTTTGATCTTTTAGAAAAGCGCAGTGAAGGCCTAATCGCACTGTCGCCATCATGGGGCGGCGACATCTCAACTATGCTTAGAAAGAAAAATACCTCTGCCGCAGTTGAGCTTGTGGGCAAGTACAGAAAAATATTTAATGAAAATTTTTACATAGAAATCACAAAGCATGAAGAGATAGAGGGACACAGCGATCACATGAAAGTCCTCCAAGCTTTTGCAGGGGAACAAAAGGTGCCTACCGTAGCTTCCCAAGAGGTGTATTATCTTGATAAAGACGATAGAGAAGCTCGAGAAACTCTTATGGCCGTAAGCCGTGGCGGCGACGTGCGCGAGAGGTCTGGCTTTGGGAATGACGAGGAAAATTTTTCATTTTTAAGCGAGAAAGAAATTGAAGAGAGATTCAAAGATATGCCCGAAGCAGTATTTAACAATCAGAAAATCTCCTCCCTGTGCAATTTGGAGCTAGAACTAGGCAAATGGGCCTTCCCCCAGATAAAAGTTGAATCTGGTAGATCGTTTGACGATGAGCTTAGATATATTGCCTACGGTGGCCTTGAAAGCCGCGGGCTAGAGCAGTCGGATGAAATTAAGAAAAGGCTTGAGTACGAGCTTGGTATCATCAAAAGCAAAGGCTTTTCGCCGTACTTTTTGGTAGTGGCCGATCTCTTGAAATATGCAAGAGAAAACGGAATTCTCTACAACATCAGGGGCTCGGTTTCCGGCTCTTTGGTTACCTACGCTGCCCATATCACCAATATCAACCCGCTCGAATATGACATACCCTTTGAGCGTTTCCTAAATCCTGACAGACCGTCAGCTCCGGATATAGACATGGACTTTGCCGATAACAGGCGAGATGAAATGGTGGAGTACGTAAAACGCAAGTATGGCGAGGATAAGGTGGCGCAGATAGGTACATTCGGCACTATGATGGCCCGCGGTAGCGTGCGTGATACCGCTAGAGCTCTCGGATTTTCATATACCGTAGGCGATAGGATAGCCAGGCTCATTCCCATGGGTTCTCAGGGTTTTCCTATGACTATTGAAAGGGCTATGGACGAAAATCACGAGCTTAGAGAGCTTTACAAAAATGACGCCGATACCAAAAGAATAATCGATATGGCTAGAAAAATTGAAGGATGTGCGCGCCATATCGGAGTGCATGCTGCAGGGGTGGTTATCAGTCCTACTCCCCTTACCGACTATACTCCGCTTCAGTTTGACCCGAAAGGTGAGTCCCGCCAGCATGACGCAGTCGGACAGGGAAAAATAATCACTCAATACGACATGTACAGCGTAGACGAAAACGGAGCCGGTCTTCTGAAGTTTGATTTTTTGGGTCTTAAAAATCTTTCTATCATTCAATCTACAGTAGAGCTTACCAAAAAAACAAAAAATATCGATATAAATATAGACAAAATACCAATCGATGATAAAAAAACTTTCGAAATGCTTGCTCGCGGCGATACTGAAGACCTTTTTCAGCTTAACGGAGACGGCATGACTCGATTCCTCGTTGAGCTTAAGCCCACATCAATACACGACATCAATGCCATGGTAGCTCTTTATCGCCCCGGACCGATGCAATTCATTCCAAATTATATTGAGCGGAAGCATAATCCAGAAAAGATTACATACCTTGATCCAGCTCTCGAACCGATTCTTAACAAGACTTACGGTATTTTGGTTTACCAAGATGACCTTCTCATCATGGCCCACAATCTTGCCGGATACAGCTGGGGTGAAGTCGATAAATTCAGGAAGGCCGTTGGCAAAAAAATTCCCGAGGAAATGCGCGAGCAGAAGGAAAAGTTTATCAAAGGGTGCATAGAACATTCCAAGTGGAGTGAAAAAAAAGCCAAGGAAATATGGGGCTGGATTGAACCTTTCGCCGCTTACGGTTTTAATAAAGCGCACTCGGTATCGTATGGAAGGGTGGCTTATCAGACAGCATATCTCAAGGCAAATTTCCCCGGTGAGTACATGAGAGCCGTTCTTTCTGCGGAATCCGGCGATACTGAGAAGGTGGCTAGGTCAATTGCCGAGTGCAAAAGAATGGGCATTGAAATTTTACCCCCTGACATCAATGAAAGCTTCTCCGACTTCACCTTAGTCAAAAAAGATAACCCAAAGTCTGACTTTGAGCAAATCAAAAGTCAGACTTTGGGCAACAAGGAAACCATAAGATTCGGTCTGACCACCATCAAAAATTTTGGCGAAGGAATTTCGCATGTCATTACCGCTGAGAGGAAGGCGAATGGAAAATTTAAATCTCTGGAGGATTTTCTTACAAGGATACAGGACAGGAACCTAAACAAAAAATCCCTGGAAGCTTTGGTCAAATCCGGGGCCTTTGACTCGTTTGGTGAGAGGGGGCAGATGCTTGCAAATATGGATGTACTACTTGAATTCAACAAGGAGTCAGGAGGGAGCAAATCTCAAAACTCGCTTTTCTCACTTTCCCTATCAGGCGATGTTCACAATCTGAAACTTTCACCTTCTTCTCCCGCGACACCAGCAGAAAAGCTTGCTTGGGAGAAGGAACTTTTGGGACTTTTTATCTCGGGGCATCCTCTCGATCAATTCAGGGAGAAACTTGAATCCCAAAAAACTACTATTGAAGCCATCCTAAAAAGCTCAAAGGAAAATGATGTCATAGTGGTCGGGGGGCTTATCGAGGAGATTCGCAATATTCTGACCAAAGGAGGCGAAAAAATGTATTTCATAAAACTTGCGGACCTTACCGGAGAGATTGAACTGGTTGTATTTCCTAGAGTTCTTCAGGAGTTCAATTCGATTTTTGAGCCAGATCAATGTATTGCCGTTAAAGCCCGCGTCTCCATGCGAAACGGTGAGAAGAGTCTAATAGCCGAAAAGGCCAAAAGATTATAAGTGCTAAAGTGGAATAATTTCGGACAAATTGTTAATATCTGAATATGGAAGAGATAAATAATCTTGAGAAAACACGCCACTCGCTCTCGCATCTTTTGGCAGCGGCCGTGCTGGATCTTTACCCGAGCGCTTTACCCACTTTAGGGCCGGCTACGGAGACTGGTTTTTATTATGATTTTGATTTAGCCGCCGAAGCTTTAGCGAAGGAGGACTTTTTAGATTCTCTGGAGCAGAAAATGCGAGATATAGCTAGGACATGGAAGGGTTTTGAGGGTAAGGAAATTTCTTACGAAGAGGCACAAAAGCTTTTTTCCAACAATCCTTACAAGCTTGAACTGATTGAAGAGGTTTATAGTAGTGGACAGAAAATTACCGCATACACTTCCGGCAAGTTTACCGACCTTTGCCGCGGCGGCCATACAGACGACATGTCAAGGGTTCCCCTTGACAGTTGGAAGCTCGATAAAGTAGCCGGCGCTTACTGGCGGGGAGACGAGAAAAACAAAATGCTTACCCGAATTTACGGTCTGGCTTTTGAGTCTAAGGAAAAATTAGATGAGTATTTGCGAATGCAGGAAGAAGCTAAAAAAAGAGATCACAGAAAGTTGGGTAAGGAACTAGACCTGTTTACTTTTTCAGAGCGTATTGGTAGCGGTTTGCCGCTCTATACTCCAAAAGGAGCTTTGGTCAGAAGACTTTTAAATGAGTATATAGAGGAATTGCAAACAAAAGAAGGATACACTCAAGTTTGGACTCCCCAGCTTGCCAAGGCAGACTTATTCAAAATCTCTGGTCATTATGACAAATACAAAGACAGCATGTTTCGCGTTGTTTCAAATTATTCCAAAGAAGAATTTTTCCTAAAGCCTATGAATTGCCCACAACATACCCAGATTTATGAAAGTCGGCCAAGAAGCTATAAAGACTTACCTCTTCGTTTCTCTGATTTTGCAATGCTCTACAGGGATGAACAACCTGGAGAATTGAGCGGTCTTGCTCGAGTTAGATCTTTTTCCCAGGATGACTGCCATATTTTTTGCCGTGAGGATCAGGTTGACTGCGAAATAGATATTGCGCTCAATATGACAAAAAAAGTAATGGCCAGTTTTGGTTTCAAATATAAATACAGGTTATCAACTCGCGATCCAAAAAATAAGGAAAAATACTTAGGTGATCCCAAGACTTGGGACAAAGTGGAAAAATGGGCGGAGAATATCATGAAAAGGCACAAAATAGAGTATTTTGAAGGGCCAGGTGAAGCAGCCTTTTACGCTCCCAAAATGGATCTTATTGCCACTGACGCTCTTGGTCGTGATTGGCAGCTTTCAACAGTGCAAATAGATTTTGTGATGCCAGAGAGATTTAATTTGGAATACACGGACAGTGACGGCAAAAAGAAACATCCGGTCATGATTCACAGAGCAATTATAGGATCGCCTGAAAGATTCATAATGATTCTTTTAGAACATTATGCGGGAGCTTTTCCGATTTGGCTTTCGCCTGTACAAGCAAGGATACTTACTGTGAGTGAAAAGCATATCGAGTATGCAAGGAAGGTTTTTGAAGCGCTCAAGGAGGCAGATGTAAGGATCGAGATCGATGACTCAAATGAATCTCTCGGCAAGAAAGTCAGGGAGGCCAAAATGCAGAAAATTTCCTATCTTCTGGTTGTAGGAGACAAGGAAGTTGAATCTGGGGAGGTCACGGTAGAATCAAGAACAGAAAAGGTAGGTTCTATTCCAGTTTCCAAATTCCTCGAACAAATAAAACGAGAAATAAAAGAAAAGAAATAAATTAGATATCTATCTCCGCTAGTTTAGCGTTCGATTGGATAAATGATTTGCGGGCCGGGACGTCGGTGCCCATAAGGACATCGAAGATATGATCCGCTTCCTGCGCATCTTCCACCGTGACCTGTTTGAGAATCCTCCTTTTCGGATCCATTGTAGTTTCCCAAAGCTCTTCGGCGTTCATCTCACCGAGCCCCTTGTAGCGCTGGACATGAAGCTTTGGGAGCTTAGAGCTTAGGGCTTTAAGCTTAGAGGCTTCAGATCCCTCATCGCTTTCCTCTTCTGATCCTTCTTCCTCAAGCTCTAAGCTTAGAGCCTCAAGCTTTTCATTACCGATTATTCTTGCCTTTTCCTCATCGCTATAAGCGTAGTGCACTTCCTTGCCCTTTTTTATTTTATAAAGAGGTGGCTGGGCGATATAAACGAACCCCCCATCAATAATCGATCTGAAATATCTATAGAAGAGTGTGAGAATCAAAGTTCTGATATGCGCTCCATCTACGTCGGCATCAGTAGCGATAATTATTTTGTGGTAGCGGAGTTTCAAGATATCGAAGGTATCTCCAATCGCAGTGCCTAACGCAACGACAAGATTTTTGATTTGCTCTGAAGCAAGCATACGATCTAGGCGAGCTCTTTCGATGTTTAGAATCTTGCCTCTTAGCGGCAGTATAGCCTGCGTTCGTCTGTCCCTGCCGGTCTTTGCCGTGCCTCCGGCGGAATCTCCCTCAACGATAAATATCTCAGATTCCTCTGCCGATCTCGATTGGCAATCAGCAAGCTTCCCGGGCAAAGTCATTCCCTCAAGAACACCTTTTCTCAAGATCGAATCCTTCGCGGCCTTGGCTGCCTTCCTGGCCCTAAGGGCAAGCAAGACCTTTCCAATTATCGCTTTGGCATCATCTGGATTTTCCTCCAAAAACGCGCCAAAAGCGTCGCTGAAAGCGTTTTCTACCATACCTCTAGCCTCAACACTTCCGAGTTTTGCCTTGGTCTGTCCCTCAAATTGTATTTCGCGAAGTTTGACTGAAATCACCGCAGTCAAACCTTCTAGCACGTCGTCTCCTGTAAAGGCGTCGTCATTCTCCTTTACCAGTCCGCTTTTCTTGGCATAGTTGTTAAGTGTCCTGGTAAGTGCCGCTTTGAATCCTGTGATATGTGTACCTCCTTCGCCGTTGTAAATATTGTTTGCGAATGGCATTATCCTTGCCGAAATGTCGTCAATATATTGAAGGGCGATTTCAACCCCCTCGAAATTCTCATTCTTTTTTTCTACATAAAAAATATTCTTATGAATCGGCTTTTGGGTGTAATTGTAAAATCTAATCAAAGACATGAGCCCGCCCTCAAAATAAAAGCTCATTGAAGGAGTTTCAAGCCGAGCATCGTGCAGGAAAAAAATTCCGCTCTCGGGTATCACCTTTTGATTCGAATCGCGCAAGTCTAGGACGGAAACACGAAGGCCTTTTACCAAATATGCCTGTTGACGCAGATGTGATACTACTCTCTGATAATCAAACTTTACTTCCTTGAATATCTCGACATCAGGCTCAAAAGTAATGACAGTACCCTGAAGTTTTGACGTTCCTACCTTTCTTACCGCTGCACCTGCTTTACCCTGAGCCTGTCGAATGGGTTTGCCCTTGCTGTATTCCTGCACGTATACTCCCCCATCCCTATGAACCTCGGCCTTCATGTAAATTGAAAGAGCATTTACCACTGAAGCGCCCACGCCGTGCAATCCTCCAGATACCTTATAACCCTCTCCGCCAAACTTACCTCCCGCATGAAGTGTGGTAAGTATGGTCTCAAGAGCGGATACTTTGGTTTGTTTGTGGATGTCTACCGGAATTCCTCGACCGTTGTCAGCCACTCGTATTTTGTTGCCTGGAAGCAGAACTACCTCGATCTGATTTGCAAAACCGCCCATAGCCTCGTCACGAGAGTTATCGAAAATTTCCCAGATCAAATGGTGCAGACCGTCTGGTCCTGTAGTGCCAATATACATCCCGGGTCTCTTTCTAACCGGCTCGAGCCCTTCCAAAACTGTTATGGACTCAGCACTATAACTGCTCTTTTTTTCTGCCATAAAATGAAATAGACAATATAAAAATCACTTAATTTACTTTCATATTATAGCATAACGCTCACTTACCCGCCAGCTCTTTTTTGCCCAAAATATCATTAAGTATAATCGATCTATCGCGCATTTCAGGGTGCTCATCCGGGACACTTATTACATACCTCATCTCCTCAATATCCGCCACTCTTCCAAAGCCTACAACCTTTGATAATAATGCGAAATCCTCCAACGTATCCACCACAACCTTCCCTTTCTTTTTTGTTGCATGCAAAACCCTGTTGTTCTCCAAATACATGCCTACGTGGTCAATACCGGTCTCTACCTCGGTGCCGGGCAAATATTCAACACTCTCAGTCCGAATCATGCCATTACCCGTATTTGAAAAAATAAGATCCCCAAATTTTAAATTCTGTCTGTTGATTTTTTGAGCGAAGACATATTTGTCAATCGAGAGTGACGGCATCCATACCCCCGCCTGCGTGTACAGGTAGCTTATAAGCGACGAACAACTGAAAGCGCGAGGGGCATCTTCCCTCATTGATGACGGGTTTTTGTAAACAGCGTCCATGCAAGCGGGAATTGCTCTACGCAGGGCGTCTGAAACCCTGGCCTTTTCAAATTTGTATCCTTTTGAATTAAGCGCTGACTCAAGTTCCCCTTCGCTGAATTCGCCATCTGCATATTTGTTTATCTCTGCTAAGGAGAAACCGACTTTGTATTGCCACTTAGACATTGTTGAATTTTAGCACGACTTTATTTAAACTGAATATATGAATAAAAGCATATACAAGTCGTCTAGGGAAGATGAGAAAAAGCTTATCGAATTTCTGGATAGGCGGACCGATACTGAAGCATCAAGGATCAAACGCTATCTTGCCATGAAGGATCTTTCAAGGGAGAGAGAAAGCCCTCTTTACGAAATCATTGAGAGGGTTAAAAAGGCACCTATATTGAGAGATTTTGATGAAATCGAAACACCTGAAATAGTGCCCGCCGATGTGAGTTTTGATCTTTTTAATTTCCCGGCCGATCATCCCGCCCGAAGCAAATCCGATACCTATTATGTTGATGAAAAAGATATTTTGAGGACCCACACCACGGTGATGTGGTTTTATTATCTCAACCTTCCTGAGATTAGGAAAAGGATAGAAGCTCTGGATGAGATCGGAGTAATCTGCTACGGCAAGGTCTACCGCAAGGACGAGATTGACCGAAAGCATATGAACATCTTCCATCAAATCGACGGACTCTACCTCTGCGACAAATCAAAGCATGTGATCACCCAAAACGACCTTAAGGATGTCCTCAAAGAAGTGGCTCAGAGTGCATTTGGCGAGGACGTCAAGTTTAGATTCAATCCAGATAATTTTCCTTACACTTTTGATAGCCTTGAGATGGAGGTGGATAAAGGAAGCATCGGTGGACACAAGGAGGGAGAGGAGTGGGTGGAGGTGCTTGGTGCTGGTATTGTCGAGCCTAAAGTATTGGAGAAGCTCCATATTGATTCTAGCAAATACAACGGTTGGGCATTTGGCTTCGGGTTAGAGAGGCTTGCGATCATCAGCATGGAACTTCCTGACATCAGGCTCCTCTGGTCGGATGATGAGAGAGTCAAGAAGCAGCTGAAACTCGGCCATAAATTCAGCGAGGTTAGTAAATACCCTCCCGTGATAAGGGATATATCCTTTGTTGTCTCCAAGGATTTTATTCCCAATAATTATTTTGACCTTGTGCGCGACGTGCTCGGTGATCTTGCGGAAGAGGTAGAACTCAAGGATAGATATGAAAACGACGACAAATTTGGAAATGACAAAATGAGTTACGCCTACAGAATCAAATACCGATCCCTTGATCGGACTCTCACCGATGACGAGGTTAACTCAATGCACAAAGAGCTTGAAAATAAAACCGTTCAGATTTTTGGAGCTAGCATAAGATAATCCCACCAAAATAGTGGATTTATTCTCAAAATTATTGTAAATTTTAACAATGCATTTAATGAACGGAGTTTTGACGCATACTATCCTCTTCATTGCCCTCTACTTCGAGGTTTTTTTGCTCATCACTTATTTTGAAATCAGGGAAAAGGAGAGGAAAGAGTCTCTGCTTGCCTGCCCTGAAATGAAAAATTTTCCCTCTGTTTCTGTAATAGTGCCTGTATGGAACGAGGAAGGTACAGTTCTCAAAACAATATTTTCCCTGTTGAAGCTCAATTATCCTAAGGATCGCCTATCCGTTTTCATTGTTGACGATGGCAGTACAGACAATACATGGAAAGTAATCCAAAGGTTTAGGAGAAACAAACAAATAAAGCTATTGAAGAAGGAAAACGGAGGCAAGCATACCGCCCTGAATTATGCTCTTGAATTTGTTGATTCTGACCTTGTAGGTTGTCTGGATGCGGACTCTTTTGTTCATCCTGAGGCCTTAAGAAGGCTTGTAGCTAAGTTTGAGGACAAGGAGATGATGGCTGTTACCCCGTCCATTGTGATCCATGAGCCTAAGGGAGTTTTGCAGCTTATGCAAAAAGCGGAATATATGTTCGGCATCTTTCTGAGGAAAATATTTTCCCACCTTGGAGCCATTTATATAACACCAGGCCCCCTTTCAATATTCAGGCGCGAAGTCTTCCACAAAATTGGTAACTACAGACATGCTTACAATACAGAGGATATGGAAATGGCCATGAGGATGCAGAAAAACGGCATGAAAATCGGTAACGTTTCGAATGCTTTCATATACACCGTCGCTCCCAGAACGCTTAAGAGATTATACGTGCAGAGACTAAGATGGGTTTATGGGTTTATAAAAAATGCTTTTGACTACCGCGATATGTTTTTTAAGGCTCAATACGGGCATCTGGGGGTAGGAGTACTCCCTGCCGCTGGATTTTCTCTTGTTTCAACCCTTTATTTTTTCGGGTCATCAATTGTTAATTTCATTTCTAATTTTTATGAGAAAATAATTGAGTTTATGACAGTCGGCTTTACCTTCGGCAAATTTGATTTCGACTTGTTTTACTTGAATACCAGCATGATAGTGTTTGTCTCTTCTATCGCCATAATTGGCACCATTTTTATAATTGTCACATCAAGGGCTCTTGCTGAGGAAAAGCATAAATTCGGGCTCGATAGCGTTATATTCTTGGCTCTCTACACGGTTATTTCTCCGCTGTGGATGAGCCGAGCGGTCTGGAACGCCATCTTCTCTAAGGGCACCAAATGGAGATAGCATGAACGAATGGAAGAAGTACACATACACATTTCTTATCACCGCGGTGATTTTTGTCACCGCAATATTTCTTAGCAACTTCTTCAGCCAGAAGAAAATTAATGAGCTCAAAAATATAGAAAGCCGCATAGCGGTGGACATCCTCGCCTCCGAGACCCAGTTTTCTCTGCTTTCAGAGCTTTCCTGCAAGGATATTACTAGCAGATTTCTCTCTAAAGAACTTGCTACTCTCGGCGACAAGCTGTCTGCCACGGAGCAAAACAGGGGTTCTGATGATCCTGAAGTCGTAAATCTTAAAAAATATTATTCACTCCTTCAGATAAAGGACTTCCTTCTGATGCAAAAAATAAAGGAGCGATGCGGAGGCAAGACCCTTTCGATTATCTACTTCTACTCAAACGAAGAAGACAAGTGCCCTGACTGCCAAAAAGAGGGCTACGTCTTAACGAAGCTTAGGGAGGAATATCTGGAGCTGCGGGTTTATTCGTTTGATTACAGACTTGACTTGTCGGCTTTGGAGACCCTGATCAGCATATACAATATCCGCGACGAGCAGCCGACCCTACTTATAAACGATAACGTCTATTACGGATTCAAATCTCTCGACGACGTCAAAGATATCATTCCCGAACTAAAAGAGATCGACAAGCAGCGCGCCCGAGAAGAAAAATCCAAAGAAGCCACTTCCACGAAATCTGATTAAATTTTCATATTTTTGGCTGATTCCTTAGTCAATAACCGGAATCACTAATTTGGAGCCAGAAGTCGGGCTCGAACCGACGACCGCCCGTTTACAAAACGGGTGCTCTACCAACTGAGCTATTCTGGCTTATATCCTACTTTCCAAAAACTTTCTGCCATATCCGGTTTTTAAATACTTCTCTCTTTTTATTGCTTTTTCTTTGTTTTTACAAGCTTCGTAATAAACTAACTCTGGTGGTCTCCGATTTTTTGTTGAGAGTACACTACCCGAGTTTATGATCCAATATACGATTTTTTAAGTCACTAGTCCATCCAACATAGAAATTTCCATCAATTCTGCTTCTTAGAACGTAGGTGTAATTCATAAAAGGGGTGCTCCCCGCCCGCAACGCTCTCGCTTGCGAGGCGGGCGGGTACCAACTGAGCTATTCTGGCGAAGTCTATAAGGTCTCCTCTATTTTACCCTTCACTATGCCACTTTTTTCTTCAGTGATTTTTTTTAGGAAGAATGATACTGAGCCGCGGCTTTCAATCTGTTTCTGGCCCATAATAGTCCTTTCTCTGGCCTTGGTGTACTCGCTATAAATCCTATTACAATATCTTTTGACCAAGACAATGATAAAGTTTTTCGCCTCGACCAAAACAATATATCTTACAGATTGGATAAACTGCAAGCCTCTAAATTTGATTGCAGCAATTAAGGCGAGCGACCGTTCATCAAGCCTACTCAATGCTCCGAGGGCAAAATTTCTTTTCTTACGCCTTACTTCAAAATCCTTGATTGCAACTAGCACGCTCGCGCACGAGAGAGACACCAAAAATATTGCTGTGATCGTCATAATTTTATATTATCGAAAATCTCGCAAACTTTCCTATTTCAGCTCTCTCGCCAAATTTTTGAACAGCCTGCTCCACCAGGTTTTTGATGGAAATCTCAGGATTCTTAATAAATGGCTGTTCTAAAAGGACCTTCTCGCCAAAATAGGCCGATAGCTTTCCCTCAAGTATTTTATCACGCATTTCGGCAGGTTTACCATCAAGTCCATCGCTGAATAGCTCTTTTGCTTTAGCTTTGACGGCATCTGTCACGTCTTCCATCTTCAAAAACTCAGGGGCGGATGCGGTAATATGCATAGCTATATCTCTGGCAAGCGCCTTAAAATCCTCGTTTCTGGCCACGAAGTCGGTCTCGCATAAGAGTTCTACCATAGCCCCTACTGCCCCGTTGCTGTGGATATAGGAAGCTACCGTACCGGAGCCCAGGCTTCTCTCAGACTTCTTTTCAGCCGACTGCTTGCTGATTTTTCTTAAAATTATTTTTGCTTTTTCAAAATCCCCGCCGGCCTCCTCAAGAGCCTTTTTACACTGCATTACCGATACTCCGGTTGCGTCTCGAAGCTCTTTGATTTGTTCTGTAGTGATCATAGTAGATTTTCAATATTTAATTTTACAATCTTCAAACCAAAACATTCAAAATCTATTATAAATTTTGAATTAAAAAATGTAAATTACCTCTTGTATGCCTCTCCGATCTTAACCACAAAATACTTTATGCTTGCGATACTCGAATCATTTGCAGGTATAGGAAAATCGGAATCCTTGACATTGTTATCAGATCCGCAAAGTGCAATGACCGGTATTTTCATCGTCTTTGCCTCCGAAAGGGCGGTCTTTTCGTATCTGGGGTCGACTATAAAGAGGGCCTTTGGCAAATTTGTCATGTTCCTTATACCTCCAAACATCTTTTCAAGCTTCTCTATTTTTCTGTCAATGAGAAGCCTCTCCTTTTTTGTGTACTTGCTAAGCTCACCCTTCTCCTTTTGGCTCTCAAGATCAATCATTGTTTCTACCCTTTTCCTTATTTCACTGAAATTTGTAAGGGTTCCTCCTATCCATCGGCTAGCGACATAAGGCATACTCACGCTCTCAGCCGTCTCCTTTATGGTCTTTTGAGCCTCGTGTTTACCGCCTACGAATAATATGACACCCTTCTCTTCCGAAAGCTTTCTAACGAAATCCAAAGCATTTCCAAAGCAAGTGGAAGTTTTTTCAAGGTCAAAAAGATCGACTCTGTTTTTCGAGCCAAAAATGTATTGTGAAGCCGAAGGATGCCTGCGGCTTTTGCTGAAACCGAAATGGGCTCCTACTTTCAAAAGTTCGTCCATTGTATTTGATTTTAGCTGTTCTATATCAGACATACGGTTAGTAAGGATAGCAGAATAAGCTAATAGTGTAAAGCCCAATATAAAGTGGGGAATAATAGCTTTTATTCATGCATGCTCTCTATGATTTGGCCGATCTCGCCTTTCATTATTACTTCGAGATTGTGCCAAGATTTACCGACACGATGATCGGTTACCCTGTCCTGAAGGAAATTATATGTTCTGATTTTTTCTGACCTGTCTGCAGTGCCAACCTGCTCTTTCCTATTTTGTGCGTGCTTTCTGTCTTCTTCTTCTCTTTGCATCTGATCCAACTTTGCTTCAAGGATGCCTAAAGCCTTCTCCTTGTTTGCATTCTGGCTTCTCTCCGCCGTTGAACGGACTACAAGCCTGGTCGGTTTATGGGTAAGCCTGACCGCGGTCTCCACCTTGTTTACGTTTTGACCGCCTTTGCCTCCCGATCTTGAGAATTCTATCTCCAAGTCCGCCGGATTTACCACAAATTTTGTCTTTTTTCTTATTGGCAAGATGGCTACCGATGCGGTAGAGGTATGCACTCTCCCGGATTTTTCGGTTGCAGGCACCCTCTGGATCCTGTGCACTCCGGTTTCAAATCTCAATTTTTCATAAACTCCCCTGCCCTTTATTTCAAACGACGCTTCCTTGTATCCGCCAAGCGGAGATTCTGATTCATCTACAGGCGATATACTCCAGCCGCTTGACTCGCAGTATTTCTTATACATCCCTGCAAGTTCCCGCGCAAAAAGCGCGGCTTCCTCTCCTCCGACTCCGGCCCTGACTTCGAGAATTATTTCATTCGGAAACTCCTCCTCTTCCTCGTCTTCTTTGAGTATATTCTCCATCTGCATTATAAGCTCTTCCTCCTGTTCCCTTGTCTTCAATAGGTCCGACTCGGCAAGCTCCTTCATCTCTGCATTTTCCTGCAATTCCAAAATTTCAGACTCTTCTTTCATGAGCCTCTCAAGGCTTTCAGCCAGATATTTAGTCTTCTCGTTTTTTTTGTATTTTGAGAGATCAAACATATTCTATGCTACGAGACCGTCCCTTGATGTTAGGGGGATCGGGGGAGTTATTTCATAAGATCTTAAAATAACCTCAACAAACCCTCTCCGATACTTGAGTGGAGAGAAAATGTTACTTTTTTATTTTAGATTTACCCGTATTCTGCGCGGCTGCCCTTCTTGCCTTGAATTTTTCAACTCTGCCGGCTGAGTCAATCACCTTTTCGTTGCCGGTATAGAACGGGTGGCAATTGCTGCAGATTTCCACATGCATTGACTTGACCGTTGCTCCCACCGTAAAAACGTTCCCGCATGAGCAGGTAATTTTAGCATCGCTATAATATTCTGGATGTATTTCCTTTTTCATACTGTTATACTAACATAAATAAATAAAAATACAAAATTTATTCGTATATATATGGAAAAGGCCCTACCTCGTCATCCTAGCGTTGTGCTTTAGCACGTGGCTGAAGATCCTTAGAGATTGGGCCTTGAATTCCGCTTTGGCTTGAGCAGCTTTTCCGTGCCACTGACTAGTTTGTGGTTTTGAATATTCGTTTACTATTCTCTACCACAACTCCCTCGCACTGGGTTTCTGCTCTGCCGTGGCCACTCTTGGTGGCCTACTTGTTGGGTGCCAGATTTTTCACCTAGGCTCTGGTGGGCCAGTTAGCGGTGCGATTTCGCACTGCAGCAGTTATCGTCAGCCGGGCTTCAAATGCCCGGTCAACGCCGAAACGTTGACCATTCTTTGTATATTATAGCAAATCTAATTAATTTGTCAAGTAATTATTGAAATAAATCAAATTTTGGAGTATAGTATGCAAATACACGGCTCTAATGAGCCGTATTTTATCAGGCATAAAAAATTAAACATTTTTTACTCTAAGCTCTCAACTCCAAGCTCTAAGCTTCAAAACCCTTCCAGAGGGTCGATCATAGTTAACTGTATGTTTTGGGCATTTGCCATCACTTGGTCCCCATAAAAAACGTTCGCAGGTCTTCTCCCGGGACTGCAGGCGGCACCAGAGTAGTATCTGCAGGCAGCATTTCGCTCCACAGTGTATCCGCCACTTCCGGCTCCTAAATCAGATAAGTATATCGCAGTTGCCATTATTGAATGTTGTGGGTTCCAGGGGTTTGCTTCGCTTGCTTTCACACCGATCGAGTCACCAATTCTGCCCTTGAAAAGCTCCCATGTCGAAGGTATGAACTGCGACGGACCCATGCCGCCGCCGTATCCGCGGGACGCGCTCCATTTGGTCCCGGGCGGGCAGGAAACGGGTGTCATCTTCCAGTCCTTGCCCAGCCTCTCGGTAATGTCCTTGAACGGTACCGTGTCTCTCGGCGCTTTCATAACTTGCTCAAAAAGAGTACCGGTATTTTTGCCAGCGCCATCACCGGTATCAAGGTTGCTTACAAGGCATGATCCCTGATTTCTGCCCAAGTCAGATTCCTGAGTGAGGATGGCAAGGATAAGAGCAGGCCTTACTCCTGTTTTCTCAGAAGCCAGTGTGGCAAACTTAAGGGCGTCGCCAAACGGTATCCCCTCAGTATCTCGAAGCGAGAAAAGCGCCGCCCTGATCTGTGCAGCTTTCTTCTGTTTTTCGGCAATAACCTGGGCGTAGGTCTTCTCCTGAGTCTTGTTTATGCTGATGAGTTTCTGCTTTTCCTTCTCGTCTAGCTCCACCTTCTTTTTCTGTGTCTCAATCTCGGCCTTCTTGTCTGCCTCAGCCGATCTCTTTTGGTCTAAAATCTCCTTTTCCTTGCTGGTCTTGTCCTGCAGTTCCCTGATTTCGTTGAATTGGGCCTCGAGCGATTTCTTTATCGAGTCATAGCTGTCTATATCCTCAAAAAAATTTGATATATTCTTGTTAGAAAGAAGTACCTCGGCTAAGGAATAGGTGTCAATTTCGTTGGTAGACCTCAAAATGGAAGCCAAGGATTCCTTCCCCCTGTTTATCTTTTCCTCAAGCTCGACGATAGTTTTATTCTTCAGGCTGATATCGCGAGTGAGCTGCTCAATCTGGATCTGTCTCTGCCTGATGAAGGCCTTGGCCTCGTTTATTTTTGCCTGCAAGACCTTAGCGTCTCTCTCAAGCGAAGCTGTGCCCTGTTTTGTCTGCTTCAACACAGCCTCCCACTCCGCGATCTCCTTTTCTGTAGCTTCAAGCTCTGCACGCCACTTGGCCTCCTGCTCTTGTATCTGTGCCTCGGTCATCTGAGCGCTCGCGTCGGTAGTCAGCAGGAAGTAGCAAGTAGCTAGCCCGAAAAAGAATAGAAACAAAAACAACCCATATTTTTTAAAATACATACGGGTAATTATAACAAATTCCTTGATGCTCGCTACTCGCTACTCGCTGCTAGTTGCTTCCACACCTTCCTCTTCCTGTTTGCCCTTCTTTTCTACTTCTATCTGTGTAAGGTCTACAGGGGCTTCCTCCTTCTCTTCCTTCGGTGCGTTAACTGAGACTACTACTTCATCAGCGTTTTCAGCAAGTTCCACACCTTTAGGCAATGTAAGCTCCCCTGCGGAAATATGACTCTCCAATACATCTAATTTAGAAATGTCAACGTTAATTGAATGAGGGAGGTTAGATGGTTCTGCCTTGACTTTTATTTCATACATAACCTTCACCAAAACTCCTCCCAAATCCTTAATTGCAGGAGAAATTCCGGTAAATTCCAAAGGAACAGAAATCTCAACTTTGTGACCTTTCTCAAATACATAAAAGTCTACATGACGAGGTTCTCCGGTTACAGGGTCCAGATCAACCTCATTGATCAGAGCGTCAATCTCATTTCCGGCAAGCACTAGCTTTACTACAGTAGACTCTCCCGCTGATTTCCAAACCTTAACGAAATCACTCTTTTTTATCTGGATCGGCGTCGAGATCTCTTTCCTGCCGTAATATATAGCAGGCAAAAACCCATCATTTCTCAAGGCTCGTATCTTCCCTATTCTCACTCTTTTTTCGGCATTAAGTGTTATTGTCATAGCTTGGCTATTTTATCAGAATATTCATTTTCCGCAAGGATTCCCTTTGGATAATTAAAACTGTTACCAAGGGGTGTGCGGTTAGATAATAATTGG
>CAYXKV010000009.1:0-23563 GCA_964464975.1 uncultured Candidatus Saccharibacteria bacterium | reverse complement strand
TTTTTCATATCAAAACACTAACAGAAATATTTAAATTCAAAAGATAATCTGCCATTATGGATGACCAAGAAATCGTTGACAAATATCTTCGAAGGTTTAACGAGGTTGTTACAAAGATGCTCGAAGAGTGCAATGAGCTTTCGAGATTGATCAGAGAGCTCGAAGAACAAGGGTATTGCCCTCTTGTTGGCTTGAATCTGGAGATTCTTCTTTTCAAGTTCGGGGTCAAAAATTCCGGGGATGACAATCTCAAACACGTTCCTGATCCAGATTTCGATAAAAAGTTTCTAAAGGCTCTCCGGATCCGCGCTGATGGGAGGGAGTAGGAACAATGAGTCCAGAGTGCCAAGAGGACGCCCGAAGGGCGTCCTTGTTTGTATAAATGCAATCAAACATCTACGTCATTAAAGAAATTACTTAATATAAGACATATAAACTACGAGAACATCCACCAGCATACCGATAACTCCTATAAGTAGAAGCACGAAAAATGCGGTTCTAGTGTCATGTTCTTACATTCTTTGCGATATCGTAAATGATGAGCAGGATAACAAAACGAAAGCACTTTGGTGGACCCTACCGGGTTTGAACCGGTGACCTCCACATTGCAAATGTGGCGCTCTACCAGCTAAGCTAAGGGCCCACCAAAATGCTCAAAACTATTTTCATCACTTTTTGTGAACGGGATCTCGAAAAATATATTCACGAAAGCTCATTATTTTTTGGGACAAATGTGGCGTTCCCCGCCAGCAACGCTCTCGCTTGCGAGGCGGGCGGGTACCAACTGAACTACGGGCCCGAAAATATGGCTTCATAAAATATACCAACAAAACCTATTTTGGACAATAAAAAACCCGGGGTGCAATTGTTTGCTGAGTGGCGTCAGCACCCCGGGTCATCAATTCATTTCGGCATCCCCACAAGGGCCTGCTTGGTTGGCGGGCTTGTAAGGAAACACATAGCTAGTAAAACTATACAAAAAAATATTTGATGACGCAAGCCGAATTGTTATCAAATCCTATCTCTCAACTTCCTATGAAATTTGATGGCGAACCTGTGCGCTTCGCTGTTCGCTAAGATTATCTCTCCTTTGTATTTCCCTACCATAATTCTTGATTCTTGATTCATACTTCTTATCCCTTTCGCCCTGTGCCTCTCATCTTTCGTTACAGCGACAACAGGAATTTTTGTTCCTGTTTCATTAAGTACCTGCATTGCCGCATTGAGCTGTGCGGCTCCCCCATCCACGACCATAAGATCTGGCATTCTCCACTCCGGATGGCCCAACCTCCTCCTCAACACTTCCTTCAAAGCTTTGGTATCATCCGGTCCGCTTGCCGAACTTATCTTAAACATCCTATAATCCCCCTTCTTCGCCTCTCCATTTTCGACTACAGTCATAACCCCGACCATATTTGTGCCGGAAGTGTGCGCAATGTCATAAGCTTCTATTCTGAAAATTTTAGAGCCGAAAGCTTGAGGTCTGGGGTTTTTGAGCAAAGCGATATCGTTGATATGGTTCACAGCAAAAATTTTTCTCTTAATTACTTCTGCCTTTTCAAATTCTTTTTGCTTCGCGAGGTTCCTCATTTCTTTCTCCAAATCCCTTACAAGCTTTTTCTTCTTTCCTTCAAAAAAGGTGACGATATGTCTTATGGTTTTCCTATATTCCTTTTTGTCTATTTTGCCAGCACAAACTCCTGGACATAGTCCTATCTGGAAATTGAAGCACGGCTTGGGCATTGTATATTTTTTCCCCCCTCTCCTGCTAAGGGGAGGGGGTAGGGGGTGGGGTATGCATTTATCCCTGAAAGGGAAAATTTTACGAACTATTTTAAGCGCCTCCCGAAGCTCGCTTCCGTGCGGGAACGGCCCGAATGTGCGAAAAGTTTGAAATCCCATCCCTCCACCCTCCCTTTCGGGGAGGTGGTGCGGGGGAGGGGCTTTTTTAATAGATTCTTTAAATGCTAGTTCTCTCTCCCTCACAAGTAAAACTCGCGGAAAATCCTCTTTTGTAATTACTATGAAGTTGAAACTTCTCTGGTCTTTGTCGGCAGTATTGTAAGGAGGAGTGTATTTTTTTATAAGAGCCGATTCCAGTATGAGGGCTTCAAGCGAGGAATCTGTTTTTATAAATCTTACCCCTTTCATCTCCCCTACCATTTTTGCGATAAGGAGGCTTCTCTTTTCCGCTATGTCGCGGGTGAAATAGCTTCTGACCCTGCTTCTAAGCGATGAAGCCTTGCCTATATAGAGCACTTTCCTTTTTATTCCTAGGAAAAAGTATACTCCCGGCGAATCGGGAATTTTGGAAATGGAACTTTGAAGCTTTGTTTGTGTCTTTGCCATAAATCAAGTATAATTTACACTAATATGTTCGGATTTGGAAACAAGAAACTCCCTACCGGGAGCTACAAAGGCGTCAGGGACTTCTATCCCGAAGATCAAGCCATTCAGAATTATATCTTCGGCATAATGCGCAAAACCTCCCTCCTGTGGGGTTATGAGGAATACAGCGCCTCTATCTTAGAGCCGCTCGAAATATATCGTTCCAAGACAAGCGAAGAGATTGTTGAAGGCCAGATCTATTCTTTCAAGGATAGGGGCGGTCGAGAGGTTGCCTTGCGTCCTGAAATGACTCCGACCGTTGCTCGCATGATTGCTGGTAAAATTCAGGAATTGCCTTCTCCCATAAGGTGGTACTCGATCCCAAACGTTTTTAGGTACGAAAAGCCTCAAAAAGGAAGGCTTCGGGAGCACTGGCAGCTTAACGTCGACATTTTCGGCGTTCTAAATCCATTTGCTGACGCCGAGGTCATCGCCCTAGCCTCTGATATCATGCACAGGTTTGGCGCCAAGGACTCTGATTTTGTAGTGAAGTTGAACAGCAGATTCCTGCTTGACGAACTCTTTGAGAAGATTGGAGTTGACAAAGACAAAATAACTTTTGCCTACAGGCTTCTTGACAAAAAAGGCAAAATTACAAACGAAGAGATGAGGCGATCTTTAGTTACTCTCTTGAAGGAGGACAAGGCCAAGAGCCTGCTTGAGGCGCTCTATTATGGCGAAGGACTCTTGACTATGATGAATGAAAGTTCTGGCGCCAAATATCTGAATCAGGTCATAGATATCCTTCGCGACAGAGGTGTTGGGAACATTCAATTCATTCCGACTTTGACTCGCGGCTTTGACTATTATACAGGCGTAGTTTTCGAAGTTTTTGACACGAACGAAGAGAATCCGCGTTCACTGTTTGGTGGTGGTAGGTATGACGGGCTTGTCGGAGCGTATCTAGGGCAGTCGATTCCGGCTTTCGGTTTTGGTATGGGGGATGTGACTATAAAGGATTTTCTCGTTACTCACAAGCTTGTTCCAACGATCCCTTCATCGACGGAACTCTACATCTGCCTCGCACCTGACACCGATCCTAAGGAAGTATACAAGATAGCAGATATGTTCAGGTCAAAAGGAGTCAATACTGCAGTTGATATTTCCGGGCGCAAACTGCATGACCAGCTTAAATCACTTGATAAAAGAAAGGTTCCATTCGTATCTACGGTGGGTACAAACGAGATACAGGGCGGCCAATTTACAGTACGCAATACCTCTACCAGAGAAGGGAGATCCGGCAGCCTCGATGAAGTCTCAAAATTCATAAAAACGTCACAGCAATGAGAAAGGTTGTATTTGACGTAGAAACAAGAGAATTTTTCAGCGATGTAGGATCTAACGATCCTGTCGATCTTTCGATTTCAGTAGTCGGGGTCTACGACTCCGGCACCGACAAGTATGACTCATTTCTGCAAGAGGATTTCCAAAAACTCTGGCCCATCATAGAAGGTGCAGATATGCTGGTCACTTTCAACGGAGACCATTTCGACATTCCGCTGCTCAACAAGTATTACCATGGCGACCTCTTCAAGATCAAAAGCCTCGATTTGCTCAAGGAAATGCAAAAGAGCGCGGGACGCAGGATGAAGCTCGACCAGATTGCCGAAGGTACCCTCGGCACAAACAAAAGCGGTCACGGACTGGAGGCAGTCAACTGGTGGAGGCAGGGAGAGATAGACAAGATAATAAAATACTGCCTCGATGACGTCCGCATCACCAAAGAGCTTTACGACTATGCCCTCAAAAACGGCAAGCTAATATTTAAAGAGGGCCCAAACCTAAACGAAGTCAAACTCGACACTTCGATTTGGGAAACTTCATCCGACCTATCCCCTCTCAACCACACCCTCCCGTTTTAGATTTAGATATTTTCTCCTAAATATTTTTTACAAGAAAATTATAATAATAGCGGCAAGGAAAAGGCGGTAGATGATAAAGGCAGTGAAGGAATTTTTTGAAAGGTAGCGGACAAGGAAGCGTACAGACCAAATACCTGAAAGCAAGGCGGCGACAAAAGCGGCTATATGGGGGAAGCTCAAAAGTTCGCTAGTCCCGCTCGCGTCAATATCCAAAATCACCTTAAGCAGCGCGCCGAGGCTTACGGGAATGAGAAGAAGGAAGGAAAACCTTATGGCCTCCTCTCTTGAAAGTCCGGCAAAAATACCTCCCGATATTGTTGATCCAGACCTTGAAATGCCGGGCAAAAGCGCTAGGGCCTGGAAGATACCAATACCAAATCCCTTAAGAGGAGTAAGTCCGCCTTTTGATTTTATTCTGTCAGCGGAAAACATTATGATGCTGCCGATTATAAGGAAAAGCGCTACCGGCAAGCCTTCTCTAAAAGTATTCTCAATCAAGTCTGCCCAGAAGAAACCCGCAATTGCGGCCGGTATGGTACCGAGAATAAGGGCGTAAATGAGATGCATTGACCTTCTTGAAAACCCTTCGGTGCGCAAATCTCTGTACAAAGCTTTAAAATCCCCAAAAAAGCAATAAACAACGGCAAAAAGCGTTGCTGTGTTTAAAAATATGTCGAAAAAAAGGCTGTTTTCAAGCGGCACTCCCAAAAATTTTCTCGCTATGATCAAATGTCCAGACGAGGACACAGGCAAAAATTCAGTCAGCCCTTGGATAAGTCCTAAAATTAGAGCATCTAATATATTCATTGTGTTATAATATCAAGTATATCAATAACCTACCAACATGTCAGAAAAATTATCGCTCCCCATCTCTATAATCGTGGCCGGCCTCCTCATCGGTGGCGGCATATATCTTAACGGAAGGATGTCGAGAGACAATCCGACAATTGAACAGAGACAAGCCAAGGTACAGGAGGCAAATTCCGAAAGTCTCAAAACCGCAATGCGACCGATTGATGCTAATGACCACATTCTCGGCAATCCGAAGGCGAGAGTTTTGGTAGTGGAATACTCGGATACGGAGTGCCCGTTCTGCAAGATTTTCCACAAGACTATGATAAGCGTAATGCAGGAATTTGGAGGAGATGGGGACGTGGCCTGGGTCTACAGGCACTTCCCTATTGCTGAGCTTCATTCCAGAGCTCTTAAGGAAGCGGAGGCTCTTGAGTGCGCCTCAGAGATCGGAGGTAACAGCAAATTCTGGGAATATGCAAATATGCTCTATGACACGACTCCGTCCAACAACGAGCTTGACCCCAAGGAACTTCCAAAAATTGCCGTCAAAGTGGGGCTTTCGTCGGACACTTTCAACACATGCCTCAATAGTGGTGAATTCGGGCCGAAAGTAAACGCCGATATTCAAAATGCAAAGGAAATCGGCGCATCAGGGACTCCTTTTTCTGTCTTGGTAGATACAAAGACGGGTGAACACTACCTCATAGAGGGCGCTTATCCTTTCCAGCAGATAAAATCAGTCATAGAGCTCATCCTGCAATCGTAATACTAGGCTTTAGGATTGTTTATAGTACAAAATTTGCAAGAGCGGTCAAAGCAGCGGGAGGAAAATAGATCTCCCGACCATACGGAATCCAAAAGTCTTTGGATTTGGGAAAGCACTTCCTCCCTGTCGCTCTTGCTTACAGACAAAGTAACTGTGGGGCACTGTCCGGACTTGTTTGGTTTTATGAAAACGAGGCTATAAGAAGCTTTTTTGTTCTTAAACCTATGAGAATTTTGAAGCAGTATCGAGTAGAACACAAGCTGTCTGAAATAGTCCCCTTTTGAATTTTTCGTAAGGCCTTTAATCTCGTTTTCACTTTTGCCTTCTGTGGTCTTGTAGTCAAAGACAAGCAAATCATCTCCATTTTCTATAACCGAGTCTAGCCTTCCGTGAATTTTTAAATTTATTGTTTCCTTGTGAACCTTAAAATCAAGATGCGCCTCGACCCAATTCTCAGTGTAAACTTTCCCGGGTTGCTTAAAATGATTTATAAGTGCGCGTGCTACAAGCGGTGCGTTTGAAATCAATTCTTCGGCAGCCGCATCTTTCTCAAGCTTCGGCAGAAGTGATTTTTTGAAGTATTCTCTTATTGAAGAGATGAGAATGCTTTTTATTTTGTTCACCTCATCCCCGCTTTCCCCCTTTCTTTTATCGAGTGTGGTGGGTATCAGCTTTGAATGTAGCGCACTCCATACCCTGCTTATGGATTCGTGCATGGCGTTCCCTTTCTCAGAACTCGCCGACGGGGAATCCGGAAGCTTTAGTATACTTTTGTAGTAAAATTCCATTGGACAGCTCACGAAATGATTGAGGGCTGTGACTGAGAGCCCGTTTTCAAGAAGTGCCCTTTTGGTGTATTCAATTTTTTCCGTCTCTCTCTCAGTCAGCCTATCAAAATTCTCTTTCTTGTTTAAATTGTTCTTGGCCGATGATTTTAAGTGTATTTTCGATACACTGTTTTGGTCAAGTTCCCCTATAAACCTCAGAGGCGTGAGAGGTTTGTCCAAGCTATCTCTCTCCGAGTAGCTTATAACAACGTGCTCTTTTGCCCGGGTCAAAGCAACATAAAACAACCTCCTTTCATCTTTCTCGTCATCCTCGCTTCCCCTATCTCTCGGCAAAATAAAAAACGCTCCTCTATTCCTGCTCATCCAATACTCCTCTGTGGCAAACGGAGTAAATACAAAATCGTACTCCAATCCCTTGGATCCATGAGCAGTCAGCACTGAAACCTTAGAATCGACTTTGCCTGTTTTTATTTTAATAGTCTTCCTTTCCGCGCTTTTCCTGTATGAAAGAAGCATACTCAGAAGCGCTCGAGGGTCCTCGATACCGCATGATCTTACAGTATCCTTCGCCAGATCATATATCGCTCCCCATACTTCTGCGGTCATGGGATTTGCCGCGGCCATTCTATCAAGACCGGATAAATTTGCTAAATGCGACAAGTACTCTAAAGGGCCCAGACGCGCGGCGTCGCTTAAAAGCTTTTCAATTTGCGGAATTTGATCCCCAATTTCCTTAATGTTGCCGCTTCTTGCAAATTTAATCATCGGAATCTGCTTTTCAAATGGCAGGCCCCATAAACCATAGGGGAAAGTTAGGGCTAAACTTTCAAGCCGGTCGGGTTGCAATAAAAAATCAATTAGCGAAAAAAATACCCTGCCAAACGGATGTTCAAAAATATTTGTGCCCCTTTCGGCGGTGGCGCTTATGTCCATACTGCTCAAAAAGTTCATGACTCTCGAAACTTCGCTGTTTTTTCTCAAAATCACAGCAATAGTCTTTTCCGGATATTCCCTTTGAATTTCCTTGATGCGTGAAGCGATCTCTTTCTCTTCCGTCTCGGTGTCCGGTGACCCGATTATTTCGATGGGTTTTATGCCGCTTTCTTTTGACTTAAGCCTCACTCTTAGATCTAAGTTCTCACTCTCTTTGTAATTTTTCTCAATCATCTGGTAGGTTGCGTCAAGTATCTTCTGATGAGAGCGATAATTATTTTCAAGAGGTATGACTTTGATGTTTCCCCACGACTGCCTCAACCGCAAAAAGTTTTCGATCGATGCTCCTTGGAATCGATAGATAGCCTGTTTCTCGTCTCCTACTATAAACAAATTCGGAGAATCAAAAAAATCGGCAAGGTACTTTATCACAAGATTTTGCGAATCATTGGTATCTTGGTGCTCGTCTATCAAAATATAGAGATATTTCTCCTGAAGCAGCTGCAAAAGGAGCTTGTCATGCCGCATGGCTTCAACAAGTCCGAAAATCAGATCATCAAAATCGATTTTTCTTTCCTCTTGCTTTCTTTTTTCGTACTTATCATATACTTGTGCGAAAAGTTGCGTTCTCTCACATCTTTCAATCATTTTCAAAGATTCCCCTTTAAGCATGCCCTTGCTTTTGCCCGTTTTTGAAATCGAGGATTCGTTGTTTTTAATCCTCTCTATCTCCTCTCTGGCGAAGCTATCTATAATCTGTGGAGTCCAAGCTTCCTGTTTGCAATCGCCTATAGCGTCAATAATCTTTCCAACATAAAAATCGGGGTCGCCCAAAGGCCTTAATTTAGAAAACTCCTTCTGTTTTAGGATTTCCCTTATCATTGCCTCCGACTCAATATCGGTGATTTGAGTCGATCTCGAAAGTCCGGGAAAGTGATCTGCAAATTCCGAAATCACAAAATGGGCAAATCCGTGGAAAGTATGCACTGGGATCTCATACACCCTCTCGCCGATGATCCCGCGCAATTTTTCCTTCATGCTCCGTGCTCCCGCGTCAGTGAAAGTCAAGGCAAGTATTGCCGACCCCGGCGTGTCAGTTTTTCGCAAAATGTTTGCAATTCGCAAGGCGAGAATAGTCGTTTTGCCGGTGCCGGGCCCTGCTATAACCATCACTGGGCCGTCTATGGTGTCCACCGCCTCCCTCTGCTTTTTATTCAATTTTAAGTACCTCTCCTTGAATACCCCCTCATTCATAGGGCGATTATATCATCAAACACGGTACTTTTGCGTAGTATCAAAATTTACAAAAAATGTTGAAGGCGTTGAGTTTTTTCGTGCTGTCGCATTTTCTCCAGGGCCTTCGCCTCTATCTGTCGGATGCGTTCGCGGGTTACGCCGAATTCTTTGCCTACGTCTTCAAGGGTGTGGTAGACACCGTCGATAAGCCCGTTGCGCATTTCGATGATTTTCTTTTCTTTCGGGGGGAGATCTGCAAGGATTTCCTGCAATTGGTCTCTTATTATCCTTCTGTTTGCCTCTTGGTCCGGGGAAAGGATTTTATCGTCGGCGATAAAGTCGCCTAAGGTTGATTTCTCATCCTCATCTCCCACCGGAGTTTCAAGCGATACCGTGCCCTGATCAATCTTTTCAATCATATATATTTTTTCCGGTTCAAGGTTCATCTCAACGGCAATTTCCTCCGGTAGCGGGTCTCTGCCAAGATCTTGGGTAAGCCTCCTAACTACCTGTTTGTATTTGGCGATGGTCTCTACCATGTGCACAGGCACCCTGATGGTCCGGCTCTGGTCTGCCAAGGCTCTGGTAATTGCCTGCCTAATCCACCAAGTGGCGTAAGTAGAGAATTTATATCCTTTGGTCCAGTCAAACTTTTCGACAGCCTTAAAGAGGCCCAAATTTCCTTCCTGAATAAGATCAAGAAGTGTGAGATCGGAGCTTCTGCCGACATACTTCTTTGCGATTGAGACCACTAGGCGCAAGTTGGCCCGGGCCAAAATATTTTTTGCCTCCTCGTCTCCTTGTTCGATGCGGCGGGCAAGCTCCTTCTCCTGTGATCCTGAGATCAAGGCGTGTTGCCCGATTTCCTTTAAATACATCTGGATAGAGTCGTAAGAAATATCGTCCTTCAAAAAATCTTTAACCTTGTCATCTATGATATCGTCGAGGAGACGTCCTCCCTCGATTATATCCACCCCAGCTGTGGCGCAGTCCTCGTATATTTTTTCAAGCAAAGAGACGTCGTCTTCTATGGTGGGAAATTCCTTGAGGATCTCATCATATGTGATAAATCCCCTATCCTTGCCCTTGGCGATCAGGACTTCGCGCTTTGCGTCAGACTCAAGAAACGGCTTTTTAAACACTTTTTGTGCGGGCGGCTTTTTTGCAGTTTTTGATCGGTTTTGCTTTACTGATTTTTTTGCGGGCTTTCTCTTTTGTGACTTATTTTTCGAAAGCTTTATTCTCTTGGCTTTTATTTTTTTGTATTTATTCTTGTTTTTCATTGCGCCTATAATATTTTTAAAATTTGATAATTCTCGTTGTCTATTATTTGTAAATGGCTGTCAGATCATTAATTCTTTTTGAAATTCTGGATATTTCACTCTCTTTTTTCTCCCTATCCCGAGCCACCTTCGCACCGTCCAATTCCTTTGAAAGTTCCGACATCTTCCTCCTTAATACATTGAGCTCTATCCTAGAGAGCACCTCCTCCCCTATTTCTAACGCTTTTTCCTCCGGTTGCAGCGCTTCAAACCTAAATATCATCGGCTCCTTTTGCTCACTGAAATTTTGGATCGTATCATGGACGGTCTTGTCTCCTGAAAGCTGAGCCCATTTTTTTCGAAGTTCGACGGCCTCATTACTTTTGTTCTTGTCTTCAAGAAAAAAGATAATCGCTGTCAATGACTTTTCCGGACTCTCGTCAATAGTGAAATTTTTAGCGTCGTCCGGAATAAACTTTTCTTGAGACTTTATCTTTTTGAGATCTGACCATACTGATTCCTCGGGTATTCCAATCTTTCTTGATATCTTCGAGATAAATTCGGACATTTCCATGTCGCTTTTGAACAGCAAGGCTATGGGCAAGACCTTGCTTAGGAAATATTTTGAAAGATTTTTGCCCTTATTCTCGCCATAGGCTCTGTTTATCACAAAATCCGTAAATTGTTCAGCGTTTCTTAACATTTCCTTTAGCGATTCCGGATTTTTTCTTGCAACTGACGCAGGGTCCTCGCCATCAGGCATAACCGCAACTTTCACTTCCATACCCAAAGTCAAAGCGATTTGAGAGGCTCTCTCGGCGGCATTAATTCCGGATTGGTCTCCATCGTATGCGATAATCACTCTGTTTGATAACTTGTGCAGTTTTCTCAGGTGCTCTAAAGTCAAGGCGGTACCGGAGGAAGCGACGGCATTTTTAATTCCCGACTGGACAGACATAAGCAAATCCATTTGCCCTTCAACAAGGACGGTGTAATCATTTTTACGGATACTCTCCTTGGCGAAGTTTAGCCCGTACAATACCTCGGATTTCTTAAAGAGCGGAGTCTCCTGCGAATTTAAATATTTTGGAGTTCTCTCATCTTCCCTTATTGCCCGTCCAGAAAAGGCGATTACTCTGCCGGAAGCGTCAAAGATTGGAAAAATGATCCTATTCCGGAAAGTGTCATAATACCTCTCTTGCCCAGAGCTCTTTGGAGCGCTCTCCTCAGGCACTTTTTTGATAAGTCCCGCTTCGAGCATCTCCTCCTTTGAAAAACCATTCTGCTTTAATTTTTCAAATAGCGATCGCCACTCATCCTTTGCAAGTCCCACCCGCCATTTTTTGACTGATTCGTCCGATATTCCCCTTCCTGCTAGGTACTCCTTCTCTCTATGGGCTGACGCAAAATTTTCTTCAAATATTTCCGTCGCCCTCTCCATAATTTCAAAGAGCCTCTCGTTTACGCCCTCCCTCGGTTCATTCTTCCATGCGTCGCGGGGTATCTCTATGCCTGCCTTGTCTGCCAAGCTGTGAAGTGCTCCTCTGAAGTCAACCCCTTCAAATTTCTCAATGAAGCTGAAGACATCTCCTCCTGCTTGGCAGCCGAAACAATAAAAACTTTGACGGGAAGGCGAGACAAAAAACGAAGGCGACTTCTCATTATGAAAGGGACACTTTGCTTTGAAATTTATCCCTGCTTTGTCTAGCTTGATGTAGGATCCGATGACTTCCACGATGTCTAACCTCTCTTTAATTTGATCGGTTATTTTAGACATTTCGCTTTTAAATTTGGTCTAATTCCCTACGCAATTCCTCGATCACCTTCTGTTTCTCGCTGCCTTCAAAGCCTGAACCTGCAGGAATAAGCCTGCCGATTATCACGTTTTCCTTGAGGCCGCGGAGCCTGTCGACTGTCCCGCGGAGAGCGTTTTGAATAAGCATTCTAGTGGTGTGCTGGAACGATGCAGAAGAAAGGAAACTCTTCCTGGATAGCGAAACTTCAGTAATGCCGAGGATCAGTGACTCCGCTTTGGCCTCCTCCTTACCCGCTTTCCTTGCAATCTCGTTTTCTATGTGAAGCTCGGTTTGCGATATTATATCCCCTTGCGAAAGGTTGGTTCCGCCCGGATCTTTGACTCTTCGCCTAGAAAACATCTGTTTGATGATGACCTCAATATGCTTTCTCGATACTGGCTCACCCTGAAGCTCGTAAATCTTGGTAATCTCTCTAATAATATAGTTTTGAGTGGCCTCTCGACCTGCAAATTTAAATAGTTCATCCAGATCCACCGATCCGTCAGTCAAAATATCCCCCTTCTCAACCTTGTCACCAACTTTGACTAAGATAACTCTGTGGTAATTAACAGCATATTCAGAATTGCTTTTAGTTTTTGATTTTTCACCCTCATCCGGAAGTATATGTATGATTTTTTCCTTTCCTTCAATCTTTATCTCACTTACTGTTCCGGCAACCTTAGATATCACTGCGGGATTTTTTGGCGATCTGTTCTCGAATACTTCTTCGACTCTCGGCAGACCTTGGGTAATGTCTCCTCCTACCGAAGCGGTGCCTCCAGCGTGGAATGTTCTCATGGTAAGTTGAGTTCCAGGCTCTCCGATTGCCTGCGCGGCAACGGTACCGATAGCCTCACCGAGCTCAATCACCTTGTTTTTGCCCAAATCCATTCCGTAGCAGTGTACGCAGACACCATCCAGAGTTTTGCAGGTAAGAGGCGACCTTACTGTAACGCTCTCGACACCGAGGCTCTCCAGTTTCTTGGCATCGTCTCTTGTAAGAAAATGATTTTTATCAAAAACTACATTTCCTTCTGGATCTTTAACGTCTGCAGAAAGGTACCTGCCTTTGGCAACTTTAGCTAGAGAAACCTCCATGCCTGAAGAAGTGATACGGCTTATAACTATGCCATCTTTGGTACCGCAATCCACTTCGTTAATAATTACATCCTGAGATACATCAAAAAGCTTTCTTGTAAGATAACCTGCTTTTGCCGTGTTCAATGCCGTGTCGGTAAGTCCTTTTCGTGCACCGTGGGTGGTTATGAAGTATTCGATAGGCGTGAGACCTTCCTTGTTTGAAGAAATTACAGGGAAATCTATAGTCTCGCCTGCGGTGTTGACGATAAGTCCTTTCATGCCCGCCATCTGTGTGAGCTGTCCCATGGAACCTCTGGCTCCGGACTTCACCAAATCATAAACCGATCCCGATTTATCTAGGGCCTCCTGCATCGACTTCTCGACTTCCTCCTTGGCCGCCGTCCAAAGCTCAATGTTTTTGGCTCTTCTCTCGGCATGGGAGAGGAGTCCCGCTTCATACTGATCCTGTGCCTCGGCAACTCTGGTTTTGGTTTTTTCGATGATCGCATACTTGTCCTCCGGAATCATAATGTCGTCAATCCCCCAGGTGACTCCGGAAACTGTCGCGTATTTGAATCCGAACTCCTTCACCTTATCCATGATAGCGGGCACGGCGTCTATCCCGTATATCTGTATCAAATCATCTACGATAGCCGCCATCTTCTTCTTGTCTATTTCAGCATTAATGTAAGGGTAATCGTTCGGTAAAATGGCGTTGAACAAAAGTTTTCCGATTGTAGTTTCGAAAAGTTCACCCCCGAATTTGGCATATTTAGGCGAATCCGTACCTAGAACCTTAATTTTTGCCCTGAAATCCACCACGCCGAAGTCGTACGCGGTAATCGCTCGGTTTGGGCTAGTGAAAATCATTCCCTCGCCTTTCTCGCCCGTCACGTCCTTGGTCATCCAATAGCATCCCAAAATAATATCGAGCGGTTTATTGGAAATGGTCGGATCTCCGCTTCCAGGCTTCAAAATATTCCTATCTGAGGCCATAATGAACTCAGCTTCCTTCTGGGCCTCTTCAGAGAGAGGAACGTGGACGGCCATCTGGTCGCCGTCGAAGTCCGCGTTGAAAGCGTTGCAGACAAGCGGATGCACCTGAATGGCGTTGCCCTCAATGAGTACCGGCTTGAATGCCTGTATACCTAGCCTGTGTAAAGTCGGGGCTCGGTTAAGAAGAACGAATTTATCCTTGATGGTCTCTTCAAGAATAGCCCAAACCTCGGGAATTTCCTCGTCGATAAGCCTTCCTGCCCCGCGTACGTTATAGGCAAGCTCTTGTCGCAGAAGCTCCTTTATGATAAACGGCCTGAAAAGCTCCAGAGCCATATGCTTGGGAAGGCCACATTGGTTCAGTCTAAGTTCTGGCCCCACGACAATAACCGAACGTCCAGAATAGTCCACTCTTTTACCCAAAAGATTTTGTCTAAACAACCCCCTTTTGCCTTTGAGGTTATCAGAGAGCGACTTTAGCTCACGGGCCTTGCTTGTCTGGGCAAGAACTTGGTCCTTGTTGTTATGTCTTATGGAGTTATCAATAAGCGCGTCTACAGCCTCCTGAAGAATTCTTTTTTCATTTCTTAAAATTACGTCCGGTGCCTTGATCTCGAGAAGTTTTTTCAGCCTGTTATTTCGGTTGATAACTCTTCGGTAAAGGTCGTTTACATCACTCGTCGCGTATCTGCCGCCGTCTAGCGGAACCATGGGCCTCATTGCAGGAGGTATGACCGGAATGACGCTAAGAAACATCCATTCCGGCTTGGTCTTGGATCGGATCATTGACTGGATGATGGAAAGCTTCTTTGCGATCTTTGTGGCATCAAGTGATTTTGATTTTGAAAGATCCTCGCGAGTTTTCTCTTCGAGCTTATTGAGGTCCAAGTTTCTAAAAATTTTGTAAATGGCCTCAGCGCCGATTTCTGCTTCAAAAAACGTTCCGTATTTTACAGAGTAGTTGTGATAGGCAACTTCATTTATGACTCTACCTTCGATTATGCTCTCGATCTCACGCTTTGTGCTTAAAAGCTTTTCCTTAAGCTCCTCTCTCTTTGACTCTTCAGTTATGCCTTTGGACTTGCTTTTATACTCGGCGTCCAGATCCTTGAGTATGCTTTGCTTTTCTGATTCAGACACTTTGGTAATGATGTATCCCGCGAAATACACTACCTTCTCTACGTCAGCGGAGGAAATACCCAAAATGCTTGCGATTCTAGAAGGCATGCTCTTCAAAAACCAGATATGAGCAACGGGTGCGGCAAGCTCGATATGACCCATTCTCTCGCGTCTGACGATCGATCGGGTGATTTCAACGCCGCATTTTTCGCAAACAATGCCCTTGTATCGGATGCCTTTGTATTTGCCGCAGTAACATTCAAAATCCTTATCCGGTCCGAATATTTTTTCGTCAAAAAGTCCGTGGCGCTCGCTGCGCTGAGTTCGGTAGTTGATGGTCTCTGGTTTGGTAACTTCTCCAAAAGACCAGCTCCTTATGGCCTCTGGAGAAGCGAGAGAGATCCTCATCATGTCGAAATCGTTTGTGTTGAAATTTTTAGACATATTTTTTTGTTATTGATTGAGATCACTCTCCTCGCCTTTCAATAATTCGACATTGAGTGAAAGTCCTCTTAAATTGCTAATCATGACATTGAAAGCAGCAGGAAGATTCTCGCTTCTTATGCGCTCACCCTTAACGATGGAATCAAATGCGGCGCTTCGGCCGACGATGTCATCCGATTTGACGGTAAGCATTTCCCGCAAGGTGTATGCGGCACCGTGACCCAAAAGCGCCCAAACTTCCATTTCTCCAAATCTCTGTCCTCCTCCCTGTGCCTTGCCTCCGAGCGGTTGTTGGGTGATGAGCGAATACGGACCGATCGATCTCATATGTATTTTGTCTTCAACCATATGGTTTAGTTTGAGTACATACATATATCCAACAGCAGTCTTCTGTTTGAAAGCCTCGCCGGTCCTTCCGTCAAAAAGCTGAACTTTTCCACTCTGGTCCCATCCTGCTTTATTCAGCTCCTCCTTGATTTCCATATCAGAAGCTCCTGCAAACGGCGGCACCACAGCCTGATAGTTTAGTGTTTTTGCAGCAAGACCGAGGTGGAGCTCAAGTATCTGGCCCAAGTTCATTCTTGAAGGCACACCAAGCGGGGTAAGGATCATATCGACAGGAGTGCCATCAGCCATATAAGGCATATCCTCTACTGGAAGAATTTTAGAAATGACGCCTTTGTTTCCGTGTCTGCCTGCAAGTTTGTCTCCCACTGAAATGTTACGAATCTCGGCAATCTCAACATGAATTCGCTTGATGATACCCGACTCGAGCTTGTCCCCTTTCTCTCTTGAGAAAACCTGCACATTTATGACTCGGCCTCTCTTGCCGCCGTCAACTCTTTTTGATGTGTCTTTGACATCTCGTGCTTTCTCACCGAAGAGGCTCCTAAGCAGCCTTTCTTCCGGAGTAAGCTGAGTCTCGCCCTTGGGAGTGATTTTGCCGACGAGGATGTCTCCGGGAGTAACTTCGGCACCAATCCTTATAATGCCGTCTTCGTCAAGATTTTTAAGCTTTGACTCTCCGACGTTTGGAATATCACAAGTGGTTACCTCGGGGCCTAGCTTGGTATCGCGTACGTTTACTACCACTTCATCTATATGCACAGATGTGAATTTATTGTTCTTTATAAGTTTTTCAGAAAGTATGACGGCATCCTCGTAGTTCGCTCCTGACCATGATAGAAATGCAATAAAAATATTTTGTCCCAAAGCCATCTCCCCGTTTACGCTTGAGAGAGTGTCCGCCAGGACGTCGCCTTTCTTAACCTTCGCCCCCACCTCGACGATTGGTCTCTGGTGGAAACAGGTGGCGCCATTAGTTTTTGCAAAATTTATCAGTCTGTAGGAAGTCTCCTTGCCGCTTGAATCCTTTGTGACTATTGACTTACCATCAACCTTAGATACCATGCCTTCGCTTGCGGCGATGACGAGCCTTCCTGTATCGCGCATCACTGCGCCCTCGATGCCGGTGGCTACTAGAGGAGCTTCGGGTTCGATACATGGAACCGCTTGTTTCTGCATGTTGGAGCCCATAAGCGCTCGGTTTGCATCATTGTGATCAAGAAACGGGATAAGTGAAGTCGCGATTGAGAACGCCTGATTTGTGGCAACGTCCATATAATTAACTTTGTTTTTATGGACCAGTCCCGGCCTGCCCTCAACTCTGGCCTCAGCCATCTCCGGCACTATCCTGCCTTTCTCGTCGATTTCGGTTGCCGCGTGGGCGATTGCAAATTTTTCTTCCTCAAGAGCATTTAAGTACTCAACCTCGTGAGTGACGTGGCCGTTTTTTACCTTTATATAAGGAGTTTCTATCATTCCGAATTCATTTATTCTGGCGTAGAGTGAAAGGTGAAGTATGAGTCCGATATTCGGACCCTCTGGAGTATGGATGGGGCAAAGCCTTCCATAATGGGACGGATGCACGTCTCTAACCTCAAAACCGGCCCTGCTTCTGTTGAGCCCTCCTGGTCCGAGAGCTGAGAGGGTTCGTAGGTGCTCTATCTCGGCCAAAGCATTTTCCTGTCCCATGAACTGGGAAAGCTGGTTAGTAGTGAAAAATTCCTTGATTCTCGCCTGTAGAGGTTTTGGCATGATGAACTGAATAGGTAAAGTGATGTCCGCGTCGACTGTCGACATTCTGTTTTGCATGTTTCTCTTGATCTGAGCCATACCGATCCTAAACTTCTGCTGCAATAGCTCGCCTACGTACCGCACTCTTCGGCTGCCAAGATGGTCGATATCATCCTCTATCGCTCCTGGGGTAACGTTGAGGTGGATTATATGGTTTATGACAAGTCCAAGATCATCGAGGTTTAAGGTTCTTCGATCGGCATCCTTGCCGTCCGTGGGCAAGCCAAATCGTGCGTTGAACCTAAACCTGCCGACTTTTTGCAGATCGTATCTCTCAGGATCGAAAAGGGCCCTGAAAAATTCTTTAGCGTTTTCAGGAGTTGCCAAATCACCGTCACGGAGTCTCCTGTATATCTCGACGTATGCGTCGCCTGAAGTTTTAGCGTGCGCTTTGGCGATCGATTTCTCCAGAAATTCCTTGGCGTCTTTGTTGTCCTTGAAGAGGTCGAATATATCACTGTCGGTCTCTGCACCAAAAGCTCTCAAAAGCGAGGCAACAGAAAATTTTCTTTTTCTGTCTATGCGTACATATATAGTCTTGTCGTAGTCCGTCTCAATCTCGATCCAGGCACCTCGGGACGGTATGATCTTGGCTCCAAAGTAGGGGCGCCCTTTTATTTCGGTACTTGTAAAAAAGACTCCGAATGATCTTGCAAGTTGCGGTACTATGACTCTTTCGTTGCCGCTTATTATAAAAGTACCATGCGGCGTCATCATGGGAATTTCTGAAAGGAATATCTCCTGTTCCTTTTCGGTGCCTACGTTTTTGTTAATAAGTTTAACTCGGGCTTTGAGGGTAGCTTCATACGTAAGCTGTTTCTCCTTGGCATAGTACTCGTCGTATTTGGGCTTCTCAATTTCAAAATCTAAAAATTCAAACCTGAATTTTTTGCCAGAAAAATCGTTCACACCTTTGAACTCATCGAAAACTTCCCTTATACCCTTGTCGATAAACCACTTGAAAGAATCGATCTGATCCTTTACCAGATTTGGAATGGGAGCAAGCGGCTTTTTGAACTTGGCGAAATATTTCTTCGGCAAGTGCCTTTTTAAATCGGCCGAGGCGGTATTTAGCATAAATTTATAGCGCTTTTTTAATATAATAATAATAATTGGGTTTTTATTTATACATCAAAACACACCCCAAACTGCTTGGGGACTTTCTGGTCCTCGATCTTTAACTATGAATTGTTTTGTAATTCAAAACCGAGAATTTTGCTTGTAAGCTACCGCTAGAGCGGATCCGCTACATTAAGCGGAAGGCTGTTTTGCTCTCAACAGCCCTCTATTGACAAGCCATAACTCAATCAATCAATAGTGAACATTAGTATAATCCCTATGAAAAAATCTGTCAAGTTTGTCAAACCCATTTGTGGATAACCTCAAATTCATCAATTTCCATTAGGTTACTGGTTTTCGATGGCTTCGTTTTCAAACTTATTGCCCACTCTCATTAAAGCAACGACAAAAAGCGATTCTGCCCAACCTAAGGGGGTGTTTTCGTTCGGTTTGTTGGTGTCTGAGTAATAAAGCTCGGGAATCTGTCCGTCACGGATAGTGTCGATAGATTTTATAAGATACTCTTTCGCTATTTTCATATCTTCGCTGTCAGTAACGTCCATGAACGTATGCTTATCGTTAGCCCATTTATGGTAAATGATAGAAAGCCAAGGAAATCCGAAACACCATTCTGCCTCTTCGCTGTATCCATCTTCGTTTCTATTATAATAGCGATCGTTTTTATATCTTATGACTCCTCTTGATCTCTCTAGGTGATACTCAATTTTTCTAACGATCTCGCGAGCTGTAGCCTCCGGCACTATGTTGAACGGATAAATAAGGGAAAGCAAAGCGAGATCAGAAAATTTAGATTTTGATTCTCTAGGTAGAAGCTTTGACAGGGCTGATTCTCCATTTGCTATAAGCTCATTTGGTATACGAAACATTCCTGTCCGTGAAATAGATTTGAGTCCCGCGAGGCACGCCCCAACCGATGAAGCGTGCACCTCCTCGTATTCCTCCCATACACCATTGTCCGGATCGTGCCAGTATTCTATAGAGTGCAAATAGTCAATTATGCTCTGAACCACAAGTCTCTCCTCTACCGTATTCACAATGTCGATTCCTTTGTTGTGCAAATCGCCAAGTTTCCACAATATGGCTCCTACGGCGTCGTTTTGCTTGTTGCCCCATTCGTCCCAGTATTCTTCGAAGGTCTCAGGATTATATCTTGCGTGTATGTACTGATAAGTTGCGAAAGGCTTGTTCTTTGCCGCCCAGTCTATTTTATCTTTATGCTTTACGAAAATATCAAGGATAGCATCCCAGACCTTGACCGTAGTTGTCATGTCTTTGATTTCCTCGAAAGTGAGACAAGTATAAAAATTATCTCTAAGCCAGGCTTTATTGTAGCCGGTCGAGACGTCCGAACGCGACGCCATAAAAAGCCCGCTTTTGGATTGAAGCGAGCGGATGTTGTTCAGGTGAGCTTCAAGAAGATCCTTATCAATATGCATGAAAATTCCAAATTATTTCGAAGTATTAATTCTTAACAAGGATGCTTTTTTATAAAGTTTGTCCGCTTCGGCAAGCAAGTCCCTTAAATAAGGCTTTTTGTTCTCCATAAGCTCCGCAAGTATCGGATACTCGGTCTTGGCCTCGGCGTAGAGTGTGATAAATTTCTCCTCGTGGGTAAAAAACTCAAGCATTTTAAGCGCAATCTTCTCGTCATAATACCTGTCCTTGCTATCGCCTACACCTTTTCTGATTTCCTCCAAAACCATTTTAGCCACATCCGTATCGTTCTGAGCTTGAGCTACAAGGTAATCAAGACCGTTTTTTATTTCTCTAGCCATTTTATTCTCTTTCGCTCGGGTGGCTCACTCTTTTAATTGTCCCGCGGGCCTCACCGTCTCTGTTAAACATTTCTCTAAACGCATTAACCACTCTGTCCTGTGCGTTTTCTAAGGCTTTTTCTCTGCTTTTATTTATAAATTCTGCTCCCTCTTCCTTTTTTTTATTTTGATTAAACGACTCCATCATAAAAATAATTTTTAATTATAATGTTACAATACGTATATTATATCCCTAAGTATGCAAAAAATCACCGCATTTAGTGTATAAGAGTGTGAAATCTATGGTTTAATTTACTATTCACATGTATCTTCTCTAGAATCGTGATAAAATCCTTAAGGATTGATCCTTCTGAACCAAAAGAGAAGTCCACCGCTCTCTAGTCCTTGGAACTGCCTAGGATTAGGGACAATGCATTTCTCCTTTGGCTTATCTGTGAGGAGCGAAATACGCGTGTTTTTTGCGCCCGGATTGAGCAAAAACCCGCATTACATTGCGGGTTTTTGCATATCTCTTGTAATTACCTTGATTTCTTCCTTCTCCACCCTTCTATTTCCGAGTGGTTTCCGGATAGAAGAACCTTTGGAACGCGATATTGCTTGCCTCTGTATTTGAGGACTTCGGGCCGAGTATATACCTCGCTTGAAGCCACTCTCCTTTCTTCCACAGATTGGTCCTTCCCTAACACCCCCGTGATTCTTCTTGAAACGGCGTCAATTATGGCAAGGGCTGGCACTTCGCCGCCGGTTAATACAAATTGCCCGAGTGATAACTTTTTAATTTTTGATCCTTTAAAACTTTTGATTATTTTAAACGCTCTTTCGTCAATGCCTTCATACCTTCCGCAAATGATGATGGTGTCCGCGCCGCTCTTTGCAAATTTCTCTGCCATTTTGTTATCAAACAGTCTTCCTGATGGCGTAAGCCAAATAATAAGAGGAGGGAGGGCCGAAGATACTTTTCTAAGCGCTTTCACCACCGCTTTTACTATAGGCGTTGCTTGCATGACCATCCCTGCTCCGCCTCCGTAAGGCTTATCATCTACACGAAGATAAGGAAGCTTTTTTTTCTTTTGCGATTTTGATGCCCTAACGAAATCTCTCGGATTATAAAAAACAAAATTCACTAACTTTTTTTTCTGAGCACGGCCCAAAATAGAGGCGTTAAGATACGGCTTCAGGGATTCAGGAAACAATGTAATTATGTGAAATGTCATAGATAAATATTGTCAGTAAAATAATAATACTACAAAAAACAAAAAAGTCCATACGGACTTTTTTGCTGCCCTAAACAACGGGAAATAATTATAGCTTTAAATCCTCCATCACATCATCAACTGATTTCATGGTGTCCATCGATGACTGCTTTCTGCCCCCCTCGGGCTCATTGATTTTGAGGTTGACTCTGGCGTTGTTCTTCATCCCCACAACCCTCAAAAGAATTCTTATGGCTTTGGCTGTATTGCCGGATCTACCAATGATCTTACCCATATCCTCAGGGTGGACATCAAGCGAGAGTAGTACTCCCATTTCGTCTACCGTGCGGTTTATCTTTACCGCTTCAGGATGATCTACAAGCTTCTTAACAACAAACTCCAAAAATTGCGCGTCGTTTTCCATTTCCGTTGAATAAATTAATAATTCCTTTGTAATTATACAGTAAATTTTAGAAGCTTCAAATCTTATTCGCTTGACTCCACCTTTTCTATTTCCGGCTCCTCTTTCGTCTCTTTCTCTGCCTTTGCCTCTTCTGCCGTTGCTTCCTGTGACTTGGTCTCCTCTACTCTTGGAGATTCAGGCTTATCAGACTCAGGCTTTAATATAGGCCTCTTTAACGGTAAAACGTTTATTTTCTTTGCGGAAACAACCTTCTTGTCCACAAGGATGTTATGCACAGTGTCTGATGTCTTTGCACCCATGGAAAGCCAGTATTTTACTCTGTCGTTTTTGAATTCCGCTCTCTCTCCTCTTCTTGAGTCATAAGATCCAAGTACTTCCAAGAACTTACCGCTCTTTGGCGAATTTTTTGAATCAGTCAAAACAAGCCTGAAAACAGGCTCGTGCTTCCTTCCAACTCTCTGAAGTCGTATTTTTAACATGGTAAAAGTTTAGCAGGATACGATGATTATGTCAAATTCTTTTACACTATATTACTACTCCTGACTCATTTTTAACGTGGCAAGCTTCCTTGATAGAAAATTCAGATCCTTATCTGCGTGTAGGCTTGGATTCTCATCTGCTTCTTCTAAAATTCGTGTAATTCTCTCTATTTCAAGTTTGGGATCAACATTATCCGCCTCGCTTGAAAAATCGGTGTCCCCTCCTTTTTGGTGGTTCCCTTTATATTTTTCTAACATATCTTTTTCTTACCTATTAATTCAAGTCATGATACATAAAACTGAAAAATTTGCTATATTTTATATGTGAATGAGACAGGTTGATAGAGTTAGTAACATATCACGTGTGAAGTGCTGGGATGGCGGAATTGGTAGACGCGCTAGCTTCAGGAGCTAGTTTTCGCAAGAAAGTGGGAGTTCAAATCTCCCTCCCAGCACTTTCTACGTGACAAGTGAGTAAATTTCGGGGTGTCGTACAGTGGTAGTATACACGCTTCGGGTGCGTGAGGCTCCGGTTCGATTCCGGGTACCCCGACCAGACAAGATTTGTCAAATTTGAGAGAGATGTCGCCTTCTCGCTCCGCTCGTCGGCGGAGCGATTGACCAGCAAATCAAGAGGTTTTTTGAAATCCCAAGAAACATTTTTTCCAAAAAGGCGGCGGTTCGTTCTAATTTTTTGCACAAACGACTTAATTTCATCAAAATCGTTTGACGAAGCCAACTTTTCTGCGTGGTGAGCGGATAAAATCCAATCTTTCAATGGTTCAATCCAATTGTTTCCCTTTCGCCCAAAATCAGCCTTTTTCTTATTGAGGTCTGTTTTTGTTTTGATAAGTTCGTCCTTTTTGGCAAGATAGGTTTCTTTTTCAATACTTCCGTCCAAAAAGGCATTAACGAGTTTGTCTAACTTTTGCTCGGTTTCTTTGATCTCTCGTTCCAGATTTTGGGCGAAAGATTGCGAAGACTGGATATTTTCTTTTTCCCACATTTCTA